>JBFLWJ010000003.1:97999-327239 GCA_040757835.1 Actinomycetota bacterium
CCTGGGAGGTCCCGGCGCGCAGCCGCCTCACCGTGAGCGTGAACGACGCGGTGGGGCCGGACAAGGACGTCTCCATGCGCGTCACCTCCGACTACGCGGTGGTGGCCGAGCGTCCCATGTATTTCGATTTCGCCGGCCATTTCCCCGGCGGCCATAACGTCATGGGGGCCGCCGCGCCCGCCACCTCCTGGTATTTCGCCGAGGGGACCACCCGCGCCGGCTTCGTGGAATACCTCACCCTGGCCAACCCCGGCGACGCGGGCGCTCAGGTCACGGTGGAGTACATGCTGGGGAGCGGGCAGGGGGACAACGTGGTCCAGACCTGGGAGGTCCCGGCGCGCAGCCGCCTCACCGTGAGCGTGAACGACGCGGTGGGGCCGGACAAGGACGTCTCCATGCGCGTCACCTCCGACTACGCGGTGGTGGCCGAGCGTCCCATGTATTTCGACTACGGGAGCGCGGTTTGGAGCGGCGGGAGCTGCGGGCCTGGGTACGACGCCGCCGGCGGGGCTTTTTAGGGCTGGAGGCGGGACCGATAGCGGATGACCGGGGGAGATGCGGCGGTATGGGAGTGTTGGAAAGGCATCACCGTGAGGGATGTGACGGCATGAAGGTTATAGGAGGGGCCTGCCGGACCAGTGCCCCGGCTGGCGAGCACGGGAGCGGCGCGGAAGGAAGCCCGCGCGCCAGCCGGGACCGGAGCGGCGCGGAAGGAAGCCCGGGCTCCGGTCGGCGGCCCGGCCTTTGGGTGGCGTTCCTGGTCCTGGGGCTGGCGGCGGTGCTGCTGCTCGTGCCCGCGGCGGAAGCGCGCGCCGACGAGGGCCGCATCGTGGTCGAGCTGCAGGGCTCTTCCGCCACCTCCACCCATACGGGCAGCAACATCAGCGGCACCAACAACATCACCCGGCAGCCGTACAAGTTCGTGCAGGAGCGCTGGGGGAGGGATTTCCATTACGTACTCAGCGGCCTCTCCCGCGGCTCCTACAGCATCGAGTTCAGTTTCTTAGAGCCGGTGTACGCCCCGGGTCAACGAAAGTTCACCGTCTACGCCAACGGCGACAAGATCCCGTCCCTTACCGATGTGGACATAGCGGCGAAGGTCGGCCTCAACGCCGCCTACCAGGTGACGGTGCCCATCGTGGACACCAGCGACGGCAGGCTGGACCTCTGGTTCAATTCCCTGGATGGGAGCAGGGAGGCCACCATCTGCAATATCAGGCTCATCACCGTCGGGGAGACGGCGCTGGAGATCAACGTCATGGAGAACCGCCACTGGAGCGCCTATCCGCTGCGTTTCGTGAACGGTGAGGGACAGGACGTGCACGAGGCCGTCCTCGGCCGCCTGGGCTCGCGCTTCATGATCAACCCCGTGCCGCAGCTGCTGGGCTGGCGCCAGTCCCCCCTGGGCACCTGGACCGAGGACCTCTCCGAGCTGGTTCTGGCCTTCAAGGACGCGCAGGGCGACATCCGCTGCCTCCCCTTCACCGACCGTTACCCCGTCTTCTCTGACATAGACCAGGAGTTGACCCTGACCGGGGTGTCCTACGCCTGCTCCGACCCGGCCCTGTCCTTCCAGGCCACCGTCACCCTCACCGCCCCCTTCTACCCGCAGGACGCCAAGCTCTCCTCGGCCCCCTTCTTCTACGTGACCATCGCGGTGCAGGGGGACCTCGGCGGCGGCGAGTTCATCCTGGTGCGGCCGCACAAGGACGACAACACCGGGGCCGCCGCCCCGGTGGCGCTGGGCGGGGCCTCCTCCGGGTACAAGTACCGCACCAGGTACTCTTACGCGGACGAGAGCCGCAACAACGACCCGGCCGCCTACGGCGTCAATTTCTGGGAGAGCGTGGCCGTGGACGACGCCACCGGCGTGGCGCTGAGCTATGCCGACATCACGGACACGGGCTGGATCTGGGACTCGCCGGCGGGATATCCCCTGCCCTACGCCCACAAGGTCTACACCTTCGAGCCCCAGGGCTACTCCGGCCTGCGCTGGACGCCCGGCGGTAGCAGTGACGAACTCACCGTGGTGCTGGCCAGCCACACCAACGCCAACGTGCTCACCGTGCGCAAGGGAGCCAGCGACGTCCCCCACTCCTTCCTCTACCGCAAAGCGGCGGGGCCGGACCTGGCCTCCATCGAGGAAGTGGCCGATTACGCCCTCGGGGCGGAGCGGACATCCATCGAGGACAAAACGGCCTTCTTCGACGGCATACTGTCCGATACCTACGTCTCCCCCATGCCGGAGTCGGAGCGCGACCTCGCCGCCTGCGCCCTGCAGAGCTTCATCATCAACGCCTGGTGGGTGAGCGACGTCGCGGGGGAGGAGTGGTTCAGTGTCTGGGAAGGAAACTGCATGTTCCATTCCACCATCGACGTCGAGTACAACGACGCCTGGTTCTACCTCTACTTCTGGCCCGACCTCCTGGGGAAACTGCTGCAAGAGTGGCCGGGATTCGAGAAGTCCAACGCACAGGGTAAGTACCTCTCCCACGATATGGGGTGGATACAGAACGTCACCGGTATGGCTTACTCGCACGATATGCCGGTGGAGGAGAACGCCGACTACATACTGCTGCTTTACTCCCACTGGAAGACCACGGGGGACAGCGCCTTCATGAGCGGCCTCTTCGCCGGGGTGAAACAGTACACCCGCTTTATCTGGAGCTGCGACAGCGACGGCGACGGCCTGCCCGACCTGAACGTGGCCAACACCGTCGACACCGGCTCTCCCGCCATCCAGAACGCACGCAACCAGACCTACCTGGGGGTGAAGGCGCTGGCCGCCTACCGGGCGGCGGCGGAGATGGCGCGGGCCCAGGCCTCCCCCGACAACGCCTTCATCGCCGCCTGCGAGCAAAGGATACGGCTGATCAACCTCACCCTGGAGCAGAAGCTGTGGCTGGGCGACCACTTCGCGGTATGCCTGGACCCCGACGTGCCGCGGCTCGACCGCGAGGCCTATTCCCTCTATGCCTCCAACGGGCTGCTCTACCTGCTCGCGGCGGGCCTGGACAGCGGGCTCACGGCGGACAACCTGGAGCGCTTCAAGCAGGATATCGCCACCGCCGCGTCCAGGACCGGGCGCCGTTATGGCGACGTGCATACCAGCATAGCCAACGAGAACCAGTGGGTGTCGCAGAACCTGTGGAGGGACGCCCTGGGCTACTGGCTGGGGACGGAAGGCTGGCCGCAAGGCCAGCAGGAACGCCTTGGCCAATACTGGGACCTTCAGCACTACTACGCCACCAAGAAAAACGGCGGGTTCTGGGACGTGATCCTCTACCGCGACTACTACTTCCACGGCACCAGCGAGGCGATGAGCCTCGGATTCGACGACCCCGCCCAGGCCGACGCCTACGTAAAGGAAGCCGGCATGGAGGCCGGGGGGGCGCGCGGCGCCTACAACATGGACTCCACCTACTGGCAGATCCTGGGTTATTACCCCCGGGGCACGGCGCTCTTCGCCTGCGTGAGCGCCCTGGGGCGCCTGCGCCTGGACCGCGCTTCCGGCTACCTGCTCTACGACCCCGCCCACACACCGGGGCGCGTGCCCGTCTTCTCCTGCGCGAATTGGGGTCTGCCCGAAGATAGGGCGGAGGAGCGCATCCCTGTGCTGGTCTTCGACGCCGCGGGGGGCGCGCAGAAGGTAAACGGCGGCCTGCTCCCGGCCCAGGTGGGCCGCTCGCAGTACCGGCCGGTGACCGGCCTTACGGCGCAGCCCTTCTCCTGCTCGCCCGGCTCCAGCGGCCCCCGCGGCCAGATCCAGGTGTCCTACAGCGACCCCACCGGAGCCATAGAGAGGGCGCTGGTACTGTCAGGCACGGAGACCATCAGGGAACTGACGCCCGGTCCCGCCGGGCTCACCTGGGACGGCAGGGACGCATGGGGCCAGCCCGCGCCGGACGGCACTTACACCCTCTACCTGGAGACAGAGTCGGCGGATCCAGCTGTTTATACCCCTCCCGCCACCCTGCGGCTGGGGGTGAACACCGACCTGCCCTCGCCCTCCGGAACGTGGTACCTGGCGGAGGGGTACACCGGCGCCAACGCCACGGGGGGAGAATTCGACACCTTCGTGCTCATCCAGAACCCCGGCGACATCGTCGCCACCATCGAGGTAACCTTCATGCAGCCCGGCGGCGGCAACACCCCGCGCTCCTATTCCCTGCCGCCCCATTCCCGCTTCACCATCCACGTGGACGCCATCCTGCCCGCGGCGGAGGTGTCCACCTTCATCGCATCCGACCAGCCCGTGGTGGCCGAGCGGGCGGTGTACTTCAACGGATGGCTGGCAGGCCACGACACCATCGGCGTGAACTCTCCCTCCACCACCTGGTACCTGGCCGAGGGGTTCACCGGCGCCGACTTCGACGAATGGGTACTCATCCAGAACCCGGGCAACGCGGACGCCGCGGTGAATGTGCAGTTCCAGACCCAGGGCCAGGGCGTGGTTGACCGTTCCTACACCCTGCCGCCGCGCTCGCGCTTCACCATCCACGTGGACGATATCCTGCCCGACGCCAACGTAAGCACCTTCGTGAGCGCCAATCAGCCGGTGGTGGTGGAGCGGGCCCAGTACCTCAACTTCATGCGCAGCGGCACCTGCTCCATCGGAGCGCGGTCCCCCTCCTATACCTGGTATTTCGCCGAGGGCTACTCGGGGTCCGGTTTCGAGGAATGGCTGCTGCTGCAGAACCCCTGGGACACCGATACCTCCGTCGACCTCTTCTTCATGCAGCCGGACGGGACCAACAGCACCCTGCGCGTCGTCGTTCCCGCGCGCAGCCGCTACTCCGTGCCCGTGCACGCGGAACTCCCCGGCGTGGAGGTCTCCGTATCCGTCTCGTCACAACGGCCGGTGGTGGCCGAACGCGCCATGTACTGGAACGGCCGCAGCGACGGCCACGCCACCCTGGGCACTCCCACGCCCGAAAACACCTGGTATTTCGCCGAGGGCTACACGGCCGAGGGCTACGAGGAGTGGCTGCTGGTGCAGAACCCCTGGGAAGGCAAGGCCACGGTGAGGATCGATTTCATGCTCACCGGGGGGGAGACAGACAGCACCACCGTGGAGGTGGCGGGGCGCTCGCGCTTCACCCTCAACGTGGGCAGCGTGGTGGGGGCCGCGGAGGTGAGCATCAAGCTTTCCTCGGATTTGCCGGTAGTCGGCGAGCGGGCCATGTACTTCCGGGAGCGTTCCGGCGGCCACTGCTCAATAGGAGCTATCGAATAGTCTATCTTCTTGCTTCTTCTTCAGCGAGGAGCACCATCTACGAGGACTACATCCAGTTAAGAGGGCCGTTCTGGGATCGCCCCATCGCCATAGATTTGCTTACCAAACCAACGTCACGCTGGTGCTTGTCCAACAGGCTTGTGAGCTTTTTAATAGCTATTTCACACAGGCGCTTTCGTATTGATGATTTCTATTCAAAATGTCCTATTCTTCGATCTTGTCCTTGTATCCCCTGGGTGTCACCAACCTTCTTCGATAAGGGATATTTAAATAGCTGGCTATTCTTCTATGCTTTTCTAGAATATTTTGAGGCATCTCTTTGTATACTGGCCACCACAGATCACGAAATACGATTTTGTACAACATGGGCCTCCATCGTTTCTCGAGAATACTCTCCTCCTCGACCCTAACAAATATCAGGTATTTATCCATCCTTAGGGAGTAATTTGAATGCACGAAGCAGAGTTCAGCTATTTGATCGATCCTGCAAGTGATCTTCTTCCCGGGCAACCATGGCCCCACTCTCCTCAGAGTGACCATTCTAGACCCCTTATCAATCACCAATATGTTTAACAATCTACCCTCTGAGTAAGCGCCTATCACCAGGAGAACCATTGTAACTGGGATGAGCCATAACAGTTCATATGAATCCCTGGAAATAAGAGACAGGATCGCAGCTGTCAATCCTGCAAGAATAATAAGAATTACTATGTACGATATGATTGCATCGTACAAGCAACATCTTATTACCATCCTTTCTTCAGACTCTTCAACAATTTGAATCTTGTACATAGGCCAACCTATTCATTCAAATATTATGTCAAGCACTAGACTACCAACATCTGCCATGTTACCGATATTGCCAGGGATTAAGCCAACACCATTCGCTATTGTCTTTGACCAATATTCCTCAGCGCTCATATCATGGAGTATCCAATAATGGATACTATCCTTAGCAATGGATGCTACACCGCAGGCAACTGAGAGGGGCGTGCATATCACATCTCCAATTAGACACCCTGCATCAAACGCGTAACCAAGGATTGAGTCGAGTATACCACCACCACGCTTTTTTACGTGAGCATGGGGAAGGGCACACCCTAAACCATAAGAGAGCTGACTCATTACGTGCTCTAGTGATCCTGTTACAACCCCGCCTCTTATCCCCACCGAGGCCAGGCTGCCCCAGTTGAAGCCAGCGAGGCCAGAGACGCCACCACCTGCGCCACTCGCGCCGTTCAGTGCCAAGTCCACGCCCGCCAGCATGCTCCTCATACCGGCCCGGGCGGCGTTGATGCCGGCGATGGCGGCTTGGATGCCGGCATTGGCGGCGTTGATGCCGGCGATCGCCTGGCGGATGCCCTGGTTCGCCATGGCCAAGCCAGCGGCGATCTGGGCTTGTCCGAAATCGCCCATGCCAGCCAGCATGGAGAAATCGATGTTTATATTCATGGAAGATTGCCCCGTGGGGTCCACGCTGTTTATAGGGTTGTTCCCGCAGTACTGGTAGGGGTTTAAAGTGATGGGGCGGGATTTCGCGCCCGGGTGGGGGTCCTTGGTGAGGAACCTGCGCATCTCGGGTGAGTAGTACCTGGCGGGCATGTAGTAGAGGCCGGTCTCGGAATCTCGGAAGTAGCCGGCGTAGGCGTAAGGGCAGAAGAGTGAGTCGTAACCGGTACGGGAGGTCTCCTATGTGACCCTGCCCCAGGGGTCGTAGGTGAACCTCTTTGCCCAGTTCATGTTCTCGTCGGTTACGTAGATGACGTCTCCACGGGCGTTTGAGTGCAGGAAGAAGGTCTTCTGGCCCGCGCCCAGGTCCTGGGTCATGGCCACGGGGTGGCCCGAGAGGTCGTAGGCGTAGGAGCGGATGAGGTTTCCTGCCGCATCCGTCTCCGCGAGCACGTTTCCGCCCGCGTCGTAGTGGTAGAAGACGGCGTAGGTCTGCACGGTGTACTGCCCCTGTGCGTCTCTTTCGTAGGCGCACTTGGAGCAGCGCCTGCCCCGGGGGTCGTAGCCGAAGGCGAGCTTTATGTTCTGCGTATCATTGGTGGCGGAGGCGAGCCTGGTCCCCCGCTCATAGGCATAGGCCCACTCCCCGTCCGAGGTGAGGTTTCCGCATGTGTCATAGGTGAAGCCGGTGTCCGTGCACTGGTTGGCGGCGTCGTAGGCGTGGGTCTCGCCTCCTCCCAGCGTATCTACCGCGGTTAGGTTGCCGTTGCCGTCGTAGAAGTACTTCTCGCTTGCCGTGATCAGACCGGCCGTCTTCTCGGTCCAGGAGGTGAGGCGGCAGAGCTCGTCGTAGGCATAGAGGTTCCTTATGTTTCCCTGCACCATGCAGGTGACGTTGCCGATGGCGTCGTACGTGTATTCGGTGAGCGAGCCTGAGTCTGCGAAGGCGGAGGATACGCTGGCCACCCTTCCCGCCGCGTCGTAGGTGAGGGAGGTCGGATAGGATACGTTCGGGCTTGTGGGGACGCTGTTATGAAGCGTGGACAGCCTGCCCTGGTCGTCGTAGGCGTATGAGATGGCGCCATGACCAGCGGGAAGGGTGAGGGAAGCCTGTTCGCCCGTGTCCCGGTAGGCGTAGGTCACCTGCGTGCCGCTTCCCCAGCCGCTCTTGGAGTAGCCGAGCGAGGTGAGTCTGCCCGCCTTGGTGTAGGCGTAGGTGCTGGTAAACCCCCCGGCGTAGCTGGAGGAGCCGGATAGCAGGCGCGAGGCCTTGTCGAAGGAGAAGTTTAGGGTGATGCCGGTTGCCGAGTCGCTCACCTGGGTCATCCTGCCCGCCCCGTCGTAGGTGAAGGCGTAGGGGTTGGTGAGGTTGCCCTGGGGGTCGCGGAAGGCAACCTTGTCCAGGGTGCCATTCTTGCGGTAGGCGTAGTAGACCTCCCAGCTCAGGAGGGGATTGTTAGGGCCATCGGGGTCGGGGTAGGTCACCTTCTTCACCCCGCCCACCTCGTTGTATTCGACCTGGACCTGTCTTGCCAGGGCGTCGGTCTTTTCCGTCACCTGGCCCAGGGGGTTGTATTCGTAGCTGGTCTCCTCCCCCTTGTTGTCGAGGAACCACAGCAGCCTTCCCGCCTTGTCGTAGTGGTCGTAGTCGGCAGTGTAGGCCTGGATATCCTCTCCGTCAGCGTCATGCACCAGAGGAGAGACCAGGCTGGTCAGCTGGGAGAGCTCGTTGTAGGAGTAGGTGAAGCAGTAGGTATTGTCGGTGGGACCATCCGAGCGGGCGTCCCGCGCTTTTCTCACGTTGCCCACCGGGTCGGTGGTCACGTAGGTGGTGGAGTAGCCCCCATCGGCATTGGGCGCGGTGACCTCATTCGCATAGTTCCCCCGGCTGTCGTAGGAGGTGGTTACGTCCTGCGGCATCTCGGTGAGGGAGACGTCGTAGAAGGTCGCCTGGGTGTAGTCGCCCGCGCACAGCTCCAGTTTGATCTCCAGAGTCGTAGCGTCCCCGCTGTCTATGATCTTGAAGGCGGTGGCGGGGGCATCGGGCACGCCGGGCGTGCCGGCGTCTCCTATGCCGTAATCGCTTCCGCCTATGTAGCCGCGCACGCTTCCCTCGCTGGCGTACTGCCCCCCGCATGATGCGCGCGCCCCTTCTCCCTCGCCAGCCGATTGGACCAGCAGGCGCACGAAGAAGAGATAGCGGGTGTTGGGCTTTACCTTGACGGTCTGGGTGGCGAAGTTGTCGCCGTCAAACGTCAACTCCGTGGGAGTGAAACCGTAGGCCGGCTTCAGGTAGTTCTGGTTGTCAATGCTCCAGCCCGTAGGACAGTCCCCGTCCCAGGTGCGGAAGGAGGAGTTCTCGACGGAGTTGAAGGAGGTGTCGCGAGTCCCGTAGAAGAGCTGCACGGCGTCGAACTCCGCCCAGGCGTCCTGGCCCGTCTCGGTCACCTTCATGACCAGCTTGACCTCGATGGAGTCTATGGGGGAGGACTTCTCGAAGGTCAGGCTGGTGCGGTTCCATTCGAGGGAAGGATTGAGCTTCACAGACCTCGCGGTGACTGGACTTCCCCCGGAATCGAGCACCCGGTATTCCAGCCACAGCTCCCGGTTCGCGCATGCGCTGTTGCGATAGGAAAAAGCGAGGGTGATATTCGCATCGTTTTCCATGATGCCAGGCAGGTCGACCTCTTGCTTTATGGCCATCTGCCCGGTATTTGTGTTTCCCTGGACTTCCAGCCTCTGCACCCTGCGCCCGGCGGCGGCACTGTCCGGGGGGTCTACGGTGTAGACCTGGTAGTCGGTAGCGCCCACTGGATTGAGATTCTCCTCGGCGGTCCAGCCGTCTGCCACTCCGCTTAAGTAGTCGTTATCCTTTTCCATGGAGGGGTTGGTGATGTGATTTATGTAAGGGGCGGGCAGGGCCACCGAGAGCCTGCTGTTCTCGGTGGCCTCGTCCCGCAAGACCACCGTCTGGGCGTCGTTTGCCTCCGTGGTCTTGAAGTAGCTCTGCCCGCCGCCGTATTCGATGCTCACCTTGTCCCCGTCGGGGGAGGTGACCTGGGTGGGGTTGTTCGAGGCGATGGCGGAGGCGGTGTAGTCGGTGGTTGCGGTGGCTTTTTCGGTGGAGTTCAAATCGTCCGTCAACCGGGTCACGTTGCCCCGGCCGTCGTAGAGCATGCTGGTGCTCCCCAGCGGGGTCGAGAGGTCTGAGTAGTCGGTCGTGCAGGTGACCTGGTGGCAGGCGTTCCAGGCGGTATCAGAGCGGCTGAGGCCGCCGGTGCCGTCCGGGTTCACTCCCCCGTACTTGCCCGTGGTGTGGCCGGCTGAATCGAACACGTATTTGGCGCAGATATTTATGCTCGGGGAGCCAACGTAGTTGCTGACGGAGGGGGAGGAGACGACGGTGCTGCCGCTGCCATAGGTGATGGTGGTCTTGTAGGTGTTATCGGCAGAGGAGGTGCTGCGGGGGTCGCGGTAGGCGGTGAGCTTGCCGTCCGAATAAGCGTAATAGGACTTGCGGGTGAGGTCCGTGTCCAGGCGGGTCTCTACCTGGCTTACGAGCTTGGGGTTGTAGGAGTGGTAGGAGATGGCCGTCCAGTGGCCGCCGGGGCTCAGGGTGACCTTGGAGAGCCTGCCCCCGGCGCCCGCGTACTCGTAGCTCACGCTGCGGGGGTCATGCCCGCCCTCATCCGCCCAGCTCACGCCCTCTAAGGCCTGGGTTATCTTTGCCCCGGATACCCATATGGGAAAGGTGCGTCCCGAGGCTTCGGTCACCAGGATGTCGTCATTCGCGGCGCCCCCATCGAAGTTCTTGCCGTACTCTATCTTCGTCTTATTCACATAGTTGCCGGTGCCGCCGTCCGCGCGGGCTGGGCCGGCGAAGTAGATGAGCTTGCCGTTCCCGTCGAAGAACTGCATGCCGCCGCTTGTCCCGATGACGCGGTAGCGCCAGTTCTTGTTGTCGTCGGTATCTGCGGGGTCGGTGTAGTCGGGGTTTTTCTCCACCCGGAAGTAAGCGCCCTCGGGACAGACGAAGAGGTTGGCTTTCTGCGCTTCACAGAGGAGGTAGGAAGTGCCTCCTGAGTCCCAGTAGGCCAGCCAGCCGTTCCCGTAGTCTTTTACCTTGGTATCCAGGTTCGAGAACCATCCGGGGCCGAAGAGGGTTGCCTGGCCCGACGGGGCCCCGCTGTTGTAGGTGCGGGCAAGGGAGAAGGCGCCCCGGCCGGAGACCGCGAGGTCGGTGGCGGATGCGGTGGCGTTTCCGGTCACCAGGTTCGCCGCGAGCCCTCCCATGCGCGCGTGGCTCATCCAGGAGGGGCCGGAGAGGCGGGCCGAGTCGGTCCTCTCTGCGTCGGTGGGCAGCTGAGCGGGGGCGACCACGGTGATATTTCCCTCTCCCGGGTCCACGCCTTTCTCGTCGAACAGGTACTGATCTTTCTTCTGCATGGAAAGGCTGAGTTCGTAGGTGTTTGCTATGGTCGGGGCGGTTATAGGAAGGCTTATGGAGATGGTCTCGCCCGGCAGCACGTCCCGGGGGAGGTCGATGCTTCCCTCCCCGACCTTGGTGCCAGTCCACTCCGATATCTTGTATGAGAGCTGCATGGGATTAGTGGGATCTGAGGTCGAGCAGTACCAGATATTGGCCCCGGTGTTCTTCACGTAGACGCTGCAGGCCTTGGTATCCCCGGTTATGAACTTCGTGGGCGCTTCGTCTAAGCTGTAGAGACAGCCGAGGGAGGTATAGGACATCTCCAGGCGGGGATCATATGTAGCGCTCTCGCGCGCATCTATGCGGAGCGCGCCGTTTGCGCTCTCGTCTCTACGCAGCCCGAAGCCCCGGTTGCGCGCGCCGCCGTTCTCCTCTCCCCGCACCCACTCCTGGGCGAGGGAGGTCGCGTCGAAGCTCGCCCAGGAGCCCGCGCTTACACTCTGGGAGGAGATGAGGCTCGTCCCGGGACGGTTGTTCCAGGTGACGGCGTCTTCGGCCCAGTCGCCGTTCACGCGGTGCAGGTAGACGGTCATGGGATTGCCGGAGCTGGTGTAGTAGCAGTGAGCCTTGAAGGTGGCGGCCGAGACGTCCGCGCCCCTGTTGTAGGCGGAGTTATAGCCCATCTCGTGAATATGGTAGCGCACGTCGAAGCCGACCAGGCCGCGTGTGGTGTTCCCGGACGATATCCAGCGGCTGAGCGCCAGGTGGTAGCGGGAGTAGGTGGAGTCGTATGTATTGTATGGGGTGCCGAAGTTGGTCGTGGGGTATAGCTCCGAGACGTAGGCGTCTCCCCGCAGGAGGGTGCCGTCCGGGTTGCCGCTGTAATAGGGGTAGATGGCGGGGTCTATGAAGACGGGGTAGACGCGGGCGGGGTCCGCGAGCCAGGCGGGGTCCGCGGTGAGGGTAAGGTGGGCCTTGCCATCCTTGTCCTTGGTTATGTCCATCTCCACGCTGGTGCTCCGGGGGGCTCGCCCGTCTCTTTATCCCTGCTCGAGTCGCACATCAAAGGTGCGTAGATGGTGAAGAGCTTGCTCCCGTCCTCTTGGCTCAGGAAGTGAATGTTTCCAAGCTCGTCCCACTCTGCGTCCATGCCTTCCGTGTCCAGCTTGAAGTCGAAGGCGTTAGGGGATGCGGGGCTCTGGAGCTTGATCAGCTGCTCGATGGTGGAGGAAAAGTGGATAAACTCCAGGCTGTAGCCCTTTTTGCTATCGTAATAGTATGCCTGGTTGCCCTCGGCCACGCAGTCAAGCGCGGGGGGT
This sequence comes from Actinomycetota bacterium, assembly GCA_040757835.1. Classification (NCBI taxonomy): domain Bacteria; kingdom Bacillati; phylum Actinomycetota; species Actinomycetota bacterium. The sequence goes on from JBFLWJ010000003.1 coordinate 110,433, forward strand.
GCTTCGGTAGCAGGGGTCTCCTCGCCGGTCTCGGGCACTCCGTCCTTTACCTTCTGGTCCTCTTCATTATCCCCTTTGTAGTCCTTCTTCGCATGGCCCGCTAGGTGGAGCTTGGCCTTCTTATCCCCTATCTCCAGGGAGCAGGTCTTGCCGGAGTCGGACGTCTGGGCGAGCCGGAAGGAAAAGAAGTTGGAGGCGTTGGCGAGAGCGTAGCCGTCCACTTCGTCCGGTACGAGGTTTGAATTTATCTCCCGCCAGCTGCCGTCCCCGTCCTGCCAGTTTATAGGGGCGGTGAAGATCTCCCGGGTGAAAGTGCCGTCTGGGTTCTGACGCGTCTTCGTATAGGGGTCGCTGGGTGCGGTCATCTCCTCCGCAGAGATAGCATCCGTCCCGGGGAAGATGTCCTCCCCCATGGTAGTCGAATCGATTATCTCGGTCGCTTGCGCATCCGCGCTTGTATCCGGCTGCACTTCCTGTGCCAGCTCCTGTGCCCTCGCTGCTGCGCCAGAAAACAGCGACAGTGGCGAGAGAAGGAGCAGCAGAATGACGGCGATAACGATACTGGACCTTGCGAATCCGCGGTTTTTCATCTCGACCCCCCATAGAATATGAAAGAACACGCCTGCCCGAGAATCGTGAGTGCAGTTTGCTTCCCCATACGCCCCATGTATGTCAGCTACCGGAGCAAGCCCGGTTCTGAAGATGAATATATATATGGGGGGTGGGTGTCAAGGGGGGATTATCCGATTTGCCTATCTGAAGGGACTTATCTTTTATCCAAGAACCGGGTGGCTTTCAGGGCCAGGGTGGGGTCGTAGATCTCCGGTGACTGCACGAACTCCACCCTGGGATCGATGCCGGTGGCCTCGCGCACGCGGCTGACCACCTCGGCCTCCAGGTCCTGGCGCATCCTTCCCGCCACGGAGAGGCGGATGATGAGGCGGTCGGGGCTGAAGTGATTGTCCGGCTCCTCCTTCTCCACCACCAGCTGGTATTCGACCATCCCCTTCACCCCCACAAGCTGGTTATGGATGGCCTCCGGGTTGACCAGCTGGCCCCCGACGCGGATGACCTCCTCGGCGCGGGCCGCGTAGGTCGAGCCCATGCGCACCACCAGCCGCCCGCCGCTGCGTCCGCAGTGCGGGCAGGTCCCTGTTTCCCAGGCCGCCAGGTCGCCCACGACGTAGCGCAGCAGCGCCGTCCCCCTGCGGTCTATATGGGTCACCGCGAGCAGGCCGACCTCGCCGTCGGGGAGGGGCTCGAGGCTGTCGGGGTCGAGGATCTCGACATGGTAAAGGTTGGGAGCGGGATTGTGGTTGCCCCCGAACTCGCAGCACTCCACGAACGAGCCCTGGCATTCCGTGGTGATGTAGCCGTTCATTACGAACACGTCGCGGGCGTCCGCGCCCAAGAGGTGCTCGCGCATCTCGTCGCGCATAGCCTCCGGCACGGTGTCGCCCAGGGCCATGATAATACGTATGGACGAGAGGTCGGTGCCGAGCTGCTCTCCGCGCAGGATGAGCCTGCGCTCGAAGCGTCCCAGACCCGCGAGCACGCTTACCTGGTGCATTTCCGCCAGTTCCAGCACTTCGTCTATGGTGCGATGCAGGGGAAAGCCGGGCGCGTCCTTACCCGCCACCGCGTTGACCAGCTTCATCCCCGCCGCCGAGGCGAGGTGGATGGCGCGGTAAAAACCAACATGGGGCAGGCTCCCATACGGGAAGAGGTTGAGCAGCGTATCCCGGGGCGTCAGCCAGGTGATCTCCGCCTTGCGGCGCTGCTGCAAACTGAGGTTAAACATATCGTAGGTGGTGTTGAAGAAGGGAGCGGGGGCGCCGGTGGTGGTCCCCGAGGTGTAGGTTATCTCGTAAGTGACGTCCAGGGGCTGCGGCTGGTCAAACACGGGCAGGAAGGCCAGGGGGTCGGAGAGATAGGATTCCTTGGAGGTCACGGGCAGGCGCCGCAGGTCCTCCAGGGTACGGATGCTGTCGACCGCGATCTTCTCGCGCCTGAACATCTCGCGGTAATAAGGGCTCCAGGCCGCAAGCATCTCCAGTTGCCGGCGCAGGTTGCGCTCCTGCAGCCCCTTGAGCTCCCCCGGGTCCAGCCACAGGGGGTTGTCCGAGTCGCGGGCATACATGGGCCAGTTCGCCACGAACTCCCTCACCCGCTGGGGCGATATCTCCCCGATCCTCATGGGCCGAGCTACCTCCCTGTGATCACGTCTGCTGCAACGGCATAATTATATATGTTTCGCTATGCGCATTTAACACGGATTGTGATGACATGTACCGGCCCGGGTGTCGTCTATATCAGAAATCCTTTCCCGAGACCCTGAGTTGATTGGGTAATGCCTTCATCTGCGCTATCCCTTGCCCGAGAACTACCGGGTCGGTCGCAGGAACCGCGCATAGGAGTGGCTAATGTGAAGAGCCTACGCCCGGGTGTCGTCTATATCAGAAATCCTTTCCCGAGACCCGGGTACAGCAGGTAGTGCCCTCGTCTGTGCTGCCACCAGCCCGGGGAACTACCGGGTCGGTCTCCGTGAGGCCTTGCGAGCGGGACCGTTACCCGGAGGCCCCGGGCCGGAAAAGCACCCTGGAGCATTACCCCCAGGCCCGGTCTCGGGAACCCTAGCGTTTCTTGAGGTCGCAAAGGAGGATGGTGAAGTCGTCCTCCACCTTGCCGCCGGTGAAGCCCTTGAGAGTATCCACCAGCCCGTCGACGAAGGCGCGCGGCGCCCGGGAGCCGGCGTGGCGGAGGTAGCGCCTGAGGCGGTTCTCCCCGAACATGCGCCGCCGCGAGTCCCGGCATTCGACCACCCCGTCGGTGTAGATGACGATGCGATCCCCGGGCTCGAGCTGGACCTCCTCCACGTCCAGGTCGGGTTCCTCGAAGGCCCCCAGTATGGTGCGCTTCTCGGAGCCCAGGGTCACCAGCTCGCCGTCGCCCCGGATGAGCAGGGGGTCGTTATGCCCCGCGTTGACGTACCGCAGCTTCAGGCTGCGCAAGTCGATCTCGCCGTAGAAGAGGGTGATGAAACGGTCCTCCAGGCGGTTGGGGACGATGGCGCGGTTGGCCTTGCTTACCACCTCCAGGACGTCGCCGCGCTCTTTCGCCTCCGCCCGGATGACGCTCATGGCCAGGGTGGCCAGGAGAGCGGCGGGTATACCGCTCCCGGTGGCGTCTCCGATGACCAGCATGAGGCGGCCACTCTCCTCCCAGAAATCGTACCAGTCCCCTCCCACGATGCGCGCCTGTTCCTGGTGGGCGAGGACCCGCGCCACGCGGTTCTCCAGTGGACCCTCGGGAAGGAGCGCCCCCTGGATATGTGAGGCGATGTCCAGCTCCTTGTCCACCAGGGCCAGGTGCTGCAACCGTTTCTCCTCGCTGATATCGCGAAAGACGCAGACCACGTTCTCGATCTGGCGCTTGCGGTTGCGGATCACCGAGAAGGAGCCGGCTATCCAGACCTTGCTGCCGTCCCGACGCTGGTATTCCATCTCCTTGACCCTCACCTTTTCGCCGCGGAAGGTGGCGCTCACAGGGCAGTCCTCGCGCGTGCAGGTGCCCGGCTCCAGCCCGGTCTCGCCGTAGAGTATGGCATGGACGTGCCTGCCCACCGCCTCGTCCTCGCCCCAGCCGAAGAGGGCGGCGGCTGCGGGGTTGAAGAGGGTGATGTTGCGGTCCCTGTCCACCATGAATATGGCGTCGGGGCTGGCTGAGATTATGACCTCGCTCCGTTCCCTCTCGACGAAGACGCGTTCGCTGGCCTCCAGCTCGCGCAACCTCCTCTCCCGCTCGCGCACGCGCTCCCGCAGCCTCACCTGCTCGATGGCGATGGTCACCTGGTCCAGGATGACCGCGATCATCTCCCGGTCCTCCTCCTCGAAGAGGCTGGTTTTCGCGTTGCTGCCGATGGCCAGCACGCCGCTCACCCTTCCGCCGTAGATGAGGGGCGCGATTATGCACGCCCGCAACTTCAGGAAACGGGCGTACCCGGCGTTGATCCTGGGATCGACGAGCGCGTCCTCGGTGGTTATCACCTCCTGGTTCTCTATAGCGAGTATGGTCGCCTCGTCCAGGTCCTCCAGGGTCCAGGTCTCGTTCTGGAGGTACTTGGTCATGGTGGAGGTCAAGCCGTAGCCGCGGGCGAAGTCGAGCTGCCCCGTCTCGGTATCGTAGAAGAAGAGCAGGCACTTGTCCGCCCCCGATATCATCACCAGGCTGCGCACCAGGATCCCCATGGCCTGGTTGAAGGACATGGCCCCGGCGATGGCCTCGGCCAGCTCTTTCAGCTCCACCGTCTGGCGCCGCCTCTTCCTCTCCATCTCGAAGAGCCGGGCGTTCTCGATGGCCACACCGGCCTGGGGCGCGAAAGCGGCAAGCAGTGCCATGTCCAGGCGGTTGTAGCTGCGCACCTCCACGTCGTAGAGCTCCAGCCCCCCGATGGGCTGGCCGTCCTTGAGGATGGGGCAGGAGAGCACTGAGCGCACCCTGCCCCCGCGCGCGGAAGAGGGCAGGCTAAGACCGCGCAGGCGGGTATCCAGGGCGGTTACGGGGGCGTTCTCCTCGATGGCCTGTGAGAGCAGCGAACGGGCGAGGAAGACGCGGCGCCCCTTGGCCCAGGGAGTGCCCAGACCTACCTGGGAGACCAGGCGCAGCTCCTCCTTCTCCTCGTCTAGCAGGTAGACGGCGCCCATGGGTGTCTGCATGATGCCCGCGGCCACCTCCAGTATCTGCAGGAAGACGCGGTCCAGGTCCATGGTGGAGGTGATGGTCATGCCCACCTCCAGCAGGCCGTGCAGCTCGCGGAGCTGCCGGTTGATCATCTCGTCCTTGGTCTCCGAGTAGGCGGCCGAGAGCGCCGCGATCAGGTTTGAGTTGAGTTCGCTCTGGGTGTCCAGCAGCCTGCGTAGCTCCTGGGGCTCCAGGTCCATCTGCTGCACGTCCGGTATGACCCGGTTCCAGATGATCGACTCCACCAGGTATATGGCCCGCACCAGGTCTGCGAAGGGGATGCTCTGCAGGGAACGGTCCCGGCCGATGGTGCGGGCGAAGGCGTAGAGGTCCTCGCGTCCCGCGCCGGCCTCGGCCATGAACTGGGTGGTGCGCAATGCCAGCTTCTTGATGAGTTCCTGGATGTCCTTCTTGGCTTCGGGCGACAGCCCCGCATAGGTGGGCAGGTTGGCCTCGAAGGCCTCCTGCATCTCCCCGACCAGGGCGTCGAGATGCGCGGAAATGGTGCTAGACAGTTCCTTGAGCATCATTGTGAACCACCTTGGAGAGAAGACTTCGTCCTCTAAGAAGTATATATCATGTATGCGGTATGCATATACGTCTGCCAGGCCGTGTTCCTATGCCTCCATGAAGTCCCGCGGATACGGCCTCGCCTCCAGGTGGCCGAATAGATCGATACCTGAAGTGATGGAAGTCTTTCTTGCCATAGAGGGAAGCATATAATCATGCGCCAGTATTCAGATCGCCTGCTGGCAACAATCCTGGAAACAGGTGGTCTTTGAGAAGGAAGGGGGCGCTCATACATAGTCCCGGGAGAGAGATCGAGGTTTGCGGTCTTCGGATCTGGTACCAGCGTAAGGGCGAGGGGCCGGCGCTCGTGCTCCTGCATGGCGCTTTAAGCGACAGCAGGGAATGGCGCAGGCAGCTTGATGGATTGTCCGATGATTTCACGGTAGTAGCCTGGGATGCCCCGGGCTGTGGCCGCTCATCTGATCCCCCGGATACCTTCCGGTTGCCCGACTACGCCGATTGCCTGATGGGGTTCATCGATGAACTGGGCATGGAACGGCCGCACGTGCTGGGACTGTCGTTCGGTAGCAGCCTTGTCCTGGAGTTCTACCGCCGCTACCCGGACGTCCCCGGGAAGCTCGTGCTGGCCTCGGCATATGCAGGATGGGCGGGATCTCTTCCTCACGAGGTGGTTGAAGAGCGTCTGAAAATGGCGCTGGAGGATTCAGAGAAGCCGCCCGGGCAGGTCGTCGACGCATTCATCCCGACCATGTTCTCGGGACCGGTATCCGCCGAGGTGATGGAAGAGACCGCGGCCATCATGTCCGGTTTTCATCCTGCCGGTTTGCGTGCGATGGCCAGGTCTTTCGCGGAGGCGGACCTGCGAGACGTATTCCCGCATATCGATTCACCGACCTTGTTCATCCATGGTGAAGAAGATAAACGTTCTCCATTGCAGGTGGTCAGAGGGTTCCATGCCAGCATGCCCGCATCAGAGCTGGTAATCATCCCCGGCGTCGGCCATGCGGTCAACGTGGAGGCACCCGAAGCCTTCAACGCCGCGGTGCGCGGCTTTCTCCTCGAGCCGGATCCCCGCGCATGATCAGCGGAGGCTGGAACGGGCATTATTGGTGGCTAATAGGGAATGAGCCCGCCCGGGTGTCCCCTATTATTAAACCCCCGGCCCGGGTATTGTGTGCTCGGGCATGCCCTCATCTGCGCTGCCCCTCGCCCAGCAATTATTAGGTCGGTAACAACTGAGGGTTGGTGGTTTAAATCTGGAACGGGCATTATTGGTGGCTAAGAAGAAAAATCTCCCCCGGGGTGTCGCTTATAATACCCAACCAGCCCGAGAACTGGGAGCCGGTCCGAAGCGATTCGCTTGTGCTACCCCTGCCCAGGAACTACAGGGTCGGTCTCCGCGAGTCCGCGAGCGGGACCGTTACCCTGAGGCCTGGGCCGGAAGCGCACCGCGGTGAGAGGACCGTTACCCCTGGGCTCGGGCCGCCTCCTCCTGCATGGACTTGATCTTCATGAGCTGGGTGCGGTAGGAGCGCTCCATCTCGTCCAGCTTCATGGTGATATAGGTCACCGTCTCCTCCAGGGAGGGGATGAGCACGTATTCCAGGGCGTTGACGCGGCGGCGGGTCTTCTCGATCTCGATGGCCAGCAGGCGGATGTTGTTCTCCAGCTCCGCCAGGGAGACCAGCATGGGGATAAGCTCGCGGTAGTGCTGCAGGGCCGCATCGAAGGCCATGGGGGTGGTGGCCAGGCCGTAACAGCCGTAGCCCCCTTCCATCTCGACCTCGAAGTGCGGCACCTTCACGCCCATGATGCGGTTGTCCTCGATGCCCAGGAAGAGGGTGGCGCAGGGCACCGCCAGCGCCTCCTCCACCTCCTCCGTGGTCACCTCGGAGCGGGCGATGGAAAAGACGGTATAGGCCTCCATGAGCTTCCCCTCGACCTCGTCGCGCAAGCCCGCGCTCTCCTTGATCAGGCCCATGAACCGCTTCATCAGCTCGTCGAGCTTGTCCTTGAGCAGCTTGTGGCCGCGCCTGGCGATGGCCGTGCGCCGCCGCAGCTTGAGCAGCTCCATACGGTTGGGGTTTACGTTGATCCGCGCCAACTAGCGGCTCACCCCCGCCTCCATGTACTTGTTTATCTGTTCATCCTTGACGCGCTTCAGCTCGGAGCGCGGCAGAATCTTCAGCAGCTCCCATCCGATGGCCAGGGTCTCCTCGATGGTGCGGTTCTCGTATTCCCCCTGCCGGATGAAGCGCTCCTCGAAGGCGTCGGAGAACTGCACGTACAGTTTGTCCTCCACCGACAGGGCCGCCTCGCCCAGGATGACCGACAGCTCCCTGGCCTCCTTCCCCCGGGCATAGGCCGAGAAGAGCTGGTTGGAGAGGCCGGAGTGGTCCTCCCTGGTCTTGCCCTCGCCGATGCCCTTCTCCTTGAGGCGCGACAGCGACGGCAGCACGTCCAGGGGCGGATATATGCCCCGGCGCTGCAGGTCGCGCGAGAGGATGATCTGCCCCTCGGTGATGTAGCCGGTGAGGTCCGGGATGGGGTGGGTCTTGTCATCGTCGGGCATGGAGAGCACGGGTATCTGGGTGATGGAGCCCTTGGCCCCCTTTATCCGGCCCGCCCGCTCGTAGATGCTGGCGAGGTCGGTATAGAGGTACCCGGGATAGCCGCGGCGCCCCGGCACCTCCTTGCGCGCCGCCGATATCTCGCGCAGGGCCTCGCAGTAATAGGTCATATCGGTTAGCAGCACCAGCACCTGCATGTCCTGCTCGTAGGCCAGGTACTCCGCCGCGGTGAGGGCCATGCGCGGGGTGGCGATGCGCTCGATGGCGGGGTCGTCGGCCAGGTTGATGAAGAGCACGGCACGCTCCAGGGCCGCCTGGGTGCGGAACTCGCGGATGAAGAAATCCGCCTCCTCGAAGGTGATGCCCATGGTCGCGAAGACCACCGCGAAGTCCTCCGTCTCCCCCAGCACGCCGGACTGGCGGGCGATCTGGGCCGCGATGCGGTTGTGCGGCAGGCCGGCCCCGGAGAAGATGGGCAGCTTCTGCCCGCGCACCAGGGGGTTCAGGCCGTCTATGGCCGAGATGCCGGTCTGGATGAAGTCGGTGGGATAGTCCCGCGCGAAGGGGTTTATGGGGCTGCCGTTGATGTCCAGCTTCTTCTCCGGGATGACGCGGGGACCTTTGTCGATGGGGCGCCCCAGGCCGTCGAAGACCCTGCCCAGGATGTCCTTGCATACCGGCAGCTCCAGGCTGCGCCCGGTGAAACGCACCCGCGTGCCCGCGATGTTCAGGCCGCTGGTGGTCTCGAAGGACTGCAGCAGCACCACGTCCTCCTCCACCTCCAGCACGTTGCCCAGCCCGATGGAGCCGTCCGGGAACTCCACCTCCACCAGCTCGTTGTATTTCGCTCCCTCCACCCCCTGCAGGAGGATGAGGGGGCCTACGATCTCCTTGACCGTGAGATATTCCTTTACCATGGGTGGTCTCCTTCCCCCGCTGCCTCAGCCCGCCGCCTGGACCTGGGCGCCCTCCGGCTCCGTGTCCGCGGCCCGTGCGGTCAACTGGCTCGCGACCTCTTCCTCCAGCGCGGCGAACCTGTCCAGCTCCTCCTCGGGGATGAACTTCGCCCGCGCTATCTCCTCCTGTACCGGCAGTCCCAGCAGCTCATCTACGCTCCTGCCCTTCGCCAGTTCCTGTCCCGCCACGGTATGGAACCTCATGATCAGTTTGAGGAGCAGGAACTGCTTGCGCAGCGAGGTGAAGGCGTCGGCGTCGTCGAAGGCGTTCTGCTGCAGGAAGTCCTCGCGCAATGACTTGGCCGTCTCCATGAGCAGCCTCTCGACGTCCGAGAGGGCTTCCACGCCGATGAGGCGCACTATCTCCTGCAGTTCCGCCTCGCGTTGCAGGATGGACATGGCCTCTTCGCGCAGGGACGCGTAGGTGGTGTCCACCTCGGTCTCCCAGTATTCCTCCGTCTGGTCCATATAGAGGCTGTAGCTGTTCAGCCAGCTGATGGCGGGGAAGTGGCGGGCGAAGGCCAGGCGGTCCTCCAGGGCCCAGAAGACCTTGACCACGCGCAGGGTCGCCTGGGTCACCGGCTCGGAGAGGTCGCCGCCGGGCGGGGAGACCGAGCCGATGGCGCAGATGGAGCCCTCCCTGCGTTCCTTGCCCAGGCAGACCACGCGGCCGGACCTCTCATAGAAGGCCGCGAGGCGCGTCCCCAGGTAAGCGGGATAGCCCTCCTCCCCGGGCATCTCCTCCAGGCGGCCGGATATCTCGCGCAGCGCTTCGGCCCAGCGGGAGCTGGAGTCGGCCTGCAGGGTGACGTCGTAGCCCATGTCCCGGTAGTACTCCGCCAGCGTTATCCCCGTGTACACCGATGCCTCGCGGGCCGCCACCGGCATGTTGGAGGTGTTGGCGATGAGCACGGTGCGCAGCATCAGCGGCTCTCCGGAGTAGGGGTCGGTCAGCTCAGGGAACTCCTGCAGCACGTCGGTCATCTCGTTCCCCCGCTCCCCGCAGCCCACGAAGACCACGATCTGGGAGTTGGCCCACTTGGCGATGGCGTGCTGCAGCACCGTCTTGCCGGAACCGAAGGGCCCCGGGACGCACGCCGTGCCGCCCTTGGCTATGGGGAAGAAAGTGTCCACGATGCGCTGCCCGGTGACCAGGGGTTCGGTGGGGGGCCGCTTCTCGACGTAGAGGCGCGCCCGGCGCACCGGCCAGCGCTGCATCATCTTCACCGCGACCTCTCCGGACGGCGTCTCCACCGCCGCCACCGTGTCCTCGACCGTGAACTCTCCCTCCACGATGTGGGTTATCTTCCCCTCCACGCCGACCGGCACCATGATGCGGTGGGTGATGACCTTGGTCTCCGGTACCGTGCCCAGGACGTCTCCCGCCTCCACCGCGTCGCCGACCTTGGCCAGAGCCCGGAACGGCCACTTGCGCTCCCTCGCCAGCCCTGGCTCCTCCACGCCGCGCGTGACGTAGTTGCCGTATTTATCCATGATCGTGTCCAGGGGCCGCTGCACGCCGTCGTAGATGGAGGTGAGGAGGCCGGGGCCCAGCTCCACGCTGAGCGGCTCCCCAGTAGTGACCACCTCGTCCCCGGGGCCGATGCCCGAGGTCTCCTCGTAGACCTGTATGGAGACGCGGTCCCCGCGCAGCTCGATGATCTCACCCATCAGCCGGTCGCTCCCCACCTTGACCAAGTCATACATCTTGGGATCGGGAAGCCCCCGGGCAACCACGAGCGGACCTGCCACCTTAACTACGTGTCCCTCGCTCATTAGCTTTGCTCCTAATCTCTGTCTCTCGCTCTTAATGCCTATGGATAAGGCCCCGCGAACAGCGGCCGTTCAGTCCTCGATCACGGAACCCAGCGCTTTCTCCACCCTCTTCCTTATCCTCGTCTTGCTCAAGCCCGTCGATCCGCTTACGGACGGCACCGCGAGCACCACCGGCAGGTCCTCGAGGGCCGGGAAGTCCGGCACCCTCTCCAGCAGGACCTCGTAAACGGGCTCGGTTATCATCACCACCGCGTAGTCCTCGCTGGCCAGCGCGCTCCAGGCCTCCGGCCCGTCCTGCGGCGAGGCGACGGGGTAGACGTCCACCCCCAGGGCCCGGAAGCCCGCGACGGAGGTGAACCCGCCGATCATCGCCACCTTCGATTTCTCCATGCATCTTCCTCTTCCGCCGCCATTGCGCCTGGCGGCATCACTCGATATACAGTTTCCGCAGCGTCCTCTCCAGCGTGTCGGGAGAGATGTTGTGCAGCTTGGCGACGAGGATCATGCGCACGATAAGCACCTCGTTCTCCCGCGCCCGCAGGTACGCGAAGATGGGCTCCACGCCCACCGACACCCTCTTCATGCCCCGCACCAGGTCCATGAGCAGGTCGTCGCTCCTGCGGTCGAAGTCCGTGAGCCTCACCAGCTTGTCCGGGCTCTCCGCGATCTCGATCAATTGCGAGTAATAGGTGTTGGCCTCGAGCTTCTTCGCCATGACCTCCGGGGGGTCGCTATAGAGGTCCAGGAGGTCGGAGGCGGGGACGAAACCACCCTTGACAATCGTTTTCTCGAGGAATTCCCTGTCCTTCGAGAGCAGCCGCGCCCTGATCACCAGCTTGAGGTTGGAGAGGTCGATGGACGCGCGGGCGTAATCGATGACAAAGGGGCTGCCCTCGCGCCTGGCGAGGAACAACCGGTATGAAAGATAGTGGCTTTCCAGCAGGGTATCCAGCTGCTGGGGCGAGGGCTGCTCCAGCGCCTCCTCCATGGCTTCCTTGTAGGGCGAGGGCAGCAGCGCGGGGTCTTCCAGGCCCCGCTGCAGTGCTTCCAGCCCCACCGTCCCCAGGCCCTCGAGCAGCCCCTGTGGCGCGCCCTCTCCGAGCTTCGCCTTCAAGAGCGCCTTGAGGTTGTGGAAGTCGTAACGGCAGAGGAAGAAGTCCATGATCGCCGAATCCCCGGGCAGGGACTCCTCCAGGGTCGCATACACCTGGCGCAGGAAGGCGGTGAGCCCCGCGTCGATGTCCCGCGCCAGCCTGGCTCCGGCCAGATAGGCCCCGATGTCCATCTCCTCGAGGATGTTCAAGGCGTCCTCGAGATCGGCATCGACCAGCCTGTCCATGCGCTGGGTGTTGAGCATCTGCATCTCCAGGGCCCTGATCCTTCCCACGGCGTAGCCGTAGCGCGTGGTGTCGTGGAAGGGTTTTATGCGCCTCAGGTCCACCTTGAGAAAGTCGGGCAGGCCCTTCGTCCTGCCCTCCCTGAAGTGGGAGGATGCGCCGGCCTTGATGGGGTTGAGCCCGGCACTATCCTTCATGCTCATGTGTGGCACCCCGTACGTCCGCCTCGCCGAAGAGCATCTTCAACACTTCCTCCTCGTATTCGTCCCTCACCTCGCGCATGAGCGTATCCAGCGAGAGGTTGTTCACGAACTGTTGACCCGTAAGGATAACGCCGCGCTCGAAATCCGCTTCCTCCGCGGCCAGGCTCAACTTGCCCGTGCGCCCGCTTCCCGCGAGTGCCTTGTTGACCTCCGCGAGTAGGCCGTCCTCCAGCAGGCGGCGGTCGTAAGGAGCCGCCACGATGACCTCGTCGCCACTGGTCACGTTCTCTGAGATGATCCGCAGGAGCCAGGCGCGGTAGCGCTCTTCCGGCAGGTCCTCGAAGAGGCGCATGGCCTCGGTGAAGGCCTCCTCGAATAGCTTGTCCTGTGCGGCCAGGAAGGCGGCGCGGCTCTCCGCCAGGGCCTCGCTCATGATCTTGGTGCGCTCTCTCTCGCCGCGCTCACGGAACGTCTTGCGGATGGCCGCCGCCGCGCGGCGGGCCTCCTCTCCGCCCTCAGCCGTGATGCGCTCCGCTTCCTGCTTGGCGGCGTCGACTATGCCCCGCCCGCCCAGCCGGGCGTCGTCCTCGATCTTTTCCAGCAGCCTCTCCAGGGACATATGAACTCCTAACCCATCACCGTCATCGCCGGCACGTCAACCGGCTAGTTTGTCTATCTGCGGCGCGATGACCGTGAAGAAGATGAGGATGGTCACGATGAGTGAGAGCACCGCGTAGGTCTCCACCAGGGCCGGGAGCACCAGGGCGCGCCCCATCTCCTCGCGCCGCTTGGCCACCATCCCCGCCGCCCCGGCCGAGGTCAACCCCTGGTAGGCGCCGGAGGAGAAGCACACGAAGGCCACCGGCAGGCAGGCCAGGAAGATCTGGAAGCCCAGGAGGCCCGGCAGGGCTTCCCAGCCCGCGCCGGGTTCCATGACGAAGATGACCAGGACCCCCGTGATGAAACCGTAGATGCCCTGCGTGCCCGGGATGACCACCAGGGGGAGCAGGGGACCGAAGCGGTCCGGCAGCTCGGTGAGGATGCCGCCGGCTACGTTGGCGATGTAGGTGATGCCCATGGAGGAGCCCGTGCCCCCCCCGATCACCGCCACCGCCGCGCCCAGCAGCGCCCAGTGCAAGCCGGACAGTCCGCCAAAAGTCTCGACCATGCTTAACCTCCTCTATTCCTCGTCCACGACCGTCTTGCGCGTTTCCAGAGCGAGGGGAGCGAAGGGCTCGCCGCCGTCCTCGTAGAACTTGCCGAAGAACTCGACGTACTGCAGCCTCAGGGGGTGCACGAAGGCGCCCAGGAAGTTGACGAGCAGGTTGAAGACGTGCCCGCCGAGAAGGACCACGAGCATGAAGAGGATGCCCAGGACGGGCACGCCCAGGACCATCCCGGCCATGAGGTTGACCACGAAGCCGATGGCCACGGTGGCCAGGCCCAGGGCGTAGAGCCTGAGGTACGAGGCCACGTCGCCGATGGTCCCCCCGAAGAGGCCGTAGAGGTTGAAGAGCCCGCCGAAGAACTTGCCGGCCAGCGACTTGCTGGAGATGTTGGAGAGGAAGACGATCCCCACCGCTCCCGCCAGCATCACGTACAGGCCCCCGGTCTTGATCGGTCCCACGCCGGCGGCCATCCCCACGCCGAGAACCGCGATCCCGAACCACAGCAGCAGCGTGGTGCCCTGCTCGCAGAAGCCCAGCCACCACGAGTTGTTGCGGGCGTTGTCCCACATCTCGATGGCCATTCCCACGGAGATGTGGATCAGGCCCAGGGCCACGCAGATGAGCATCAGCGGCTTGGGATTCTTGATGATGTCGATGGTCCCCGGGAACTTGAGGAACCCCGGCAGCACCTCGCCGTCGATCCCGAAATAGCCGCGCGTGAACACGCCGACCACGATGGTCGCGAGGCCGCAGTAGAAGAAGAGGCGAAGGAAGCTCTTGGTGGTCCGGGACAGGTCGAGTTTTTTCATGGCCAGCCAGAAGGCGAAGGCCAGGATGAGACCGTATCCCAGGTCGCCGATGCACATGGCGAAGAAGAGGATGAAGAAGGGGGCGACGAAGGGCGTAGGGTCGGTCTCCTCGTGGTTGGGGATGCCGAAGAGGTTGATGAGGTTCTCCGCCGGCTGGATGCGGCGGCGGTTGACCATGAGGGTGGGCGGTATGTCGTCTTCTTCGGGGGCGGCGAACTCCACGTCCGCCTTCTGCCCCAGCCATACAAGCCCCTGCCGCACCTCCTCGACCCTGCTCTCCTCCACCCATCCCTCCAGGGCCACCACGCTCCGCGTGTGCAGGAGCTTCCCCTTCGTCTCCTCCTTCACGAGGCGGTTATAGAGGAAGTCGCTCAGGGCCATGACCCTGGGCATGATCGGCAGCCTCCCCTTGATCTCCGCCTCCACCGCCGCCCTGCTCTCCTCCTCCTGCTTCAGCCTCTCCTTCGCGCCCGCTGTCTCCTCCGCGACGGTCCCGGTCTTGCCGGTGAACTGCACCTGCTCCATGCCGCGCTCCGCCAGCAGGGCGTCGAGTTCCGCGAGGTTGTCCGCGTGGACGATGATCGCCAGGTAGATCCCTGTCTTATCGTGGTTGACCTCCTGCAAGGCAGTGTACGGGCAGCGCTCCTCCAGCTCGCTCTCCCAGCCGGCGATGGCTCCCTCGTCCGCGATCACCAGCCTGTAAGCGATGGAGTTGGCCGCGCCCATCGCGCCCAGGGGACAATCCAGGCCGCTCCAGGGGGCCATCGCCTTCAGGTCCTCCTGCAGTTCGGCGATGGTGCTCTCGGTATGCCTGAAGCGTATGTCGAGGTCTTCCAGCTCGCGGTATACGCCCTCCAGGTCGATCTCCCTCTCGGCCTCCGTGAATTCCTCGTAGGTGAGATGGACCCTCGGAGCGAGGATACCGGAGATCATCCCCTTCTTCTTCCCCTCGAACCTTGTGAGCAGGTCGATGATGAAGTCGCACTTGGCCAGGGTGAGTCGCAGGAGCCTGGTCTCGGGCTCGAAGGGGTCGTGAAGGGGCTTCAGCTCCTCGTCATCCGCGGCGGCCGCGGCGACGTCGACGACGTGGACGGTCCCCATGCGGTGCAACTGGTCCAGCAGCTCTTCCCGCATGTCGCGCGGGGCCAGAACGGAGACCTTGGCCATCCTCGCAATGGGCATACCCTACCCCTGCTTCCGCGTCTCTACTCGCCCTTCTCCAGTTTCTCTACCAAGAAAGCCACCGCTTCTTTACGCTTCTCCACCACAACCGCCAGCAGCCTCATCCTGTCGTACATGTATTCCACCCGGAGTTCCTCGGCCTCTGCCCTGGCGTGTTCGATGATCTCGCGCATCTCCTGCTCGCCCTCCTCCCGGGCCCTCTCCTCCGCCTCGATCCTGGCTTTCTCGGCCCCGTCCCGGGCGGCGGCGATGGTCTCCTCCGCCATCCTGCGGTAGTAATCGACGACCTGTTCCGCCTTTTTCTCGGTCTCCCTGACCATGCCCAGCTTTTCCGCCATGGTAGTCATGTCCGTCTTTCCTCCCGCATCAAGACCGCGCTCCGGCGACATCCTCTCCCGTCGTCCCAGGCCCCGGGCCCGCCACCGATGTTCATTTCCCGTAGCCGTTTTATAACCTAAAAAACCATATTTCGGACTCTGAAATTTTATTTTAGCTTTTCCTAATAATATGTTTTCCTCGATCACTTTTCAAGGTCGGAAGGTGGCGAAACCGGGGTATGGCTTTCCGCCCCTTATTCCGCTTCGCGCCACCGCAAGCGGCGCAGCCCTCCCTGCCACACGTGCCCTTGCCGTGGGAACATCTTCCCGGACTCCACGATGCTCTTCAGGTGTTGCGGATAGTGGTGCGAGATCCGGGCCTTGCCCCGGGCAAGGCTCCGGACGGTCAGGAATGTTGAATCTGCGCCATTATATCACGTGTGGCGGGACATTGTAGCCATGCCGGAGAGGATCATCCGACCAGGGCACGCCTCAGTTCCGCCTCCTTGTCCGGCGAGGTCACGGCGATGATGGTGTCGCCCGGCTCGAGGGTGGTATCACCCCTGGGGATGATGACGTCGTCCCCCCGGATGACGGATACCAGGATGCTGCCCCGGGGCAGCCCCAGGTCGCGCAGTGGCCTTCCGCAACAGCGGCAGCGGTCATCCGGCAGGCTCAGTTCCACCACCACCAGCCTGCCCTTCTTCAGGGTATACAGGTCGACGACCTCCCCCGCCGTGGTCTGCTCCTCGATGACCTGGGCGATGACCGAGGTCGACGATATGCCCTCCACCCCGAGCTTCCTGAAAACGCCTTCGTTGCGGGGGTTGTTGATCCTCGCCACCACATGGGGAACGCGGAAGTAAGTCTTGACCAGTTGGCAGGCGACGAGGTTGTCGTCGTCGTCCCCGGTGACCGCCGCGAAGACCCCCGCATCTCCCACGTCCGCCTCCTCCAGGTAGCGCAGGTCGCAGCCGTCGCCGAGGACCACCGCGGCCTCCGTTTCCACCGCCAGGCGCTCCCCGGTCTCGCGGCTGCGTTCGATCACCGCCACGCGCCGCCCCCTGGCAATAAGGTCCCGCGCCAGGAACGAACCTACCTTGCCGCCGCCCATGATCACTATCCTGATGGCCGCTCACCCACCTTCCCTCATGCCTTACGGCCCGACCTGATTCCGCCCGGCTTCCACGGTCATCTCCTCCTGGCCGGGCTCAGTGACGAGATCACCCTTTTCCTCCATATGCTCCCGAGGACGAGCGCGGCTGCCGCCAGGGCCAGGACCAGGACCAGCTTCCACCATGCGAAGGGATGGGAGAACGGGTATCCCTGCTCCAGCACCTGCAGCGAGGTGGCGTGGATATCGGTATCCCCGCCGTGCTCCGGGCAGGCGCGGTTGAACACACCCGTCACGCTCACCCGGTCGCCCTTGTTTTTATATCCTCCCAGTACCTCGATCTGCTCCAGATCGCCCCTTGACGCCCATACCGCGATCCCGATATTCGAATACCCGGACAGCTCGCCGCCTTCCTCTATGCTGCGCGTGGCATAGATGTCGTCGTTCACCGTCACCCAGCCATAGCCGTCCCGCAACATGACGTCCCCTATGGCTTCCCCGGTGATGGTGACCTCCTTGCCGTCATACGCGGGCATGTCGTTGATGAGTTCCTCGGTGGTCACCTCCTCCGCGGCCATGGCGTACCCGCCCCAGGTGGCCAGAAGGACCGCGATGGCGGCGATGACGCATGCGGCCGTGCTCAAGCGTCTCATCCTCTCACCTTCCTCGCGGTCCCGCGGCCCCGCAGCAGCGCTCCCCCGAAGGCGAAGAGAGCGATGATGGACATGAACTCCAGGCGCCCCGCCCACATGGCGAAGATGTAATAGACCTTCATCGCCGCGGGCATGAGCGGTGACGTGAGCCCGGCCGAGAGTCCGGTGTTGCTCCCCGCCGAGACGGCATCGAAGATGGCCACGTTGGGATCGAAACCGTAGAGCACGCCCAGCATCCCCCCCAGGGCATAGATGACCACGTAGCAGATGATGATGAACATGGCCCCCTTGACCATGGCATCGTCCAGCCAGGTGTCGTGGATATGGTGGATCTTCTCCGCCACCACGGCCGACTCCGGGGAAGCCAGCCTGCGAACCTCCCCCCGCAGGAAGCGGAAGACGATGCCCATGCGCAATCCCTTGAAGCCGCCGCCGGTGGAGCAGGCGCTGGCGCCGATGGCCATGGTCAGGATCACGGCCCACATGGCGATGAAACCGAAGTCCTTCCAGAAGGAGACGGCGTAGATGGTGCTGTTCCCCGTGGTGGTGTGGGCGGAGGCCAGGTTGTAGAAGCCCTTGCGGAAGAACTCCCCCAGGCTTCCGAAGAGCCCGAACTTGCCGAAGCCGATGGAGAGCATGAACGTCCCCAGCAGGACGGTGGTGGTGAACGACCTCGTCTCTACGTTGCGGTAGACCTCCCGGTGGTCCCCGGTCCATACCGCGTAGTGCAGGGCGAAGTTGAAGGACCCGATGACGAAGATGACCAGGGTCACCAGCTCGATCAGGAGGCTGTGGTAGTAGAGGAGGTTGAGGCTCTGGGGGGCGAACCCCCCGGTGGACCAGGCGCCCATGAACAGCCACACCGCGTGCAGCCCGCCCCTCGCCAACGGCATGCCCTCCTCGAGCAGGGAGGCCCAGAGGAAGAGGCTCCCCACCACCAGGTAGGTGAGGCTGATCATCCAGATGGCCCGCGCCGTGCCCAGGACGTTGGGCAGCAGTTTCTCCTCCTTGCCCTCGCTGACGTAGATCTTGAAGGCGCCCGCCGTGCCCGCGAAGAGGAAGGTGAGGGCGATGACGATGATCCCCTGCCCTCCGGCGTAGGTGAGCAGGTGCCTCCACATGTTGAGGCCGTGGGAGGCATGGTCCAGGTCCTGCATGAGGAAGAGCCCGGTGGTGGTGTAGCCGCTCATGAGGTCGAAACACGCGTCCAGGAACGATTTGAAATGCCCGGAGAGGAAGTGCGGTATGGCCCCGAATACCATGGCCACCAGCCAGCCCCCCGAGGCGATGATGAGGCCGTGGAACCACCCCAGGTCCCGTTCGCTCCTGCAGGTCAGCTCCATGACCAGCCAGAAGGTGACACAGGCGAGCATGCCCACCAGGAAGTCGAGGACGGTCTCCCACTCCGTGGCCATGATGGATACCGCGAGGGGGATGGTCATGATCAGCCCCACGCCCAGGATGACGCGCCCGATGCCCCAGCCGATGAGCTTGACGTCTTCCCGTCCCGGCCTGAGGATCATGTCACCAGCGCCTTTACGAGGAACATCAGCCCCAGTGCCGCCAGGGAGATCGCCCCCACGGCGGCCGCCTCGATGAACATGCCCAGCGCGTAGCCTGCCCAGCGGCGCCAGCGGCTTTCTCCTGCACCCCCTCCGCGCATGTCATCTCCCCTCATGTTTCTCCCCTCTCTCCCCGTACGGCGCCCCTTTTCCCCAGGAGCGCCCGGCGCAGCTCTTCCTCCTGGTCCACGAAGGTGAGCGCGATCACCACGTCCCCCGCCTGCAGGCGGTCCCCTCCCCGGGGGATGATGACCTCCTCGCCCCGCGAGATGGAGACGAGGACACAACCGGGGGGAAGCTTGAGTTCTTCTATGACGCAGCCGCACGCTTCGCCACCCTCCGTTGGCATATCCAGCTCCACCATGGCCACCTTCCCCTTGTGTAGAGTGCGCAGAGTAGTGATGTCGCCCGCTTCGGTCAGTCCCTCTATCAGCCCCGCGATGACGGAGGTGCTGGAGACGGCGTCTATGCCCATCAACCCGAATATCTCCTCGTTCTTGGGGTTGTTCACCCTGGCCACCAGGCGGGGTACCTTGAAATGGGTGCGGGCGAGCTGGCAGGCTACCAGGTTGTCGTCGTCATCACCCGTGACGGCGGCGAATACGTCAGCCCGCCCCGTCTGTGCTTCTTCCTGGTAGCGCCAGTTGCAGGCATCGCCGTGGAGGATGATGGCATCAAGGGAGGTGGCCAGCTCCCGGCATGCCGCTCCGTCCTTCTCGATCACCGCGACCGCATGACCCCTTGAGGCCAGCTTGCCGGCGAGGTAGCTCCCCACTCTGCCGCCGCCGCTGATCACGATGTAGATACGCCCTCACCTCCTCCCCCGGTCTCTGAGATACCTCTCAAGCCTCCGCGCTGCGCCCTCCCGTGCAAGGGCGGTGATCTCGTCCCCCGCCTCCAGGATGGTGTCTGGACCCGGCAGCACGGCCTCTCCCTCCCTCACCAGGTACGCTATCCAGAGGGGCGACACCTTCTCGCACCAGGCCATGGTGCGCCCCGCCCATCTTGGGGGGCAGTCGAACTCGACCAGGCTCAGGCTGCCATCACAGCAGGTCCCCCGGTGGCGGACCAGGGGGACGAGGACCATCTCCATGACGGTTCGTGCGATGAGTTCCGTTCCCACCACATAGTCCAGCCCCAGGGCCCGGTAGGTCTCCTGTTTGTCCGGGTTGTAGATGCGGGATACCACCCGTGGCACCCCGAAGACCTCTCTCGCAACCTCGGCGCTCATGAGGTTGGCGTTGTCGTAGTTGGTCACCGCCGCGAAGGCGTCCGCCTCCTCGATGCCCGCCTCCCTCAGCGTATCTATATCGAAGGACATCCCCTCCACGGCCCGGCCGGGGAACATCTTGAACAGCCTCTGGAAGGAGGCGGCGTCCCTGTCGATGACCGTGACCTCGTGACCGTCCAGCGAGAGCATCTCGGCGAGCTGAGCCCCTACACGGCCGCAACCTGCTATTACCGCTTTCGATCTCCTCTTCTCCCGCCTCTGCCGCACCCCCCACAGGAACGACGCCCCCTTGCGGCCTTTGCCCGGACGAAATCCCGTCCATCCTACCTCCACGTCACTCCATGCCTCGCGCCTGGCGGCCAGGACCAGGCGGTCTCCCCCCCTGAGTGCGGTGTCGCGGTCCCACCGGATCTGCGTGCCCGCCCGCGCCAGGGAAAGGATGCGCGTGGAGGCACCGTCCTCAAAGTTACCGGCGAAGACCTCTCCGGTCTCGGGGGGGATTGAGAACTCCACCACCCTGATGCCCGCGTCCAGGCGCTCCTGGCGCATGATGAGGTCGTGCTGCAGGAGTTTGCCCATGACCGCCTGCGCCACCAGCGCGGTGCCGCAGACGTGGTCGACGCCAAGACGGTTGAATATATAACGTTTTTCCGGATTGTAGAGGCGCGCCACCGCGGGCACGCCGTATATACGCCGGGCTATCTCCGCGACCATGAGGTTGGTGTTGTCGAAGTTGGTGACGGCGGCGACGGCCCCCGCCCTCTCGATGCCCGCCTCTTTGAGCAGTCCCTCGTCGAAGGCGACGCCGGTGAGGGTGACGCCGTTGAAGGTCCCGCCCAGGCGCGCGAAGGAGCCCTCGTCCCTGTCGATGACGACCACGTCATGGCTTTCGTAGGCGAAAAACTGGGCCAGTTGCGACCCTACCCTGCCGCAACCCGTGATGATGACGCGCATCGTGATCGGCTTTCCCGGGATGCCCCCGCTTTGATCCTCGCTCTATAATATCCCGTATTACTCCTATGACATCGCCGTGTCAACGGGTTTGTAGCGGGTTTGTAGCGGGGGTTTCAGAAAGAAAAGACCGGCGGTTCACGGCAGGCCTGAAGCGAGGCGATGGCTTCGCCGCATCCCACCCTTTCCTTGCCCGCGGGGATGGATTATTGTAGATAGGATCGACCGTGGTTCTATGACCTGAGGACGGCCATTGGATAGCAAGATATATACGGTCCCTGAAGCGCAGGTATTCGAGCTTCTTGCCTCCAACCCGGAAGGGCTTGCCCCTGCGGAAGCCGCGCGGCGCCTGGAGCAGGAGGGCCGCAACGAGATCGAGAAGAAGCGCGGTACTCCCCTCTGGCGCAAGCTGCTTGTTAACTTCACCCACTTCTTCGCCATCATGCTCTGGTTCGCGGCGGTCCTCTCCTTCATTGCCGATATGCCGGAACTCGGTATCGCCTGCATAGCCGTGATCGTCATCAACGGCATCTTCACCTTCTGGCAGGAATTCAAAGCGGAGCGGGCCATCGAGAGCCTGCAGAAGATCCTGCCCAGAAGAGCCAGGGTGGTGAGGGGCGGTGTGGAGCAGGAGGTAGACGCCGAGGAGCTGGTGCCGGGAGAACTCGTGCTCCTGGAGGCGGGAAACAGCATCAGCGCCGACGCCCGCCTTATAGAAGCAAGAGAGATGCGGGTCAACAACTCCGCCCTCACCGGGGAATCCGAGCCCCAGATAAGGATCTCGGAGGCCCTGGGGGGAGGAAAGGCCGGCCTGGCCGACCTTCCCAATCTCATCTTCGCCGGCACCAGCGTGGTGGCGGGGAGCGGCAGGGCGGTGGTCTATGCCACGGGCATGAACACGGAGCTGGGCAAGATCGCCACCCTTACCCAGGAGGTGAAGGAGGCGCCCAGCCCCCTGCAGAAGGAGATGAGCAAGGTCATCAAGATCCTCTCCATCATCGCGGTCAGCCTGGGGGTGTTGTTCTTCTGTCTGGGCGCCTTCGTGATGAAGATGGGGGGGAGCAAATCCCTCATGTTCGGCATCGGTATCATCGTCGCCAACGTGCCCGAGGGCCTGTTGCCCACCGTGACCCTGGCCCTGGCCATGGGCACGCAACGCATGGCCAGCCGTAACGCCCTGATCAAGAAGCTGTCCTCGGTGGAGACCCTGGGTTGCACCACCGTCATCTGCACCGACAAGACGGGAACCCTGACCACCAACGAGATGACCGTGCGCGAGATCTGGGTCGCTGGACGAAAGGTCCGGGTCGAAGGCGTTGGTTACACCCCGACGGGCGAGTTCACCCGGGACGGTAAGCCCCTCGACGACGAGGATGGCCAGAGCCTGCTCAAACTGCTGCGCATCGCCAGTTTCTGTAACAACGCGCGCCTGATGCCGCCGGGCGAGGACGAGGAATCCTGGAGCATCCTGGGCGACCCCACCGAGGCGGCGCTGCTGGTCTCGGCATGGAAGTTCAACTACAACTACGAGACCGAACTGAAGCTCCAGCCCCGTTATTACGAGATCCCCTTCGATTCGCGGCGCAAGCGCATGACCACGGTGCATACGGTGGTGTCGGGCATGGAGGCACTGGTCAAGGGCGCGCCCATGGAGGTGCTGGCTTTATGCACCAAGTTGTGGGAACCCACCGGCATCCGCGAAATAACCGACGAGGACCGCAAGAGAGTCGCGGACATGAACGACGAATACGCCCTGCAGGCTTTACGGGTCATCGGCTTCGCCTACCGCGACGACCTGCCGGTGCAGAAGCACTACGAGATGGATGAGGTCGAGCGGGACCTCGTCTTCGTCGGCCTGGCGGGCATGCTGGATCCCCCTCGGCCGGAGGTCGAGAAGGCCATCGACGAATGCCGCACCGCCGGCATCAAGGTGATCATGATCACCGGGGACTACGGGGTCACCGCGGAGTCCATCGCCCGGCGCATCGGGCTGGTGCGCGGCAGGGACGCGCGGGTGATCACCGGCCTGGACATCGACGAGATGAGCGACGAGGAGCTGGGTGCCGTCCTCAAGGAGCCGGAGGTCATCTTCGCCCGCGTGTCGCCGGAGCACAAGATGCGGGTAGCCCTGGTCCTGAAGAGCCAGGACGAGATAGTGGCCATGACCGGGGACGGGGTCAACGACGCCCCCGCCCTCAAGGCGGCGGACATCGGCGTGGCCATGGGCATCACCGGCACCGACGTGGCCAAGGACGCGGCGGAGATGATCCTCACCGACGACAACTTCGCCTCCATCGTCAACGCCATCGAGGAGGGCCGTGCCGTCTACACCAATATCCGGCGTTTCGTCACCTACATCCTGGCCAGCAACATCCCGGAGATACTCCCCTTCCTCGTCTTCGTCATCTTCAAGGTACCCCTCCCCCTCACCGTCATGCAGATCCTCGCCGTGGACCTGGGCACCGACCTGCTCCCCGCCCTGGCCCTCGGCACCGAAAAACCGGAGCCGGGGATAATGGCCAAGCCCCCGCGGCCTCGCGACGAGAGACTGTTGAACACGAACCTGCTGGCACGTGCATACGGCTTTCTGGGCATGATCGAAGGGATCCTGAGCCTCGCGGCTTTCTTCTTCGTCTACCTGCTGGAGGGATGGCGGCCGGCCATGGGAATATCCGCCATGGCCGTCAGCGGCAGCGTCTACGTAATGGCCACCACCGCGTGCCACCATACCATCGTCACCACCCAGATAGGCAACGGCTTTGCGTGCCGGACCGAGCGGGAATCCATATTCAAGGTTGGCTTTTTCTCCAATACCTTCTACCTGTGGGGCATCCTGTCCGAGGTCATCATCCTCCTGGTCTTCGTGTACGTGCCGCCGTTCCCGAATTTCTTCGGGTTCGAGCCGGTGAGTGGATGGGTATGGCTGTTCATGTACGCATGCGCGCCGGCCTGCCTTGTCGCCGACGAGATCAGAAAAGCGATCATGCGGCGTTACGAGGCGGGAAAGGGCGGCACCACCGTTGATGTATCATTGGGGGAGGCGGCTTGATATGGGCTATCTGTCCGGGCGATGCGGTTGCTCGAGCTTATAGGGAGATGATGCGTTATGCACGTGGTGATCATGGGATGCGGCAGGGTCGGGTCCCGCCTGGCGCGGCGGCTGGAGCGGCAGGGGCACAGCGTCGGAGTCATCGATAAGGACCCGAGGGCTTTCCACCTGCTGGACGTGGACTTCAAGGGTATCAAGGTGGAGGGGATCGGATTCGACTCCGAAGCCATGGAGAAAGCGGGCATCCAGCGCGCCGACGTCTTCGTGGCCGTGAGCAGCGGTGACAACTCCAACTTCGTCTCCTGCAAGATCGCTAAAGACCACTACCGCGTGCCCAAGGTGCTGGCACGCATCTACGACCCGCGCCGTGCGCAGATCTACCGCCGTTCCGGCGTCCCCACCGTAGCGCCCGTAGCCTGGGCGACCAGCAAGATATCCGACCTCATCTTCCTCAAGCAGTCGTATTCCCGCGACACCTTCGGGAGCGGCGAAGTCGAGCTCATCGAGTTCGAACTGCCCGCCATGCTCGAAGGCAGGATGGTGCGGGAGTTCAAGATCTCCGGCGAGGTCCATATCGTCACCATCGAGAGGGAGGGCGGTGCGTTCATCCCCGTGTCCGGCACCACCCTGATGAAGGGCGATATCATCAACGCGCTGGTGCTGAGGTCCAGTATCCCCAAGTTCAAGAAGATGTTCTTCATGGACTAGAAAGCCAGGGAGGTTAAGAACATGAAGGCTTTGATCGTGGGAGGCGGGATGGTCGGGTCGTTCCTGGCCGACGTCCTCTCGCAGAAGAACCAGGTGACCCTGGTGGAAAAGGAGCCCGACAAGGTAGCCTCCCTCGCCGAGAGGCACAAGTCCGCGCGCATCGTCAACGAGGACGGTTGCGAACCCTGGGTGCTGGAGTTCGCCGGGGTGAGCGATGCCGACATCGTGCTGGCGGTCACCGGGGACGACGAGGATAACCTGGTGGTATCCTACCTCGCAAAATTCGAATACGAGGTGCCGCGCATCATCGCCAGGGTCAACAACCCCAGGAACCGATGGCTCTACAACAAGGAGTTCGGCGTGGACGTGGAGGTGAGCGCTCCCGATATCATCGCCACCATCGTGGAGGAGGAGACCTCCCTGGGGGAGATGATCACGGTCATGAAGCTGCAGTCCGGCGATATAGCGCTGGTGGAGATAACCGTGCCCGCGGACAGCCGCGCCGTGAACCACGCCCTCTCCGAGCTGGCTCTGCCCCCGGAGACCCTCATCGTCACCGTGGTCAGGGAGGACGCCATGCGCATCCCCACCGCGGATATGGTGCTCCAGAAGGGGGACAAGGTCCTGGCTATCACCAGCATGAACAACAAGACGGCCCTGGAGGCCCTCCTCGGCCACTGACCTCCAACCGTGTGCCCGCATGTCCTCAACCCGCGTGGAATACAGGCCGACAGAACCATAGGACGGATTCACCATAAGCCCTCGGAGGGCACGGACGGCAGGGAGCCACATGCGGAGGACGGAAAGGGCCGCGATCGTCGCGGCCGTGGTCTATATCCTGCTCGCGATAGCGATGGTTCTCAGCGCGGTGTTGCTGGTGAAGAGCGTGGCTATGTTCGCCGGCGGCATTCATACCGTGGTCAGGGCGGCCGCCTGTTTTCTGGTCTTCCTGGGCCTCAGGCTATCCCGGCGCCGCAGTGCCGATTTCCCCCTCGGCCTCTATAAACTGGAGAACCTGGTCGGCGTCATCGTGGGCCTTCTCATCCTCTTCGGCGCATACGAGGTGGCCAAGGAAGCCGTGGAGCTCATCGGGCCGGAGTCTGAAGCCATCTCCGATGTATGGATCCCCATCATGATCCTGGTTATCTGCGCAATGCTCGCCGGGATGCTGGCCTGGTATAAATGGCATGTCGGGAAGGGGGAGAACTCCCCCTCCCTCAAGGCGGAAGCCCGCCATTCCCTGGGCAGCATGTGCGCCTGCCTGCTCCTGGTGCTCGGATTGGGCATGGAGGAGGCCGGCGTCCCGGACATGGGCGCCGTGGTCGCCTTGCTGGTGGTGGCCCTGCTGGCCTGGTTCGGCGTGTCAATAGCCCTTGACGGCCTGAAAGTCCTCCTGGACGCCTCGGTGGAAAAAGAGGTCCTGGAGAAGGTGAGGTCCATCGCCGAAGGCGACGGCCGCATAAGCGAGGTGTACGAGGTGGAGGGGAGGAACTCCGGCAGCTTCCGCTTTATCGACCTGGACCTCGCCGTGGCTACCCACGACCTGAGGGAAGCGAACGCGGTCTCGCGGGAGTTGGAGGAGAGGATCCGCGAAGAGGTCGAGAACGTCGACCATATCACGGTGGAGTTCTCGCCCGAGACCACTCGCAGCCGCATATGCGCCGTTCCACTCGCGGACTCGGGGACAAGCCTGGCCGCTGACCTGTGGAAGGCGAAGAGGCTGGCCATCCTGGCCATCGACCCGGGCGGCGACAGGGTGGCTGCGAGGCGGACCCTCGCCATCCCCCACGAGAAGGACATGCCGGGCAGAGAGATACGCCTGGCGGCGTTCGTCGGCATGCAGGGGGTCGACGTTCTGCTCGAGGGCGGCGGGCGGCCCGGGGAAGCGCCGGCCGCGGACAGAGCTTCCATGCCATGTAACGGGCAGGAGACGGCCATGCGCGAGGCCCGGGACGTCCTCTCGGTATACGGCGTGGAGACCTTCCGGCTCACCGCGGCGATGACCCTGGACGACGCCGAGAAGGAGGCGCTCGAGCGCTTTTCCCTGGCCGCGCGGGAGGGCGGTGGATAGCATGCGCAAGACCGAAAAAGCGGCGCTGGTCTCCAGCCTGGCCTCGGCCGGAATGGCCGCGGCGATGCTCGCAGCCGGGTCAGTGTCGGGCAGCGTGGCCATCATCGCCATGGGTATAGACTCCACCGTGGATGTCTTTGCGTCCGCCGCGGTCTTTGCGGGCCTGCGCCTCTCGGAGCACCATACGCGCAGCTTCCCTGCCGGCCTGTACAAGCTCGAAAACCTTATCTCGGTGCTCATCGGGTTGATGATACTGTTCACATCGTATGAGCTGATCCGCGAATCCATCGACAAGATCTTCCGCAGCGGTGAGGAATTAGAGTCGGTCTGGCTGGTACTCCTGGTCATGGCGGCATCTACGGCGGTGACCCTGTTGGTGGCGAGATACAAGCGCCGCATAGGCAGGGAAGAGAACTCGCCCAGCCTGGTGGCGGACGCGGAGCGCTCGTGGGGAGACGTGATATCCGGGACCGCGGTGATGGTCGGGGTTAGCCTGGAGGCGCTGGGAGTGCCGGATATGGACGCTGTCGCCGGCCTGGTGGTGGCGCTCTATCTGGCTTGGGAAGGGATCCAGGTAGGCCTGGAGGGCTTGAGGGTACTTCTGGACGTCTCGGTGGAGAAAGACGTGCTGGAGCTGGCGCGGGAGGCGGCACAAGCGACCCCGGGGGTAAGGGAAGTGTACGATGTGCTGGGGCGCAACTCGGGCAGCTATCGCTTCCTGACCGTCTCGGTGGTGCCCACCTCCTACGATCTCCGTGCGACAGGCGAGGTCTCGGCCCGGGTCAGGGAGGCGGTCGAGGAGGCCGTCGAGAAGGTTGACCGCGTACAGGTGGAGTTCGTCGCGGAGATGGAGGGGCGAGCCCTCTGCGCCGTGCCCTTGCTGGACGACGGTGTGACCATCGCCGGGCGCCTCGAGGACGCGGTGTCCTTTGCCCTCCTCGAGCTGGATGAGGGGGACAAAGGGGTCCTGTCGCGCGATGTAACCCTCAACCCCTATGCCGATGATCCCGGGGGCGGGGGGGTGAAAACGGCGGCGTTCCTCTCCCTGCGCGGCGTGGATGCCCTGTTCACCAGGGATTCATTGCACGGCAGGGGGGCGGGATACGTCCTGGAGGAGAACGGCGTGATGCTGGTCGAGGACCCGGATGCGGGCGACCTCGCCGCCGCCGAGCGGGCGCTCCTTTCAGCCGTGACTGCAAACCGCGGCGGCGGCACGGGTCATGGCGCGGTACCGGGTGATGAAGGTGGGCGGGCCTAGACAGGCTGCAGGGCCAGGCGCGTTTCTCGTCCATCCGCGCGGCGGCGGAATCGCGCCAGGTCGGTGAAGGCCTCCAGGCGGGTGGCGACGCCCGCGCGGCCGGTCATCTCGTCTATGACCAGGGAGAGGACCGGTATGCCCAGGTCGCGCGAGACCTGGGGCAGGATGCTCTTGGCGATGGTCTCGGGCATGCAGGTGAAGGGCATGAGCTGCACCACGCCGTCAAACCCTAGGTCGTTATAGAGGACGGTATCCCCCACCGTGAACATGCCTTCCCCCCCCACCTTGTGGGTGAGGTAGGGCGCGGCCAGGCGCTCGGACCCGTGCTCGTGGTGCCCCAGCACCGGCCTCTCGCCGGAGGGACGCAGCCAGTCGGTGAGGTAGATGTTGCGCTCGACGAAGGCCCCCAGGTCGCCCAGCTGTTCCTCCACGTTGAGGTTGAAGAAGGGCTCCAGCACCAGGTAGAACTCGCCTACGATGCCGATCTTGATCTCCTCCCGCTCCACCCGTGGGACGGACTGCAGTAACGCGAACCCCTCCTCCTCCACCCCGGCGAGGGAGGCGTAGGAGTCCGTGTCCCACACCATCTCGTAGCAGCGCTTGAGGGCCGCGGTGGTCGCCCCCCGGTCGCGGTCCAGGTAGCGCTGGTGCAGCGCCTGGCGCTCCAGGCGGTCGATGAGGTGGGCCTTGGTGAGGGCGAACTTGAAGGCGCGGTAGAGCGAAGCCCAGGACCTGCCCTGCTTCAGGCGGTTGAGGTTGCGGATGGTCGCCGGTATGCGGGAGAGTTCGAACTCCAGGGGGACCATGGTGAACTCGTAGCCGGCTTCCTCGAGGATACGGCGCTGGGTCTCGGCATAGAACCCGAAACGGCAGGGGCCGCGCCCGGCCACCATGATCAGGGTGTCCGCCCCGTTCTCGATGGCCTCGATGAAGTTGCCCAGGGTGGTCTTGAGGGGGAAACAGGCGAACTCCGGTCCGTGGCGGGCTCCCAGCTCGAGGGTGCGCTGCGAATTGGGGGGCGGCAGTACATAGTCCACCCCCATCTCCTCGAAGAGGCTGCCCATGACGAACTCCAGGCTGCCCATGTGCGGCCAGCTTATCTTCATACCGCCACCGCCTCCCACGCCTCCTCAGACTGGCTCTTCTTGCGTCGCAGCATGTCCACGAAGGCCTCGATGCGGGTGAGGAAGCCTCCTTCCCCGGTATGTTCGTCCATGATCAGGGTGAGCATGGGCACTCCTCCCATGGCCTTGTTCTCCTGCTCGCAGAGGACGCGGATGATGGAATCGGGCCCGCAGGGAAAGGAGATCATGAAGATGATGCCGTCCACCAGCCGGTGCCTGGTGCAGGCGAGTATCGCCCCCGCTATCTCCTGCTCGTAGCTCCAGTAGATATCCTTGGGCAGGCGTTTGCATTCCTCGTCGCGGAGCTTCTCCGGCACCATGTCCGCGGTGACCACGTCAACGCCCATGGACCCAAGACGCTCGAGCAGGGACATGGTGGTAAAGGTGTCGTAGACGTTGTAATGGTGGCCGATGACCCCGACGCGCAACTCGCGCCCCTCGCACAGCAGGCGGTCCGCCTCTCCACGCAGCGCTCCCTTGTGGTCAAGGCCCAGGGTCAGCCGCTCCAGGTAGAGGCGGTGCTCCCGCCAGGCGGTCACTCCCGCCCCGATTATGCGCAGGGGGTCCACGGTGAACAGCCTTCCCAGGGCGTAGACGGCGCGGTAGTTGTGCCACAACCCCGACTGGAAGTCTATGGTCGGAGAGATGACCGGGACAGCGTCCCCCACCGCCACCCGCGCCAGGTCCGGGAGCCCCAGCATCTTGGGGCAGGTGTGGGTCCGCTTCTTCACGCTCACCAGTCGAGGCACGAACAGGGCGTCTACTTCACCTTTTAGCGCCAGGACGTGCCCGTAAAAGACCTTGACCGGCAGGCAGCTCTCGTTCTCCGCCTTGCTCACACCCGAGGTAAGGATAGAGCGGGTGGTCTCCCCCGACTCCACCACCTCCGCCCCCAGGGCGCGCAGGAAAGAATTCCACAAACGGCCATAGCGGTAATAGAGCAACCCGCCCGGGATGCCAACTCTCATTATTCTACCTGGTTCATCTGCTCATGCAGCGGCTTTGCGCAGGATAAGGTCCACCGCGTCCCCTACGGTCTCTATCTCCGCCGCGTCCTCGTCAGACACCTTGAATCCGAAGCGCTGCTCCATCTCCAGCAGCAGCTCCACCAGGTCCAGGGAATCGGCCTCCAGGTCATCCTCGAAGAGCGATCCCTCTTTGATCTCTTCCTCCGGCAGCTCCAGCGCTTCCGCCAGGGCTGCCCTTACCAATGCGAAAACCTCTTTACGGTCCATGTTCCCTCGCTGACACGACCGTCCGTCTACACGCCTACGGGCAGTGCCCTTCTCTGCAGCATATGCCTCCTTATAGCATATGCCGCCACCCCCACGAAAGGAAGCGCGGAGAATATGGCCACGTCGATTATGATCCGCCTGTGGCTATCCTCCCCTCCGACGCTCTCGCTGTCGAAGAGTTCCCGGGCACCCATGCTCTCGCAGAGTTCCTCCAGGTGCCGGGAGAATTCCGGCCCCGGCTCCAGGGGCTGGAGCGCGCTCCTGAGCGCGTTCACGGTATCCCGGTAGCGCCTGCCCCTGGCGCTCTTTTGCGTCCCGCTGCTCTCCATATCTTTCATCGCCCATCCTCCTTTTCGGAAAGGCCGCGGTGCAGGCTTATAAGGGAGCGGTGGATGAGCACCTTGACCGCCCCGGTGCTCTTGCCCATCACTTCCCCGATCTCCTTGTGCTTCATCCCCTCCGCGTAGCGCAGGATAAGGGCCTGCTGGCGCTCCTCCGGGAGGGTGCTCAACAGGGCGCGGATCTCGCGCCTCTCCTCCTCTCCCTCCACCTCCTCCTCGGGCGTGGGAGAGGTGTCCTGCAGGGGTTCCGTGGAATCAAGGTCCACGGTGCGGCGCCGTTTCGAGTTGCGATACCAGTTGGCCACGAGGTTGTGAGCTATACGCAGAAGCCAGGCAGAGAAGGGGATGCCCCGGTCCTGGTAACGGTCGAGATGGACGAGGGCGTGCAGGAAGACGCTCTCGGTGATGTCCTCGGCGTCTTCCGTGTTGCCAACGCGGTAATAGACATAGGTATACACCTTCTTGAGGTACTTGGTGTACAGGGCCTCGAAGGCCTCCCGCTCCTCTTTGGCCTTGCGGACCAGGGCACCGTCCTCATGGTGCGTCTTCTCGCTCGGGCTCCCGCTCGTCAACTGGCTCTCCCTTTCTCCATGACAGCTCCACATCCGTTATTATAAACACTCACGCCCACCCCTGGTTACCCACCCGCCTTCCCCCCCGCTCCGCCCGTAACCCATCAGTCCTCCCGCTCCGCCCCGTCTTTTCCTGTAGGGTGTGGGCCAGCATTTATACTGGCCCCGGTCGCCATTACAGATGGCTCCCGATCTGTAACCTGTAGGTCCTCCCGCTCCGCCCCGTCTCTTCCCCGTGGGGGGTCAGGCCTCGAGCCCTGCTGGATATGGGCATATTTTTTCAACGGAGGCTGGCAGCAAGACCAGAGAAGGGCCTGACCCCACTTTCCATTACCTGAGACCCGGCTTTCGGCAGAGCTAACCGCAAACGACTACCTACAACAGCACAATAATATGTTAGCATTGCCTTAAAAGGTCTCTATCAGGAGGTACAGATGGGAAACGTTCCCGGCGCCTATTGTCCTTTCCGCGTCTCCGCCATCGCGGGAGCCCTGTCGCCCTGTAACGACGAATGCTCTCTCTATATACCATCGTCCAAGATGCCGGCCCAGAAGAGCTGCGCCATATCCGTCCTGGGCATTTACGCCCTGCAGAGGATAATCTTCAAACAGCAGGATGAGACGGCGCCCCAGGGCCAGGGGCCGAGCATGCCGCCGCAGGCACAGTCCGAACTGTGAGCGACCGGAAACAGGCGGTAATAGCGCGATGAAAAGAGCGACAGTGCCCAAGCCCGGGGGGAAACTGCCCCACCACGTGGCCATCATCATGGACGGCAACGGGAGGTGGGCAGAGCGCCGCAACCTCCCGCGCATCGCCGGACACAAGGCCGGCGAGGAGTCCATAACGGAGATCGTACGCACGGCATCGGAATGGGGCCTGGGGGCGATAACCCTCTTTGCCTTCTCAACGGAGAACTGGAACCGCCCCGCCAATGAGGTCGAGTTCCTGATGAGCTTCAACCGCAACCTCCTCAACAACAGGGTGAACGAGTTCCACGAACGCAATATACACATACGGCACATGGGGCGCAGGGACAATATCCCCCGTTCCACCCTGCGGGCCATCGACAATGCCATGGAACTCACCAGGGACAACACGGGCATGACCTTGAACATCGCCTTCAACTACGGGGGCAGGGCCGAGATCGTCGACGCCGCACGCGGACTGGGCGCTGATATCTCTTCCGGCAAGGTCGCGCCGGATGAAGTGGATGAAGAGAAGTTCCGCTCCTATCTCTATGTGCCCGACGTCCCCGACCCGGACCTCCTGGTCCGCACGGCGGGAGAGATGCGTATAAGCAATTTCCTCTTATGGGAACTGGCCTATACGGAGCTGTACGTCACCGAGGTCCTCTGGCCCGATTTTCGCGCCCAGGACCTCGCGGACGCCATAACCGAGTTCCAATCGAGGGAACGCCGTTTCGGGAGCATCCAGGAGGAGTAGGCCGCCTTGGCCACCTACAAGGAAGAGGCGGTCGTCCTGCGCGCTCACGACCTGGGCGAGGCCGACCGCATATTGACCCTTATAACCGCCGGGCGCGGGCTGCGCCGCGCCGTGGCCAAGGGGATAAAGCGCACCAGGAGCAAGTTCGGAGGGCGCCTGGAGCCATTCACGCACCTCTCCGCCGTGCTCCATGAGGGCAGGAACCTGGATACGGTGGGACAGGCGGAGATCATCCGTTCCCATGCCCGCCTGCGAGCGGATTTCTCCAAGTTCCTCTACGGGGAGGCCATGCTCGAGATGATCGAGAAGTCCCTGCACGAGAACCAGAGCATCCCCCGCCTCTTCGACGCCCTCTGCTTGACCCTGGACATCCTGGAGGGCGACGTCTCCGACCCGGCGCTGCTCCTTGCCGCGTTCGAGCTCAAGGTTTGCGCCCTCATCGGCTACCATCCTCATCTGGACCACTGCCTGCATTGCGGGAGGAGGATCGAGGGGGAGCGCGTGTGCATGGACCTGTCCGGAGGCGGCATCAGCTGCGGCGCATGCTCCGGCGGGCTGGAGAGGCGCCTTGACGTCTCCCCCGAGAACCTGGCGCTCATGCGCAGCCTGCTGCGCGAGGACATGGCGACGGTGGCCTGCCGCGAGGAGAGCCCCCGTGCGTGCCGCGACGTGCTGATCACCGCTTTCCGCTTCTCCGAGAGCTTCCTCGACCGCCCCCTGAAGACACGGCAGGTGGTTCTGAGATACCTGAACGGCGGATAAAGACACGTCCGCCATTCTCTCCGCTTCAAAGAACCCGGGATTTCCCCGACTTTTTCTAAAACCCCAGCTAAATCGCTATTGACGCACTAATACCAAAGTAGTAGTGTAGTAATTGACCCCGAGAAGCTGGAGGCGAGACCAGCGGGGCGACTGGAAGGAAGAACCGGACGGCGCAAGCCGGATGGGGGAGCCGGAAGGGAGTTCTAAAGGACGAGCCAAGGGTTACTCGGGGTCACTTTTTCCTTTCATTCAGCGAACCGCATCCGGAACAGCCCAGACCACCCGCTGCGGTGTCCACGGATACAATCCCCGCCCGGAAACCCGTGGTGTTCCGCTGCCAGCGTCCTGCCCATTAACCCCTATTAAAACATAGGGCCGCATCGGGACCAGCCCGGACCTCCGTCGATAGCATGTACGCGTTTAAACCTCCGCCAGGAGATGCGTGGTGTTCCGCTGCCAGCGATGGGGAGGCGATTTGGGTGTTGCCGATCCCTTTGCGTCCCGGGACAGAGCGTGGTCTCTGTTGCTTATGCCCTATGCGAGGGCATAAGAGAATATCGCAACGTCCGAACTGGTCCGGTCCTAGCCCTTATTCCATGGCAGGAGGCGGAGGTATTCGTGCAGGATCTCCGTGGCGGAGCTGGTCCCGATGCGGTTCGCCCCCGCTCTAACCATGGTGATGACCGCTGCCAGGTCGCGGATGCCCCCGCTGGCTTTTACCCCGAACCCCGGTCCCACCACCTCGCGCAGGAAAGCGACGTCCGCTGCGGTGGCGCCGGCGGGGCCGAACCCCGTCGAGGTCTTCACGAAATCCGCGCCGGCGTCCCTGGCCAGGAGGGCCCCCTGCCGCATGTCCTCCCGGTTCAGGTAACACGTCTCCAGGATCACCTTCACCACGATATGGCCTTCCCCCTTGCCGGTGTCGTAGCGCCGTGCGAGGCCGACCACGGCGGCGATATCCTCCCTTACCCTTTCATACCTGCGGGAGCGAAGGGCCGAGACGTTGATCACCATGTCCAGCTCGCCCGCCCCCTGCTGCAGTGCGAACACCGCCTCCGCCCGCTTGTCGTCGGTGGAGACGTACCCGAAAGGGAAGCCGATGGGCGCCCCCAGGGTCACGCCGCTGCCCTCCAGCTCCATGCGGGCCATTGGAAGGTAGTAGGACGGCACGAAAACGCTCCTGAAGCGCGCATCGGCCGCTTCGCGCAGGAATTCGAGATAGTCACGCTCCGCGGCCTCGGGACGCAGCATGGTGGCGTCGATAATGCGCAGGAGATGGCCCACTGTGGGGAACATCTCCAGTGATTCGTCCATGTCCATCTCCCGCTCTCAGATCATGGTTATACCCACCGCGAAGAAGACCGCCAGCCCCAGGATGTCCATGGCCGTGGCCAGGAAAGGCTGCGAGGCCTTGGAGGGGTCCCTGCCCATGGCCTTTAGCAGCAGGGGCAGCAGGGAACCGAAGAGGGATGCGCAGACCACCGTGCATGCCATGGCCACCCCCACGATGATGCCGAGGCGGGTATCTCCCTGTATGGACCAGGCGAAGACGGAGATTATGGCGCCACTACAAACGGCGATGACCAGACCGATGCCAAGCTCAGCCGCGGTAATCCTGATGTAACTCCGCCTTGCCGTCCCCTCACCCAGCACGTCCAGGGACATGCGCGCCGCGCTCTGCAGGGAGACCGTGCCCCCCATGGCGAGGATGGCGGGGATGAAAAAGACCAGCGCGATATGCTCCTGCATGGTATCGGAGAAGGCGCGTAGAATGCCCCCGGCGACCAGCAGCTCCAGGGCCAGGGCGATGAGCACCCACGGCAGCCTCCCCACGATGGCGGCGGTGAAGGGAGCGTGTGCCCTGCTCTCCTCCGCTTCCCAGCTCCCCGCCAGGCTGTAGATGTCCTCCCTGGCCTCCTCTTCCAGCACGTCCATGACGTCGTCGACGGTCACTATGCCCAGCAGCCTGCCCTCGCCGTCCACCACGGGCACCGCCAGGAGGTCGTAACGGTCGATCATCGATGCCACCTTCTCCTGGTCTTCATCGGGGCCCACAGACCTCACATTGCGGTGCATGGTCTCCCTGACCTGCGCCTCCGGGTCCGCGATGATCAGCTCGCGCAGGGAGCAGACGCCGGTTAGACGGTTCTTCTCATCGTGGAAATAGAGGTAGTAGATCATCTCCACGTTCTCAGGCGCCTCGCGCAGCCGCTCCAGCACCCCGGCCACGGTGAGCTCCTCGCTGAGGCGCATGGCCTCCGGGGTCATCAACCCGCCCGCCGTATCTTCGCCATGCGCGAGCAGGCGGCGAAGTTGACCCGCCTTGAGGGGGCTCATGGATGCGAGGATCCCCTCGGAGGTCTTGTCGGGCAGGTCAGCCAGGAGGTCCACGGCGTCGTCGGGGGGCATCTCGGAGATGATCCGCGTAGCGAGTCCGCGGGCGAGCCCCTGCATCACCTCTACCTGGCCGTCCTCGGACATCTCCAGGAGGGCATCGGACGATTCCCCGACGTCCCATGCCTTGAAGATCCGCAGCCTCTCGCCGTAAGGAACGCTCTCCAGGACCTCGGCCGCATCCGCCGGCTGCAGGCCGTCGAGGAGCGCCAGCGCCGCCTGCATCTTCCCCTGCCCCAGGAGGCCGCTCAGGCTCTCCCCCAGCACCCGGTTTCTCTCGTCCATCCCACCATGGCTC
This sequence comes from Actinomycetota bacterium, assembly GCA_040757835.1. Classification (NCBI taxonomy): domain Bacteria; kingdom Bacillati; phylum Actinomycetota; species Actinomycetota bacterium. Next base: position 146,789 of record JBFLWJ010000003.1, read on the forward strand.
CTCGTTCGGGGCTCAATACCCCATCCTCTTCAACATCTCGGGCTTCTTCGACCAGTCTTTCTCCACCGCCACCTGCAGCCTGAGAAAGACCCTGTTCCCCAGCAGTGGCTCGATCTCCGCCCGTGCCCGGGTGCCTATCTCCTTGAGCATCCTGCCGCCTTTGCCGATGATGATGCCCTTCTGGGAATCGCGCTCGACGTAGATGGCTGCGTCGATGTCCGCGAGGTCGCCCCCCTCCCTCATCTCGATACCCTCCACGACCACGGCGACGCTGTGGGGGACCTCCTCCCGGGTGAGTTGCAGCACCTTCTCGCGGATGAGTTCGGCGACGATGAAGGTAGCGGGCTGGTCCGTGAGGGTATCCTCGGGGTAATATCTCGGACCTTCCGGCAGGGTCTCCACGATGCGCTCGATGACCGCATGCACGTTTTCCCCCGTCTTGGCGGAGATGGGGATGATACCCGCGAAATCACCCAGCTTCTCCGCCACCGCCACCTGCGCTTCCACCTGGTCGGGGGTGAGGCGGTCCATCTTGTTCAGCACCACCACCACGGGGGTGTCCAGCTCAGCCAGCTCCGAGGCGATGAAGATATCCCCACTGCCGATAGACTTGGTGCCGTCCAGGATGAAGACGATGGTATCCACTTCCGAGAAGGTCTCGCGCACCGCCCGGTTGAGGCGCTCGCCCAGCGCACCCTTGGGCTTGTGAAACCCCGGGGTATCCACGAAGACCACCTGGGCGTCATCCCGCGTCAATATGCAGCGGATCTTGTTCCTGGTGGTCTGGGGTTTTTCGGAGATGATGGCCAGCTTGCGGTGCATGAGGTTGTTCAGCAGTGTGGATTTTCCGACGTTCGGGCGGCCAACGATACCAACGAACCCGGACCTGTGCTTCGCTTCGGGCTCCAAACTGTCCCCCTTACGCTGTCCTCAACACCCACTCCCGGTGCTCTCCCGGCCCCCGGCCGCCGCGGCGGGAGCCGATAAAAACCCTGTTAAGATTCTAACATCAATGCGGTGCACGGTTCTCCACGGGATTAATTGCTATAATTAACCATTATATGACTATATCTGGGAGAAGCGGCGCATGTGTATGTTGGTGAGCAGGCCGATGGCCGCCAGGCTGACGATGAGGCTGTTGCCCCCGAAGCTGATGAACGGCAAGGGGATGCCGGTTATGGGCATGATCCCCATGGTCATGCCCACGTTCACGACCACCTGGAAGCCGAACATGATCACGATCCCGTAGGCGATCATGGTGCCGTAAAAATCCCGCGCGTTGTTGGCTATGCGCACGCCCCGCCACAGCAGCAGGCAGAAGGCCCCGATGAGGATGAGAGCGCCGATGAGGCCCAGTTCCTCGCCGATGACCGCGAAGATGAAGTCGGTGTGGTGAGCGGGCAGGAAGTTCAGGTTGGTCTGGGTTCCCTGCATGAGGCCCTTGCCCACCAGCTGCCCGGAACCGATAGCGATCTTCGACTGCAGCAGGTGGTATCCGGCCTCCTGGATGTTGGACCCCTGTTTGAGGAAGGCCGTGAAACGCTCGAGCTGGTAGGGCTTGAAGATATGGAAGACGAACCCCAGGGTGAAGGCGATGGCCCCCGCGGCCACGAAACCGATCCAGTAGCGCATACGGCAACCCACCAGGAATAGCATACCCAGGAGGATGGCGACGAGCACCAGGGTCGTGCCCAGGTCGGGCTGCAGGAAGATGAGGAGCATGAAGGGCAGAGCCCACAACAGTGGGATCATGAAACTGCGCAGCGAGTCCGGCTCGGCCTTGTTGTCGGAGAAGAAGTTCGCCAGCACCAGGACGAGCACCAGCTTGCAGTACTCCGACGGCTGGAAATCGATGGGTCCCAACGAGATCCAGCGCGCGGAGCCCATGACCCGCTCGAAGAAGAGGACGACGATGAGGAAGAAGAGAAAGGCCCCGTAGACGAAGGGCGTGGCCACTTTCAGCCGCCGGTAGTCGAAACTGAGCATCACCCCCATGAAGATGAGTCCTATTAGCAGGCTGATGGAGGTCCGGAGCACGTAATAAGTGGGGTTGCCGGGGGTATCGTCCCGGGTGGCGCTGTACTGCATGAGCATGCCGAAGGCGATGAGGAAGAAGGTGATGGCCAGCAGAGTCCAGTCGATGTGCCGCATGGGCAGCCCGCTGAGGCGCCGGGCGACCTCATCGGTCTGCCTCCTCTCCGTGACCTTGGGTGCCAGCACCCTGCCCAGACGTTCCGGCATGTATGCTCCTTAGTCTCCGGCGATACCGCTCTGAACCTGGCCCGGCGGGATGCCGAAGACGTGCTCGAGGATGCGCCGGGCTACCGGAGCGGCCATGGCGCCCCCGAAACCGCCCTCCTCGATCATCACCACCACCACGTACTGAGGGTTATTGGCGGGCGCGTAACAGGCGAACCACGCGCAGGGCTGCTTGCCCTGCACCTCCGCCGTCCCCGTCTTGCCCGCCACGGGGATCTGCGCCAGGGGAAACCCTGAAAAGGCCCCCGCCGCGGTACCGCCGCCCCAGGTGACCCCGGTAAGGGCGGAACGCACGACGTTCAGGTTGGCGGGGTCCACGGCGATGCCCAAGGGGTTGTCCCTGTTGGTGATGTCGCCGATCTGCTGCGGCTGGATGACCTCAAACGTCTCGCCCTGCCATGTCAGGACCTCCTTGCCCACGTGGGGGCGGAAGAAGGGGCCGCCGTTGGCGATGGCGGCGTAGGCGTTGGCGAGTTGCAGGGGGGTGACCAGGATGTCGCCCTGCCCCACCGCCATGTTGACCGTGTCCCCGGGATACCAGCGCTGGTAGTCGGGATTACCCTGGTTGAACTCCCACTTCCACTGCGGCGTCGGCACTCTGCCCTCGAACTCGTTCGGCAGGTCCACCCCGGTCTGCGACCCCAGACCGGCCAGCACCGAGTAATCCTGCAGGCGGGTCACCCAGCCGTCGCGCTCGCGGTTCTCGTAGAAAGAGTAGCCTAGATCGTAGAAGGTGACGTCGCACGACTCGATGATCGCGTTGGTAAAATCGATGCTTCCGTGGGTGCCCCAGCAGGTCTTGGGGAAGTCCTTGAACTCGCCGCGGTTGAAGACGTGGTTGCAGTAGAAGGGGGTGTAGGCGGTCACGCCCAGGTCTTGCAGGGCGGCCATGGCGGTGATCAACTTAAAAGTGGACCCCGGGGGGTACTGGCCCACGATGGCCCGGTTGTTCAGGGGGGCGTTGTTGGCGGGGTCGTTCAACTGTTCCCACTCCTGCTCGTCGATGCCCCCCACGAAGCTCTCCAGATTGAAGGTGGGCTCGCTGGCCATGGCCAGGATCTCCCCGTTGCGCGGGTCGAGCACCACCGCCGCGCCGGCCGGCGCATTGTAGTTCTTGCCCCTCTCTTTGTCGTAGAAGGTGCGTGCGCGGGCCATCCCGTCCCGCAGCGCCTGCTCCGTCACCTTCTGCAGTTCCTTGTCCAGGGTAAGCACCACCGACTTGCCGGGGTTACACTCCTCCTCCCCCAGCATCTGCAGGGGCATCCCCGCCGCGTCCACCTCCCATATCTTCTTGCCGTCCACGCCGCGCAGGATGTCCTCGTAGAAGGCCTCCACGCCGGAGGTCCCCACGATGTCCCCCGCCTTGTAGCCCTTCTCCTGCAGGGTTTCCAGCTGTTCTTCCGTGATCTCTCCCAGGTAACCAAGGACGTGCGCCGCCAGGGTCTCCTCGCCCTCCTTATACTCGCGCACCGGCATCTCGTCCGCCTGCACCCAGGGGAAATGGACTTGCCTCTCCGAGATGTAGAAATAGACCTGAGGGTCGACGTCTTTCTTGATCAGCACCGGCTCGTGGGGCTGGACGTCCTCTCCCTGCACCTTGTCCATGATCTCCTGCGGTTCCATGCCCAGCATCTCCGCGAGGCGGGCCACCTCACCCTCCTTGTCCTCCAGTCTCTCGAACTCGGTGGGGAGCACGAAGACAGAGAGCGCCTGGCGGTTGATGACCATCTCCTGGTTGTTGCGGTCGAGGATGTTGCCGCGGCTCGCCTCGAGGGCCACCTCGCGGATGCGGTTGCCCTCGGCCATGGCGCTGTAGTTGTCGCCCTGTACCACCTGCAGGAACCACAACCGCACCACCAGCACGGCCACCAGCGCGCCCACGAACAGCACGAAGAGCGTGAAGCGGTGGACCATGGCCCCTTTCTGCTGCGGGTTTATGGCCATGTCCTTATCACCTCACCGAGATCATGGGAACATCAACGCCCTGTCCTCCTGGCCCGTGAAGTGCCTTATCACCGGGTAGATGACCAGGGTGATCAGGGCGTTGTAAAGGGCCAGGCCGGCGATGACGCCGAAACTGAACGGGGGCCGCGGCTCCAGGCCCACCAGGGCCCAGGTGGCGAACTTCATTAACTCCTGCAGGATGGAGCCGAAGAAGACGATGATCATCGGCCAGATCACCGATTTGGAGATGACCCTCTGGCGCAGTTCCCCGCTGAAATAGCCGACGATGATCTTGGCGAAGGCCGAGACACCCACCACCGCGGTGGAGAAGATATCCTCCAGCAGGCCCGCACAGAAACCGAAGAGCGCCCCCTGTCCCGGGCCCTCGAAGAGCGCCCAGCAGATGGTGGCCACCAGCAGGATGTCCGGTTTCACCGCGCCTATGCCTATCTCCGGGGATACCGTGAGCTGGATGAGCAGGGCCACTACCAGCACCACGAAGAAGGTCAGCCTGCGGTGGACCATGCTATCCTCCCCCCTCGGCCGCCAGTGGCGTCGTGCTCGGTGGCGGCGAGACCACCACCATCACCCGGTCAAGGCGGGTCAGGCTCGCCCTGGGATCGATGACGATGCCCACGGAGAGGTCGGCGCGGCGTTCGCTGATCTCGGTGATGGTCCCGATGGGTATGCCGGAGGGGCAGGTCCCCCCGAGGCCTGATGTGACCACCACGTCCCCCGTCTTTACGTCCGCATCCTGGTTGAGGAGCTCGAGCCGCACGCCTCCCCTCCCCTCGCCTTTCACCACGCCCATCTCCGCGTTGGCCTGGAGCATGGCGCCCACCGAGCTCTTGTCGTCGGTGATCAGTTGCACCACCGACGCCTCGGAAGTACAGAGGATTATGCGCCCCACCAGGCTGCCGTCCTCGCTCAGGACCGCCATGTATTCCTGCAGGCCGTCGGAGTAACCGGCGCCTATCTGGATGGTCTGCTCCCATATGTCCGGGTTGGCCCCGATGACGTCCACCACCAGGAACCCCAGGTCGGACCGGCTCTCCTTCACGGCGATCATACTCTTGAGAGTCTCGTTCTCCAGCTTCAGTTCCTCGCCCTCGTCCACTTCCTTCTGCAGCTTCTCGACCTCTTCGGCCAGGCGGTTCCGCTCGCTGTTTGCGTCTCCCAGGTCGGCCAGGTAGCCAAAGCCGTCTTTGACCGGACTCAGGACCTTGCTCATGCCCTTCTGCAGGGGGGAGACGATGTCCAGGGAGAAACGCTGCAGGCGGTGGAAGAGCCCGTCCTTGCTCTCCCGCGAATACACGGTGACCAGGAGCACGCAGATGATTATCAGGGTGATTATCAATACGCGCTGTCTGCGGTTCTGTCTTTCGACCATGATATCTCAGCCCCGGTTTAATGCCGGGACGAGGAGATCAACACCTTCTTCATGATCTCGAACTCCTCGAGGCACTTCCCGGACCCGATGGCCACGTCCGAGAGCGGTGAACCGGTGACCTCCACCGGCATGGCCGTCTCATGGCGGAGCCTCTCGTCAAGCCCGGTCAGCAGGGCCCCTCCTCCCGTCAGCATTATCCCCCGGTCCATGATGTCCGATGCCAGCTCCGGGGGAGTCTTGTCCAGCGTGGTCTTGACCGCGTCGACGATGGCCGAGATGGGTTCCTCTATGGCCTCCCGTATCTCCTCTGCCAGGACCACGATGGTCTTGGGGAGGCCGGTTACCAGGTCCCTCCCCCTTATCTCGGCGTTTATCTCGTCGCCCATGGGGAAGGCCGAACCGATCTGGATCTTGAGCTCCTCTGACGTCCTCTCCCCGATCATCAGGTTGTATTCCCTCTTGATGTAGTTGATGACCGATTCGTCCAGTTCATCTCCGCCTATGCGGATGGACTCGCTAGTCACTATGCCTCCCAGAGAGATGACCGCCACTTCGGTGGTGCCTCCCCCGATGTCCACGACCATGTTCCCGGTGGGCTCGTGGATGGGAAGGCCCGCTCCGATGGCCGCCGCCATGGGCTCCTCGATGATATAGGCGGCCCTTGCCCCGGCCTGGATGCAGGCCTCCTCCACCGCCCTCTGCTCCACTCCGGTGGTGCCGGAGGGCACGCAGACTACCACGCGCGGCCGGGCAAAAAGCCTCCTCTTGTGTACCTTCTGGATGAAATACCGCAACATCTTCTCGGTGACGTCGAAGTCCGCGATGACCCCGTCCCTCAGGGGACGTACGGCCACGATGTGTCCGGGCGTGCGGCCGATCATCCTCTTGGCCTCCGCGCCCACCGCCAGGATGGCCCCATTGGAGGTGTTGATGGCCACCACTGAGGGCTCGTTGAGGACAATGCCCTTCCCGCGTACGTAAACCAGGGTATTGGCTGTCCCCAGGTCTATGGCCATGTCCCTTCCGAGCATCTCCCACGAAGAGAACACGTGGTTCACCTTTCCATCATATATTTGACGGCCCGAAGGCCGCCTCTGTGCTTCAAATTATTCTATCATACACGGCTGATTACCCTCGTGACCTGCAATGATATTCGACGGCCCGCTCTACTTATCCTTGTTAGAGTGGCGAACCGCCCGGCCGGCCACAAGGGGATAGACGGGGCCCGCCAGATCGTTGTTCCCCCGGAGATTACAGTTCCGGGAAGAACAGCGCCACCTCCCGGGCGGCGCTCTCCGGCCCGTCGGACCCATGTACGATGTTCTCGGTTATCTCGAGCCCGTAGTCTCCTCTTATGGTCCCCGGTGGGGCATCGGCGGGATCGGTGGGGCCCATGAGTTTCCTGACCACGGCGATGGCCGTTTCGCCCTCCAGCACCATGGCCACCACCTCACCCGAGGTGATGAAGGAGACCAGTTCGGGATAGAATGGCTTGTCTATATGCTCGGCATAGTGGCGGGAGGCCAGCTCCTCGTCCACCTGCAGCAGCCGCATGGCTACGATCTTCAGGCCGAGGCGTTCGAAGCGCGAGATCACCTCCCCAGCCAGTCCCCTCCTCACGCCGTCCGGCTTTACCAGCACCAGGGTCCTCTCGCTCGGCATATAAACCTCCGTTGTCTATAGCTTCCAGCAATAACTGTTCCGTGCGTACCCGTGCCAGGCCCGGCCGATCGGAATCGGCCGGGCGACTGGCACCGCCGCGTCGCCCTCCGGGCGCCGCTGTCGCCTACGCGCTTACGCGATGCAATCTATCGTAACCTATTTTAGTAGTAGTTAGCGTTTATTCTGGGCGTAGCCCGAGGGCGCCGCGCGCCTCCCCCACCGTGTACAGCGAGCCGGTCACGCAGACCATGTCCGACACCGTCGCCATAGTGCGCGCGAACTTCACCGCCTCCGCCACGTCTTCCACCACCACGCAGTCATGCCCCATCTCCTTCACCAGGGCCGCCAGAGCGTGCGCCGGCATGGCGCGCTCGTCCGCGCTCTGAGTGACCACCGCCGTGGAGGCCAGGGGGAGGAGAAGCTCCAGCATGTTCCGCGCGTCCTTGTCCTCGAGTATTCCCACCACCAGGATGAGGTCGTCGTAGTCGAGGTCGTTGCTGATAACGTGCGCCAGCCTGCTCGCGCCGTCAGGGTTATGGGCCCCGTCGAGGAGTACCAGGGGATCGAGGGAGACCACCTCGAGGCGCCCCGGCGACTTCACCCTCTTCATCCCGGCCTCCACCTCCGTGGAGGACAGGGCCGAGAGCGAGCCCGCGTACGTCTCGCATGCCGCCACGGCACAGGCGGCGTTCATCGCCTGGTGCTCCCCCAGCAGGGGCACGAATAGTTCAGGATATTCCCGCAACAGGCCCTGGATGCCCACGGCCTGGCCTATTCTGCCCGTCTCCAGGCCGTAGGTCAGGTTATAGAGGAGCTGGAAGTCCCGGCCGAAGAGCCGGAGGGTGCTCCCCTTTTCATCGCAGGTTCGGGAGATCACCTCCAGGGCTGCCGGGTCGCTAACCGCGGAGATGACGTAACTGTCCTCCTTGATGATGCCCGCCTTCTCGCAGGCGATCTTCTCCAGGGTCCCGCCCAGTTCGGCCACGTGGTCAAGGGCCACGCCAGTGATCACCTGCAGGTGCGAATCGACCAGGGTGGTGGCGTCCCACCTGCCCCCCAGCCCCACCTCGATCACGCCGACATCCACTTTGAGCGCCGCGAAGTGCACGAAGGCCATGGCCGTGGTGACCTCGAAATAGCTCAGTGGGTCGCCGGTCTCCGCGTCCGTCTCCTCCACCTGCGGGATGATCCTCTCCAGCAGCGCCGCGAAATCGCGCTCCGGCACCGGCCTGCCGTTTATGCAGATGCGCTCGGTCACGGACTGCATGTGCGGCGACGTATAGCGAGCCACCTTCTTCCCGCTCACCTCGAGGATGGAGGAGATCATGCGCGCGGTGGAGGTCTTGCCGTTGGTGCCGGTTATATGGATGGAGGGGAACTCCAGCTGCGGCTCCCCCAGCTTGGAGCAGAGCAGCCGAATACGGTCCAGGCTGGGCTTGATGCCGTGCCGGGCCGCCTGCCCCAGATACCGCTCCGCCGCCTTGAAATCCACCATCAACCTCTCTTATGGCGTTTATGGGGTCGGTTCTTGGATTTTGGATACTCCGGTATGTTTGCGATCAGCACAGAAAAACACCGCTTCCATACAGGCACTTTGCTTTAGATACCATATTATGGAATCCAAGATCCAAGACCTGACCCCTTTATCCTCCGAGCAAGGCCAGTTGCTCCCGCAACTTCTCTATCTTGAGGCGGTTGTCCGCCAGCCTGCGCCGCTCCTTCTGCACCACTTCCGGGGGCGCCTTGGAAAGGAACTGGTCGTTGGATAGCTTGGCCTGGAAGCGCTCGGATTCCTCCTCCAGCCTGGCTATCTCCCGCTTGATGCGCGCCGTCTCCTCGGAGAAATCCCCGCCCGCGAGGGGGATGAACACCTCCACGCCTGCCGCCAGTCCGCGCGCGAAAGAAGCGGGGTCCGCTACCTCAGCGGCTATCTCAAGGCCGGAGAGGCGGGCCTGCGAGGTGACGTATTCCATGTGTTCCGTGATGAGGCCGCCCCGCCCTTCTTCGAGCGGCACCACCACCGCGGCCAGGCGTGCCCCCGGCTGTACCCCCATCTCCGAGCGCAGGCGGCGCATGCAGGTGATGATCTCCCGCAGTATCCCCATCTCCTCCTCCGCCGCCGCGTCCCGCCATTCCGGGCGCGGCCGTGGCCAGGGGGCCACGGTTATGGATTCGCCGCTCGCCGGCAGGCGTTGCCAGATCTCCTCGGTGATGAAAGGCATGAAGGGGTGCAACAGGCGCACGGCATGCTCCAGCACCGTCCACAGCACGTACTGTGCCGTGAGCTTTCCAGCCTCGTCCCCGCCGTAGAGGCGAAGCTTGGACAACTCCACGTACCAGTCGCAGAAGTCACTCCAGAAAAACTCGTAGAGGGCGCGGCAAGCCTCGCTGAAGTTGTACGCCTCGCAGTACTCGTCCATGGTGGAGATGAGCCCGCTCAAGCTCGACAGTATCCAGCGGTCTGCCAGGGTGTATTGCAGCCCGCCGGTGCCCTCAGCGGCGGGATCGAACCCCTCCAGGTTCATGAGGGCGAAGCGGGATGCGTTCCATATCTTGTTGCAGAAGTTGCGGCTGCCCGCGATGCGCTCCTCGGAGAGGAAGACGTCCCGCCCCGGCACGGCGATATGCCCCAGGGTGAAGCGCAGGGCGTCCGCGCCGTACCTCTCGATGACGTCCAGGGGGTCGATGACGTTCCCCGAGGACTTGCTCATCTTCTTCCCCGACTCGTCGCGGATGAGGGCGGTCACGAAGACCTCCCGGAAGGGCACGTCCCCCATGAAGTGGATGCCCAGGAACATCATGCGCGCCACCCAGAAGAAGATGATGTCGAAGGCGGTCACCAGCACCGAGGTGGGGTAGAAATACTCCGGCTCCGGGACGTCATCCGGCCACCCCAGGGTGGAGAAAGGCCACAGTCCCGACGAGAACCAGGTGTCCAGCACGTCCGGGTCCTGCTCCAGCTCCCCCCCGCACGGGCAGGCCGCAGGGTCCTCGCGCGAGACGATGACCTCGCCGCACTCCTGGCAGTACCAGGCCGGTATGCGGTGCCCGAACCAGAGCTGGCGCGAGATGCACCAGTCGCGGATGTTGTACATCCATTCGAAGTAGGTCTTCTCCCAGCGCACGGGGACGAACTTCGTCTTCCCTTCCTCCACCGCCGCGATGGCCGGCTCCGCCAGTTTCGGCATGCTCACGAACCACTGCTTGGAGAGGTAGGGCTCTATGACGGTGTGGCAGCGGTAGCAGTGTCCCACGGCGTGCAGGTGGGGCTCCACCTTCTGCACGTAGTGCATCTTCTCCAGGTCGCGCACCACGGCATTGCGGGCCTCGTAACGGTCGAGTCCCGCGTAGGGGCCGCCGTTCTCGTTGACCACCGCCTCGGGGGTGAGGATGTTTATCTCCTCCAGGCCGTGGCGCCTTCCCATCTCGAAGTCGTTGGGGTCGTGGGCCGGCGTCACCTTGACCATGCCCGTCCCGAACTCGGGGTCCACGAAGTCGTCGGCGATGACCGGCATCTCCCGCCCCAGCAGCGGCAGGACGACCGTCTTGCCCACCAGGTGGCGGTAACGGGGGTCGCGGGGGTTGACAGCTACAGCGGTGTCCCCGAGCATTGTCTCCGGCCGCGTGGTGGCGACGTAGATGGGCTCGCCGGTGTCCTTGACGTCGTAGCGGATGTGCCACAGCTTGCCCTCGGTGTCCTCGTGCTCCACCTCGATGTCGGAGATGGCCGTGAGGCAGCGCGGGCACCAGTTGACGATATAGTAACCCTGGTAGATCAGCCCCTCCTCGTAGAAGCGCACGAAGACCTCGCGCACCGCGCGAGAGCACCCCTCGTCCATGGTGAAGCGCTCCCGCTCCCAGTCGCAGGAACAGCCCATCCTCTTGAGCTGGGTGATGATGGTGCCGCCATACTTGTCCACCCACTGCCACACCCGCTCCAGGAAAGCCTCGCGCCCTATCTCCCAGCGGTCGGTGCCCTCCTCGGCCAGGGCGCGCTCGACCACGGCGTGGGTGGCGATGGCCGCATGGTCGGTTCCCGGCAGCCACAGGGTCTCGTAGCCCTGCATGCGCTTGCGGCGGATGATGAAGTCCTGCAGGGAGTTGTTGAGGGCGTGGCCCAGGTGGAGCGACCCGGTGACGTTAGGTGGGGGTATGACGATGGTGAAAGGCTCCTTGTCCGGGTTGACCTCGGCATGGAAGTATCGGTTCTTCTCCCAGAAGGCATACCACCTGTCCTCGACCTCGGCCGGCTCGTACGCCTTGGTTATCTCATCGCTCGGGGCGCCGCCACCGCCCTCGGCTGCCTCTTTTTTCACCTGCATTTCTCCTCTTCCACCTGCCGATTGGCACGAAACGCGTGTTCCCATGCATGGTATGAAGCAGCCGCCCCTTTGTCAAACCTCACTGCAGTAATTATAGTCGGCTGCGAGAGATCGTGGGGGAGATGGGGTCAGACGGGGTCAGCCCCTGACCCCACTCCCTTTGTCACATGTCGGGGGCCGACCCCGTCGTGGTAGAATAACCTCCAACAGCGAGCGTTATGGAACGAGGCGAGAAGAAGGGTGTGCTGATATGCCGGCGAATGCCAGGGAGCATTACAACCACGTGACCGACTCATGGAAAGAGTTCATGGGGGACAACCTCCACTTCGGTTATTTCGAGACCGAGGACATGGAGCTGGCACGGGCGACGGACCTGCTCATTGAGAAGCTGCTGGAGTTGAGCGACATCAACGCGGACAGCCACGTCCTGGATGTGGGGTGTGGTATCGGCAACCCGGCCTTTTACATCTACGATAAGTTAGGCTGCAGCATCGACGGCATATCCACCAGCGAGCGCGGCGTCCAGCTTGCCAGCACCACAGCCCGCGAGAGGGGCTACGACGGCGTGAATTTCAGGGTAGCCGACGGGGTGGCCAACGGGTTCCCGGACGGCAGCTTCGACGTGGTATGGATCATGGAGGCCTCGCACCTCTTCAGGGATAAACGGGCGCTCTTCCGGGAATGCCATCGCGTGCTAAAAGCCGGCGGCACCTTCGCCCTCTGCGACGTCACCCAGGCAAAGCTCCTGCCCATGCATAAGGGGGTCTGGCACTTCCTCAAGCACCTCCCGGAGTATTACCAGCTGATGAAGGCCTTCGGGCCGGCGCAGGTGATTACCCTTGGGGACTATTGCAACCTGCTCATCGAGGCTGGTTTCAACGATGTCACCACCGTCGATATCTCGCGACAGGCCCTTCCCACCATGACCAGGTGGAAGGAGAACGCCATGCGTTACGCGCGCAGCGGCGGCGATGCTTTCGCGAAGAAGGACGTGGATATCTTCATCCGCGGCTGCGAGATCGACGAGGCCTTCATGCAGCAGGGCATCTACGGCTACGGCATGGTCCGAGCGGTGAAGAGGGGCTGAGGGGGCGGACCTTGGGAACGGTGGCGCTTATCGTCTTCCTCGGCTCCCTGGCCATGGGGTTCATCTGCCTGGTGGTGCTGGTCTATTCGGCCCTGCGCATCTACCGCACAGCCCGCTATGCCTACAAGGACACGCAGCCATGGGTGAAGCTCTTCCGGGAATACCTCGAGGAGTTGCAGGCCGCGGCCAGGATCATGGAGGGGCGGGTCCAGGGCATCAACGGGACCAGCCAGGAGATAAGGGAGAACGTGGAAGATATCCGGGATGCCCTTGAAGAATTGAACTCACACCCGCTGCTGCGCACGGCCCGCTTCGCCGGCCGCTTCCGCCGCTAGGCGCTCTCCTCGTCCTTGTACTCGGCCCCGGAGGTCACCAGGGTGGGCTCGATGCCCTTGTCCACGGTGTCCTTGGTCACCACGCAGCGGATGATATCGTTGCGGGAGGGCAGCTCGTACATCACGTTGAGCAGGCTCTCCTCCATGATGGCGCGCAGGCCGCGGGCGCCGGTGGTCCTCTGGGTGGCCTTGCGGGCGATGGCACGCAGCGCCCCGTCGGTGAAGCGCAGCTCCACCCCGTCGAACTCGAAGAACTTTTTATACTGTTTGACCAGCGCATTCTTGGGCTCGGTGAGGATGCACACCAGGTCCTCCTCCTTGAGGCCGTGGAAGGCGGCGATCACCGGCAGCCTGCCCACGAACTCGGGTATGAGCCCGTACTTCAGCAGGTCCTCGGGCATGACCTGCTCCAGGACCTCGCCGATCTCCTTGTCCTCGCGCTTGCGCACGTCGGCCCCGAAGCCCACGCCCTTCTTGCCGATGCGGTTCTCCACGATGCTCTCCAGCCCGGCGAATGCGCCGCCGCAGATGAAGAGGACGTTGGTGGTGTCGATCTGGATGAACTCCTGGTGGGGATGCTTGCGGCCCCCCTGGGGCGGCACGCTGGCCACCGTTCCCTCGAGGATCTTGAGCAGCGCCTGCTGCACGCCCTCGCCGGAGACGTCGCGGGTGATGGAGGGGTTCTCCGACTTGCGGGCGATCTTGTCCACCTCGTCGATATAGATGATCCCCGTCTCCGCCCGCTTAACGTCGTAGTCCGCGGCCTGGATGAGCTTGAGCAGGATGTTCTCCACGTCCTCGCCCACGTAACCGGCCTCGGTGAGGGTGGTGGCATCGGCGATGCAGAAGGGCACGTTGAGCACGCGCGCGAGGGTTTGGGCCAGCAGGGTCTTGCCGCAACCGGTGGGGCCGATGAGCACGATGTTGCTCTTCTGCAGCTCCACATCGTCATCTGAGTAAGAACCCACCTGGATGCGCTTGTAGTGGTTGTACACTGCCACCGAAAGTATCTTCTTGGCCTTCTCCTGGCCGATGACGTAGTCGTTCAAGAAATCGTAGATCTCACTGGGCTTGGGCAGCTCCTCCAGGCGCAGTTCCGGGGTCTCGGAGAGCTCCTCCTCGATGATCTCGTTGCAGAGGTCGATGCACTCGTCGCAGATGTACACGCCCGGGCCGGCTATGAGCTTCTTAACCTGCCGCTGGCTCTTGCCGCAGAAAGAGCACTTGAGCAGGTCGCCGCCTTCTCCGAACTTCGCCATTGAGGTCTACCTCCGTGTTTTGCCTGTCTCTAACAACGTCCCCGCCGGCACACTATTACTTATCGGCCGCCGCGTCCGCTTCATTACATCCTTTTCGCCACCGGTCCCGCCATACCCGTATGAGACGCCTACTTGAGCTTCGCCTCTTCCTCCACCTTCTTCTCGATCAGGGCATCGATGACCCCGTATTCCATGGCCTCTTGCGCGGTCATGATGAAGTCGCGGTCGGTGTCCGCCCTGATGCGGTCCAGGGGCTGTCCGGTGTGGTCGGAGAGTATCTTGTCCAGGAGGTCGCGCAAGCGCAGTATCTCGCGGGCATGGATATCGATGTCCACCGCCTGGCCGCTGGTTCCCCCCGCCGGTTGGTGCAGCAGCACCCGCGAGTGGGGGAGCGCGAAACGCTTGCCCGCCGCCCCGGCGCAGAGCAGCAACGCCGCGCCCGACGCCGCCTGCCCGATGCAGATGGTCGAGACGTCCGAGTTCACGTACTGCATGGTGTCGTAGATGGCAAGGGTGGAGGTGACCACCCCTCCCGGACTGTTGATATAGATATGTATGTCCTTGCCCGGGTCCTCGGAATCGAGGTGGAGGAGTTGGGCCATGACCACGTTGGCCACGTGGTCGTCAATCTCCGTACCCAGGAAGATGATGCGGTCCTTGAGCAGGCGAGAATAGATGTCGAAAGACCGCTCGCCGCGGTTCGTCTGTTCGATCACGATAGGTATGAGGCTGGTATCCATATCTCATCACCCTTTTCTTCCGCGAAAACGTCTATTTAAGAAAGATTATACCCGCGCACCGACAACAGCCGCCTCGATATCTATCCTTCCTGCTCCGGTGCCTGGTCATCCCGTGGCGGGACCGCTTCGGTGGGGTTCTCTTCGTCTGCTTCCGCCTTATTCCCAACGGTTTCTGACTTCGCCTCGGCGGTTTCGGTTCCGGAGGCCGCTTTGCCTCCTTCACCGGCAAAAACGGCATTGTCCCCTAAAAACTTGAGGGCTTTTCTGCGCCGCAGGTCCTCGCGCATCTCCTCCAGCGCGCCCCGCTCTTCCAGAACCTTGCGGAAGCTCTCTGCCGGCACCCCGAACATCTCCGCCCGCGCCGCTACCTCTTCCTCCAATTCCTCGTCACCGACCTCCAGGCTTTCCGCGCGGATCACCGCGTCCAGGATCAGCTCATTGCGGATGAGCTTCCTGGCCTCGGTCTCGAACTCCTCCTCCATGCGCTCCGGTGTGTAATCGACCGCCTCGAGGTAATTGTCCAGGGTCAAGCCGCTCGAAGAGAGGCGGGCCTCCAGCTCGTGCTGGCGGTGGTGGGCGTAGTCCTCCACCATCTTCTCGGGTATGTCCACCTCCAGGCCTTCCTCCAGCTTCTTGAGCACCTGCATGCGTACTGACTCCTCGGCCTGTGCCTTCTTGGCCTCGGCCAGCTTGCCGCGGATGTCCTCCTCCAACTCGGCTATGGTGTCGAATTTGCTGGCCTCCTTCGCGAAATCGTCGTTGGCTTCGGGTAGCTTCTTTACCTTGACCTCCTTCACTATCACCTTGAACGAGGCGACCTTCCCGGCCAGCTCCTCGTCGGGGAACTGCTCCGGCATCTTCACCTTGATGTCCAGGATATCCCCCTTGCGCTTTCCCCGCAGCTCCTCGTTGAACTCGGGCCAGATGTTCTCCGTGCCGATCTCCAGCATGAAGTCCTTGGCCGATCCGCCCTCGAAAGCCACGTCGTTAACCGTGCCGTCGAAGTCGATGAGGGCGAAGTCGCCGTCGGCGAGTACCTTGCCAGAGACCACGTCCAGCTGCGCGAACTTCTCGCGCATGCTGCCCAAGACCCTCTCCACCTCCTCAGCGGTGACCTCTTCGTCCGGGCGCTCCACCTCAACGCCCACGTAGCCAGCCAGTTCCACCCGGGGTTTTATCTCCACCGTGGCCTCGAAAGCCAGGGGCTTCCCCTCCGCGATCTCGATCTCGTCGACATCGATATCGGGCTCGTCGATGGGCTCGATGCCCAACTTGTCCAGGGCTTCCGCGTAGTAGTCCGGCAGGTTGGCTTGCTTGACCTCCTGGTAGATAGCGTCCATACCCAGTCTGGCCTGCAGCACGCGGCGCGGCACCTTTCCCTTGCGGAAACCGGGGATGGTCACCTCCCGGGCGATATCGCGAAACGCGCGGTCCACCGCCTTGCCGATGTCCTCCGCGGGGACCTCGACCCTTATACGCACCTTGTTCTTGTCTACTTCCTCCATCTCAGCTTTCACGGCCACCTCACGTGCTCCTTCCAGTCATATCTTCACTCGCTCGGACCGGCGTAAAAAATCCCACCCCCGTGCGGGTGCGGGAGCTCCTGGTGCGAGAGGGGGGACTCGAACCCCCACGGTCATAAAACCACTGGGTCCTAAGCCCAGCGCGTCTACCATTCCGCCACTCTCGCCCGATTATCCGGGGTTCAAGAACGATAAATATACTACTACTTGCATAAAGACGAGGCAAACAGCCGCATCAGCGCCGCATCGGGTCACGACGGCCAGCATCGCGTAAGTAAGGTTTTCGCCTAGCGAAAGCCTCATTGCGGGAAGTGGAGCGACGTGGCAACCTCGATTGGGTCTTGCGCTGAAAAAATGGGGGGCTGGAGCGCGACGGCGCCAGTCGCCTGGACGATTCCGATCGTCCAGGCCTGGCACATATGCTCCGGGATGCAACGACCCATGCAACTGTTTTCAAGTGCTATAATCTCCTTGCGGAACGTGCGCCTGTAGCTCAAAGGATAGAGCAGCGGACTTCTAATCCGCAGGTTGGAGGTTCGAGTCCTCCCAGGCGTGCCAGAAAGAACGTGGTGGGCGTAGCTCAGCCGGAAGAGCACTGGGTTGTGGCCCCAGAGGTCGCGGGTTCAAGTCCCGTCGCTCACCCCAGCATAAGGAGCAAGGGCTAAAGCCCTTGCTTTCGCTTTCAGCATACAGACCGGGCGCGTCCAGCCGGTTCCGCCGTCGCAGGCCCGCCGGAGATAATCCGCGTGTATGGCGCCACCGGCCTCGCGGGCCGTGCAGGCAGCTTCCCGTCCTCGCGTCCGCCCCCCCGGATCATGGCGGTAGCTCGACCGGCACTTGCATCCGCGGCGTTCCGGGGTGAGAATTGAGTATGCTCTATACGGCTTTATCCGAGAGGTTCTATTGAAGGCAAATCTGCCCAGGAAGATATGGCTCATGCTGGTGGTCCTCTACGCCACCTTGCGGATATCCATCCAGAACATCTACAAGGTCTACCTCGGGGGCGGGTATGACCGCGCTTTCGGCGACAGGATATTCCGCTGGTATGCCAACACCCTGTGCGACTCGGTAAGGATGCGCCGAACCGTCAACGATCCCTATGGCCTGGAGCTGGAGCCGGGCAGGCCATACATGGTGATGTGCAACCACCGCAGCCTTTACGACATCCCCCTGTCGGTGGCCAGCCTCCCCGGCAGCCTGCGTATGCTCACCAAGCAGGAACTCCGCCGCGTGCCCATCTGGGGAAAGGCGCTGGATTGTGGGGAGTTCGTCTTCATCGACCGCTCCGACCTGGAGAAGGCCAAGCTCTCGCTGGCCGAGGCCCGCAAGGTGATGCAGAGCGGCGTACTCTTGTGGGTGGCCGCCGAGGGCACCCGCTCCAGGGACGGTACGCTCGGGGCCTTCAAGAAGGGGGGGTTCATCACCGCCATCGAGGCGGGAGCCACCATCATCCCGGTGGGGATACAGGGCACGGAGAAGGTGATGCCCCCGCGGAAATGGGATTTCTACCTCGACCAGGAGGTCACCTTCAGCATCGGCGCGCCCATCGACGCTTCCGCCTACACCCTCGAGCAGAGGGACGAGCTCATCGCGGCGGTGAGGGCTTCCATCGCCGAGCTCATCGGCGAGAGCGCTTGATGGCCAGCAAGGCGAAGGGCACTCACAGATGGCGGTCTATCAGCCGCAGCGAGGTCCTGAGGCCCGCCACTGCCAGGCGGCGGTTGACGCGCCAGAACAGGTCGAGGAGTTTGGTCTCGATCCCCGCGTTTACGATGCCCCGGTCGCGCTCCACCGCGCGGACCACCTGCTCGGCGACCCTGGCGGGTGTGCCTATCGATCCACGCAGGAACCGGACCGTCCTTGAGCCCTCCATGGCTTTAGGATCCAGGGACATACGCCCGGCCGGCGAGATGAGCCGCATCGAATCGGCGATGTTGGTGTTCATCGCGCCCGGGCAGACCACGGAGACCCCGATGCCGTAGGCCGCGCCTTCACCGCGCAGGCTCTGAGAGAAAGCGAGGACCGCGGCCTTGAGCGTGCCGTACGCGGACATCAGCGGCAGGGGGGCGTGCGCCGCCGCGGAGGATATGTTTACTATATGCCCGCGGCCCCTCTCCTTCATGCGCGGGTAGAAGAAGTGGCAACCGTAGATGACGCCCCAGAAGTCAATGCCGGCTATCCACTCCCAGTCGTCTAGGGTCAGCGCCTCGAAGCGGCCGGCGCAGGTCACGCCGGCGTTGTTGACGAGCACGTCTACCGCCCCCGAGCGCTCGAGCACGTGCTCGCTCCACGCTCCCACCTGCTCCGCCCGGGACACGTCCACCACCTCCATAGAGACCTCTGCGCCCGCGCGCTCGAGCTCCCGGCAGATGCCGCACAGCCTGTCCGAATCCACGTCGCACAGCTCGAGGCGCGCTCCCCTCCGCGCGAACGCACGTGCGATCTCGGCGCCGAGGCCGCTCGCCGCCCCCGTGACCGCCACCACCTTGCCGCGAAAATCATCCATCCCTCTCCCCTTCTTGTCGCTTCCCACCGCTTTCGCGTCTTTATGCGCTCCCGTGCAGAAGGCTCTTTCAGGCGGGTGCGCCGCCCTTCTCTCTCTCCGCCATGCGTTCTCTGACCAGGTCCTTCAGGGGGATGCCCATCTCCTTGAACTTCCTGTATTCGTGTTTCTGGTGCCAGCCCCAGATGATAAGGAAGGAGATTATGGCGCCCCGCCGGAACCAGGCCTTTCTGTCCTTGCCCCAGGACTCCGCGATGGAACCACAGCAATGGCCGATGATCAATGCGATGAACAGCATCGGGCGACCTCCAATCTCCTCCTTTTGTACCGATATTGGTATCGGAAGCCGCGCAGGTCTCGATAATACCTCGAGCGGGGGCCGGCAGGCTCGGGCGGGGCCCTACTCCACGATGTAGTGGAGATAGCTGATGGCCGGTTTGGATACGGGCCGGTAGTCCCCCAGGTCGTGCTGGTAGCGGCAGTCGGTCAGGGGGCCGCAGTCGGACCCGCCCCAGGTGCAGCGCCCACCGCTGATGAGGAAGACCTTCTCCATGCGGAAATGGCTCTTGCGCCCCAGCTCGGTGTAGCCGGCCATCTTGGTGTTGGGGTCGGTGCCCATGATGGGCGCGGCCAGCCGGGGGACAAGCCTGCAGTAGAGGGGATTGCGCGCGACCACGTCGGGGACGAGGCGCAGCATGGGGTTCATCAGCTTGAGCAGGAGGGTCGCCTTGTAGTCCACCTCGATGCGGAGCCGGCCTCTCTCCCCCGTGTCCAGTTCGATGGTCCAGCGGCCGTCCTGACGGCGCGAGGTGATGTCGGTCACCACCTGCTCGTCGGAGCGGTGGATGGTCGAGAGGAGGTCCCTGCCCGCCTCGTTGGAGGCGTAGAGGGTGCGGAAGTCGTCGGGGGTGAAGTGCATGAGGGCGCTGTAGGGCCCCACCGGCGTCTCGTCCCAGTCCTCGAAGAAGAATACGTCGTCCGGGCCGAACTGCATGGTGATGATGAACCAACCCTTCTCAACGATCATCTCTTCCCTCCCGCTCCTCTCAGGCCGCCGGGCATTGATTTATTGAAGGCCGGGCCCATCCCGGCCTTTGTCCCTGGTCGGGGTGGGCGGATTTGAACCGCCGACCTCATGCTCCCAAAGCATGCGCGCTAACCAAGCTGCGCTACACCCCGTCGCCATGATTATAGCATCGCCTTTGCCGGTGGCGTTCTATGCTAATATATCCTCGTGGCGAGCGGGAGTAGCTCAGATGGAAGAGCGAGAGCCTTCCAAGCTCTAGGTCGCGGGTTCGAGGCCCGTCTCCCGCTCCATTTTTACTATTTTCTTGTGCTAAAGGAGACGTGGGCCTCAGGGCTTCCGTCTATTCTTATTTCCCAACGGTACCTCTTTCCAGGCTCCAGCTTGAGATTGGTGAAATTGAGGGCCTGTTTTACGCTGATTGGGGAGCCAGGTGGTACATTTGGGGGACGCCCAGCATTGAAATTTCCCTCTACTATTACTGGTGATGAAGGCTCCCCGACCATAACTTTTTCACCATCTTCAGTTTGCAGCTCGAGTTCAAATCGATGGTCTTGATTCGTCTCTGTCCATCCTACCTTTATATCAACGGCAAGCCCCATATGGTTGATGAGTGCATTACATATGTCCCATCCTCCACCAAGGATAAAGAATTTACCTTCCACAACTTCAGCGGCATCACAAAGCATCACCATTATCTCCAATTCAATCACCTCCCCTCCGTCATGTTGGAGTTGATGCTTATATCCCTAAGCTCTCCTTCGGTACTATCGAAGTTGACTATGGGATCATATTCTGCAGCATTTCCGGAAAAAGCTATGCTTCTGGTCACAAAGAATCTATACGGCTGGCCATATAGATTCTTGCTAACCAAGTTCTTAAGATCATAGATGCTGCTTTCCTGCTCTTCTATTCTCCTGCATAGAATCTCGGCTAGCTTGAACGTTGGTACCTTTTCACTTTTCTTCAATAGCCCCTCTCTTATCATTTCTCTTGCCAAGGTTGACGTTGGCATGTTCATTTCTCTCGCTTGGTCCACAAGCATCCTCAGCAATTCGGCATCTATTTTCATACTAAACACGGTGGATTTCTCCCTGGCTGGTGCAACCTCCAGCTCGATTCCTCCAACTTCATCCCAACCTTCTTCAAACATTGTCTCTTCGTCGTCTGCAAACTTCATTTCTTTACCTCCATTGCGGTGATACAAAACCAGGTACCCTCTTCCCTGCTATCTGGATTAATGAATATCTTTAGCCTTCTCCCTCCACGAGTCTTCCCAATCACTTTGAAGCGATATCCGTGCTTGTGGCTGAATTCTGGAATTATCGTTCTTTCTTCATCCTCAAAAATGACCTGCTCAATCTCTTCGTAATCAATATGGTGTTTCCTCTATAACTTGTCGATAGTGTCAAAAGTCCAGCTCAACCGTTCTATTCTATAGTGTAGAACCATCGATTCTCCTATAGTAATACCATAAGTATTACTATTATAGACATGTCTCGGCGCTTCTGCAACTGCTCCAAGAAAGGAGAAGGAAGTGGGTGAGGCGAGGAAGTCCAATGATGATAGTGAGGTGAACGGGGTGGCTTAGAGATGTGCTATAGACCAGAAGATGTGGTACTCTCCGGCAAGCTCATGATTATTTACACATCAAATATTAGTGCTACGAAGATGGCCTCCCGCTCCATTTTCTTCTCTCGCTGCTTAGTGCGATTCCAGGAGTTCCTTGAGCTGCCTTACAGCCTTGCGCGAATTCCGCGTGAGCGCCCTGTTGATGAACAGCTTGTCCAGATATTTGAACCAGCCCGGCAGGTAGAAGACCATCTCCCGTTCCCAGTGCGTACCGCCGGCCTCCGGCCGCAGGTCGTAGGTGATCTTCACCTTCTGCCCGTGGCGCTCGCTTTTCGCGCGGATGACCCAGCGGTGCGGCGCCTCGCGCTCCTCCACCTTCCAGGCGAACCTGTCCCGCGCCATGCCGAACCTCACGACCTCGACGATGGTCTCTCCCTCGAGGGCGGGATGATCCACGTCACCGGAGACCGAGACCGTCGCCGGGTGCCATTTCACCCAGTTCGCGGCCGTGGTGATGAAGTCGAAAACCTCCTCGATGGAGCGGCCGATGTGGGTGGATACGGTCGCCGTTGACTTGATCGTGCTCATGTCCTCTCCCATCTGCTCATCATGGCACGTGGATGGTCGCGGCGGTTTTCATGTCCCTGGCCTTTATCCGACAAGGTCGAAGAACCAGGCGGGTTCGCCCCGCTCCAGCAGGGAGCGCAGGCGCCGCAGGGCCTTGCCGCGGTGGCTGACGGCGTTCTTCTCCTCCATGGACAACTCCGCCATGGTCCTCTCGAGGCCTTCCGCGATGAAAACGGGGTCATACCCGAACCCCCGCTCTCCCCGGGGAACGGTGGTGATATGCCCCTCGCAGGTGTCCCTGACCTCCACGACCTCGCCCCCGGGCGAGGCCAGGACGAGGACGCAGACGAAGCGCGCACCCCGCGACCCGGTCTGTATTCCCTCCATCTCCCGCAGCACGCGGGCGATGTTGGCGGCGTCGTCCCCCTGCCTGCCGGCGTAGCGGGCGCTCAACACCCCCGGCCGGCCTCCCAGGGCCTCCACCTCCAGGCCGGAATCGTCCGCCAGGGCGGGGATGGCCGCCCAGCGCGCCAGGGTCAGGGCCTTGGAGGCGGCGTTCTCCTCGAAGGTATCCCCTTTCTCCTCCAGGTCGGGCCAGCCCGCGAGGTCGCCCGAGGTCACGACCCCGATGTCCAGCCCGGAGAGGACGGCCCGTATCTCCCCGATCTTGCCGCGGTTGCCCGTAGCCAGGACCAGGCGCCTCGCGCTCAAGCGTCCTCCCCGAGGGACGCGGTGCCGTCCGGGGCGAAAAGGGCCTTGTTCTGCAGCCAGGTCACCTGCTCGATGCCGGCGCGGGCCAGCTCGAGCATGGCGTCCAGCTCGTCGCGGCTGAAGGCCCTCCTCTCGCCCGTCCCCTGCACTTCGATGATTTCGCCGCTGCCGGTCATGACCACGTTCATGTCGACCTCCGCCCCCGAGTCCTCATCGAAGTCCAGGTCCAGGAGGGGAGCGCCGGCCACGATACCCACGCTCATGGCCGCCACGGACCCGGTGAGCGGCACCTCCGGCAGCCTCTTCTCCTCCACCATGCGGCGGAAGGCGTCGTATAGGGCCACGTATGCGCCGTTGATGGCGGCGGTGCGGGTGCCCCCGTCGGCCTCAATGACATCGCAGTCCATCCACAGGGTGTATTCCTTGAGCGCCTCCAGGTCGGTCACCGCCCGCAGAGACCTGCCTATGAGCCGCTGTATCTCCAGTGTCCTGCCCCCCTGCCTGCCGGATACCGACTCGCGGTTCATCCTCTCCCGGGTGGAGCGCGGCAGCATGCCGTATTCGGCGGTCACCCATCCCCTGCCCGACCCCCGCAGGAACTGCGGCACTTTGAACTCCAGGGTGGCGGTGCAGATCACCCTGGTCCTGCCCATCTCCACGCAGGCCGAACCCTCGGCATGCAAGATATAATTGCGGGTTATCTTCATGCGGCGCAGCTCGTCCGCTTTCCTGCCGTCACGCCTGGACATCCGTCACACCTCCCTGCTGTTTACCCCGCCGCTACCCGCAGGGGCAGCCGCACCCTCTCGACCTTCTCCACCTCGGGCCCCAGGAATATACGGCCCAGGCCGATGGCCTGCTCGATATCGCCGGAGCACATGAAGCGGTAAGAGGGTGGCACGGGGGAACCGCGCAGGTACCCCCTGCGCACCAGGTTCTCCTCCACTTCCCTGGCCACCTCCTCGTCCGAGCTGATCAGGCTCACGCCGCCCCCGGCCTCCTCGCCGATCACCCCGCTGATGAGCGGGTAGTGGGTACACCCCAGGATGAGGGTATCCACGCCGCGCCTCAAGAGGGGGGCGAGGTAGCGGCGCACCTCCTCCCGCACCCCCGGGCCCTCGACCTCGCCCCTCTCCACGAAGTCCACCAGCGAGGGGCAGGCACGCGAGTGCACCTTGGCCCCGGCGTCCAGGGCGTGGATTGCCTTGAGGTAGGCGCGGCTGGATATGGTGGCCTGGGTGCCGATGACCCCGATGCGGCGGTTGTGGGTGGCCTGCACCGCCCCCCGCGCCCCCGGCTCCAGCACCCCCAGCACCGGCACACGGCACCTGCGCTGCACCTCCAGCAGCCCGGCGGAGGTGGCGGAATTGCAGGCGATGACGATGAGCTTAACCCCCAGGTCCTCCAGGAAGACGGCTATCTCCAGGGCGAATTCGCGGATCTCCCTGAGGTCTCGGGGGCCGTAGGGCCCACGAGCGTTGTCCCCGAAATAGCAGATGGACTCGTACGGAAGCCTCCGCATCACGGCCTTCATCACCGTTAGGCCGCCCACGCCGGAGTCGAATATACCGATGGGAGCGTCGTTCAAGCCTTCCTTCCTCCTCTTCTCCGCCCGCTCCACGGGGGCGGACATATTGACTTACTCCTCACGACCGAAACATCATTAGATTCTAGCACACCCCCGCCGGTCTGCTGGCGCGCCCGGTCCGGGGAGAGTGCCGGCATTGACCTTCATACAATATGGGCATAAGATGTTCAATAGCGGTGGACCACAAGGGACCGGGGAGAGAAAACGAGGGAGGACGTGATGAGGGACTACCTTATGAACAGGCTGCGGCGCCTCGCGCCCATATTGATCGAGCCGGTGGACGGGCTTCCCCCCGCCGACCCGGACGACGTGATAGAGTTCAGCCGGGAGTTCCTGCAGGCGGGCACCCCCGCCTTCCGCGCCATCTTCTACACCTTGATGTTCGTACTGCAGGCCCTCTGTTTCGTAACGCGCCGCAAGTCGATCTACGCGCTACCTCCCGATGAGGCCGACGAGTTCATACAATCCCTCTACTCCCACCGTGTATCCGCGCTCAGCGCCATACCCACCGTCCTCGGCACCCCCGTTTACATGGCCCACTACAACCGTGACGATATGCAGGCGCCGCTGGGATTCGACGTCCTTGCCTTGCGCGAGGAAGCAGCGAAGCGGGGGGTGCAGCGATGATCATCACACCGGAGGAGCTGACGGGCAACATCAGGCGCGGGGCCGACGTGGTCATCATCGGCTCCGGTGCCGGCGGAGGCCCCATCGCCAAGGAGATGGCGGAGGCTGGATACAGCGTCGTGGTGCTGGAGGAAGGCGGCTACTTCACGCGTGAAGACTTCGATTTCAGGCCCGGGCAGGCGTTCACGCGCCTTTACCGGGACGCCAGCCAGACCGTCACCCTGGGCCTTCCCGTCATCGTCGTGCCCCAGGGCAAGACGGTGGGCGGCACCACCACCATCAACTCCGGGACCTGCCTGCGCGTGCCCCGCCACGTGCTCAAGCGCTGGCACCTCGAATGCGGGCTCAGGGACCTCACCGAGGATGAGATGAACCTCCTGTATAGCGCGGTCGAGGAGTACCTCTTCGTCAAGCGCGCCGATCCCGAGGTGGCAGGGAAGAACAACCTCACCTTCCTGCGCGCCGCCGAGAAGCTCGGCTACTCCGGCGGCTTTCTCCCGCGCAACGCCAAGGACTGCGAGGGCTACGGCGTGTGCGCGTACGGCTGCCCCTCCGGAGCGAAGCAGAGCGTCAACGTCTCCTACATCCCCGATGCGGTGAAGGCCGGCGCCGACGTGTACACGCGCTGCCGTGCCGAACACATCGTGGTCAGGAACGGTAAAGCCACCGGGGTACGCGGCCACTTCCTCGACCCGCGCAGCGGCCGCAAGACCTACCGCATGGAAGTGGAGGCACCGGTGGTTGTGCTCGCGGGCGGGGCCATCCAGACGCCCTCGCTGCTCATGCACAACCGCATCTGCCTTTCGTCTGGCAGGGTCGGCAGGAACCTCTCGATCCACCCCTGCGGCGCCGCCATGGCCCTCATGGACGAACCGATGGAGAACCCCAAGGGCATACCCCAGAGCACCTACGTGGACGAGTTCGCGGCGGACGGGATCATGCTCGAGGGGGTCAACCTCCCGCCCGCGGTGACGGCCATCACCCTGCCCTGGGGAGGAAGGCGCCATGCGGAGACCATGAGCAGGTATCCTTACCTGGGCTATTTCGGCTCCATGATCAGCGAGCACGATTCCGCGGGAAAGGTCGTCGCGGGGCCCTCGGCGCGCCAGCCCTTGATCTTCTACAACATGGGACGCGGGGACATGGAGAGGGTGAAGCGCTCGGTGCTGCTCATGGCGGAGATCTGGTTCGCGGCGGGGGCCAGGCGCGTCTACACCCCAATCGACGGTTTCAAGGAGCTGTCCGGCCCGCGCGACGTGAGCAGGCTCGCCCGCACCCACCTCAAGCGGGCCAGCGTCTACGGCCTCACCGCCTATCACCCCATGGGCACCTGCAGCATGGGCGCGGACCCCTATCACTCCGTGGTCAGGAGTTCCGGCGAGACCTGGGAGGTCGAGAACCTCTTCATATGCGACGCCAGTGTGCTGCCGACGTCCCTGGGGGTCAATCCGCAACTGACCATCATGTCCCTGGCCCTGCGCACCGCCGGCTTCATCGACGACCGCCTGAACGAGGCGTCCGCCCCGAGGGAAAGCGCCGGCCGTCTCGACCGTCTGCGCAGCCGCCTGCGCCGGGAAAAAGAGACCCGGGCGCGCCACGCCGACCAAGAGGTTGGGTTATTATAAGTCCTACGCCGGTGGCCGGCGATGCGTAGCGCTGGGGCCAGCATTTATACTGGCCCCAGTCGCCGTTACATGTGTATTGCGTTGGACCTATGGATCCCCAAACGGCATAGCAGATCCGAACTTCCAGGGCCGAGGTTGGATCAAGAAGCGAGGGACGAGTTGAGCGGCCAGATCTTCCCTTCTTCGAGGAGCTTGCGGTAGCGGTCCCCTGCGCCCGATGGGATGACCCTGCCGTGGCCCGGCAGCAGCACCTCGAAGTCCAGCGAAGACAACCTCCGCAGTGAGCGGCAGGCCGCGGGCTCGTCGGGGGTGTAATGGGGAGGCGGGCCCTCGAGCACGCCCCGCTCGTTGCGCACCAGGTCGCCGCTGAACAGCAGGCCCTGAGCGGCGCCGTAAAGGCATACGCTGCCGGGGGAATGGCCCGGCGTATGCAGGACCTCAAGACCCCCCAGAAGATCTATGGTCTCCCCTTCCTCCAGGTAGCGGTCGGTCTGGAAGTGGCGGTAGCGGAAGAGGGGCCAGAGCGCGGTATAGAAGAGCAGCGTGGCGAAGGGCACCTCGGTGGTCTCCTGGGGTATCCGGCCGCCGGCGTAACCTCCGTCTTCGGGGTGCATGGCGGCTTTCGTCCCGTACCTGCGGCGCATGCCCGCCACGGTGCCCGTGTGGTCGCCGTGATAGTGGGTGGCGATGACCAGGTCGATATCCTTCGGCGTTGCCTTCAGCGCCTTCAGGCCCAGGTGGATGACCGGCAGGTCCATGGGGAAACCGCCGTCCACAAGGACCATCCCGCCGTCGGTTATCACGTAAATATTGGAACCGAAGGACCCCCTGATGCGGTAGAGGTCCCGCTTTATCTTCGCCAGCATATGGATTCTCCCGTGTCGCGGATCCGCCTGTTCCTACGGCGTATAGCATAGCACTCCGGGCAAGAAAAAAGGGGGCGCGGCGATCCGCGCCCCCGTGAGAAGAGCGGTGTTAGTCGTCGCCCTGGGCTTCCTCCATCTTCTCCATTAATACCTTGCCGCTCTGCAGCAGCCTCTGGATGTCCGCGTAGTCGCTCTCCTCCACCACTTCCACCTGGCCTCGGAATGTCCCTTCCATGATGGAATGGGCGTCGGTGGAGAGCTTCTCGATGGGGGCGGTGATATAGCGGCGGGTGAGGAAATAGACCCCCAGGGTCGTAAGGAGCGCCGCGACCGCCACGGCCACTATCCCTATGATGATCTGGCGCGTTATAAGGTCGGACTTTTCGTCGGCGTAGAAGTCCCGCATGGCCTCGAACTGCTTTGTGCGGTCCACGGCGAGGCTGACGAACTCGTCCTCCGCGAGGGGGCTGAGATCGGTTGGCTGGAAGACCACGACGAAAGTCCCCTGCCTGCCGCCAAGTTCCTCGAGCACTTCGAATTCATCCGCGGGCATCTCGGTAGGGAATTCCGTGATCTCAACTCCTTCTTTCGTGCTGGAGGAGAGGACCATCCCACCAGATACATAAGCGAGATAGTCCGCGGCGAACTGGGCCCGCTGTACCTCGGTCAGGAACTGCAATAGCTTGAGTTGATCGCTTATATCCCTGCTGTAGAGAAGCTCCGGGTTGAGTATGCCCTCCATCAGCTCAGGATTGGAGCCCGTCGCCGCGGTTTCGCTGAGCGACTCTTTCATGTAGTCGACCAGCTGAAGTGTGACCCTTTCCTCCTCTTTCTCCATCTCCCTGTTTATGCGCGAGATGGAATCCAGGGAAGTGAATACGATCACTATGACGATGAGCAAGACCACCAGGGCCGAGATGGCTATGAGGAATTTCCGCATCTCGTGACCACGCTGCGCTGACATCGCCCCACCTCCAGGCGTTTATCCGATCTCTGTTACTGGCTTCTGCCTGACATCAGCGGGCGGACCCAACCGTCGGTGCAGGTTGCGTCAGCTCGCTAACTTTATTATCGGTGCATGTTTCAAAGTGCACCAGACAATCCGCGCGGTTTCTGTTTTTCCCGGTCCGCAGGCGCCATGGCATGGCACACAGCCTGCATGGACACGTTTGGGGAGACGTCTCCCGGGGCTACCGGGCGCGTTTTATGCGCTGTTGCGGCTTGAGGTATGATAATGCTGCCGGAGGAGGAGATCATGGGCAGAGTGAAGACCCTGGCTGAGAACCGCAAGGCCAGGCACGACTACCACATAGAAGAGAAGTTCGAGGCGGGCCTGGCCCTTCTGGGTTCCGAGGTCAAGTCCATCCGCGAGGGCAGGGCCAACCTTCGCGACAGCTTCGCCCGGCTGCGGGGAGGCGAGCTGTTCATCGAGAACATGCACATCGCCCCCTACAGCCACGGCGGCGCCTTCAACCACGAACCCCTGCGCGAGAAGAAGGTCCTCCTGCACAGACAGGAGATACAACGGCTTACCGGAAAGGTCGCCGAGAAGGGCTATACCCTGGTCCCGCTCAGCCTCTACCTGAACGAGAGGGGCAAGATAAAGGTCGAGCTGGGCCTGGCCCGCGGCAAGGCCCAGGCCGACCGGCGCCGCGACATCATGGAGAGGGAGGCCCGCCGCGACATGGAGAGGATGATGAAATCCAGCGGCAGAAGGCGCGAAGAGTGATAGAATCTAGTTGGGACTTCATTCCCACGCACTTTGAAAATCTGGGGGCGAAACGGCTTCGACAGGGATCGGCGGACAGCGCGGGAGCGAGCCGGGGGCCCGAGCCTCGTCAGCAATCGGGAAAACAAAATAAACGCTGACAGCGAGTTAGCACTGGCTGCGTAAGCGGCCCGTCCCTCTCCGGGGGGCCCGCGACCGGGGAAGGGGCGTCATGCAGCGGGATCACCGAGGCCCCACTCCCGTTAAGGCCGAGGGACAGCTTTCCGGGATAGCCGACGGCAGGCCTTTCGCCGGGCGCGCCGGCGGTGAAAAATAAGCGGCGAATACGCTCGTAGAGCCCACCTGGCCGGGTTTCTGGACGGGGGTTCGACTCCCCCCGCCTCCACCATTTTGATAAGACCGACAGATCCGTTCACCGTAGGTTGGGGTCAGGATTTTTCCTGACCCCACTTGCCATTACCAAAGGCCAGCGTAAGCACGCAGCTGTCGTTTCGTTATCCGTTCAGCATTGATGACGTCAGGAGGCCCTATGCTGAAGTTCATCGAGGTCGTCGGGAGTTCGCCACTGGGCTATTCGGAGGCGGTCAGGGAAGCCGTGGAAGCCCTCATCGCCAGGGGCGAGGTAGTGCATTTCTTTCAGGTCGTGGAGGAGAGGGGCTCGGTCAGAGACGGCGAGATCAAGGAGTTCCAGGTCGTCCTCAAAGTGGCCGTCGAGTAGCGAGCCGACCGCGCATCGCAATGCCGAAACCTCACAGCCGCCCGTCCGGGTGCCGTCTATATAAAACCATCCGACCCTGGAGCTCGCGCGTTCAGGCAACTCCTTCAGTAAAATCCCTGGCCCGAGATCCGGGGGTCGGTCTGAAGCGATTTTCGCGAGCAGTATATACGGACGAGGGCTCAGATCAGGATATGTGGACTGCGAGTGTTTCGCGAAGACCGTTACCCCCGGGCTTAGGCCGGTAAAGAACTAAAGGCCGGCCTGGGCGAGCTCCAGGGCCTTCTCCAACTGCAGGTCCTCATCGCCCATGACCGGGTTCTTCACCAGCTCGTCAGGGGTTATGCCCTCGTCGTCGATGCTGGCACCGCTGGGCGTGTAGTAGCGGGCGATGGTCAGCCTGAGGCCGCTGCCGTCGGGCTGCCGGAATATCTTCTGGATGGACCCCTTGCCGAAGGTGGTCTCCCCCACCAGGATGCAGCGCCCGTTCTCACGCAACGCCGCGGCGAATATCTCCGACGAGCTGGCGCTGCCGCGGTCCACCAGGATGATCACCGGCAGGTCCCACTCCACCTCGCCGTCGGCCGTGTACTCTTTGGTGGCGCCGGCGATGCGCCCCCGGGACGATACGATTATCCCGTCGCGCAGGAACATGTCGGCGGCCTTGATGGCGGGCTCCATGTACCCTCCGGGATTGGACCTTAGGTCGATGATGAGGGAATCGGCGCCCTGGCTTTTCAGCTGCGCCAGGGCCTCGGATATCCGGACGTCCACGTCCTCCGTCCAGTCGGTCAGCTGAAGGTATCCCACTCCCCCCTCCTTCATCTCCATCTCGACCACGGGTATCTCTATCTCCCGCCGCACGATGTCGTAGTAGATGAGGTCCGAGGAGGGCGGCCTGACCAGTCCCAGCCTCACCGTGGTGCCCTCCGGGCCCCTGATCATCGAGACCACCTCATCGAGCTGCATGCCGGTTATGTCCTGGCCGTCCACCTCTTTGACGATGTCCCCCTCCTGCAGCCCTACCTCCTGGGCCGGCGTGCCCTCCAGCACCCTCACCACCCGGACCTCGTTCTTCACCATATCCATCGCCACCCCGATGCCGGAAAGGCGGCCGGAGAGCTGGGTATCGAGTATGGTCAGCTCCTCCTCGCTCATGAAGGAGGAGTGGGGATCGTCCAGGAAGTCGATCATCGCAGTTATGCCCCGGTCCACCAGGACATCATCGTCCTCCCCCTCGTCAGCCATGCGCTCGATGCCGCGTGCACCGGCGTACAGCAGGTCGTTTCCGTCCACCTCGTCGACGTAGTTCGTCTCCACGATGTCCTGCGCATCGCTGAAGGAGGAGTTGTTCTCGAGGAACTCCTCGAGTTCCCGCGTTTCTCCGTCCGGCTGCGCGGAAGGCGCTGACCCGTTATCGTCCGAGGAGGAGGAATCGTTCGTAAGGAGGTAGGGGACGGCGAAACAGGCGCCTACCAGGAGCAGGGAGAGCACGACCGCAACGATGATGATGGTGCGGTCCCGCCGGGCCCTGGGGTCTTGCGTTGGGTATGCCATTTCCTGACCGCCCCGGCGCGCGCGCCCCGCGGGCTACACCTCCAGGAAGCGCCCGAGGGCATAGGCGCTGCCCAGGGCGCCGATGATCACGCCCATGACGATCATGACTGGGATGAGCACCCACAGCAGTCCGGGGGAAAGCGAGAGACGCAGGAACTCCAGGTTCTCGATGAGCTTGTCCAGTATCCAGACCTTGACGGACAGCACCACCAGGATGGCGACCAGCGCGCCCACCAGGCCCTCGAACACGCCCTCCATGATGAAAGGCCAGCGGATGAACCAGTTGGTGGCCCCCACCAGCTTCATGATTCCTATCTCCCTGCGCCGCGCGAAGATGGCGACCTGGATGGTCACCGAGACCAACAACACGGCGATGATGGCCATGGCGATGACCCCGATGATGCCGATCTGGCGGAACTTGTCGAAGATGTTCTCCAGCTTCTCAATGGCCGAGCTGGCCGACTTGATGTCCTCGATACGTTCGGGGTAAGGGGCGTTGTTCTGTATCTCCCCCACCACCTTGCCCACGTCCTTGGGGTCCTTGGTCATGACCTCAAACGAGTTTGGCAGCGGGTTCTCGGTGATGTATTCCCACAGCTCCGGCTGGTCCTTGAACCTCTCCTTGAACTCCTGCAGGGCCGTCTCCTTGTCCTTGAAGACCACCCTGTTCGGGTCCACCTCCGGGATGCTCACCAGGAACGCATATATGGCGTCGATCTCCTCCTGCAAGGCGAGGTCGGAGAGGTAGACGTCGACCTCCCCCACCTTGCGCTCGGCGTTCTTGATCATGTTGCTGAACATGTCCCAGCCCATGACCACCAGCCCCAGGATGCCCAGGGATACCGCCACCACGGCTATAGCCGCCACGGCCAGGATGAGGTTCTTGCGCAGGGACCCCCAGGTCTCGGAGGCGAAGTAGGTTATCTTATTCATACCCGTACACGCCTCTGTCCTGGTCGCGGATGATGCGCCCGTTCTCCATGGCGATGACCCGCTTACGGAAGGTGTCCACTATCCCTTTGTCGTGGGTGGCCATTATCACCGTGGTCCCGCTGTCGTTGATCTTTTCGAGCAGGCGCACGATGCCATCAGCCAGCGAGGGGTCCACGTTTCCCGTCGGCTCGTCGGCGAGGAGGATGGGGGGGCGGTTGATGAAGGCCCGCGCGATGGCTACGCGCTGCTGCTCGCCGCCGGAGAGCTCGTCGGGGAAGGAGTCGAGCTTGTGGCCCAGGCCTACCAGCTTGAGCACTTCCGGCACCTGCTGCTCCGCCAAGCGGTGGGACTTGCCGGTAACCTCCATGGCGTAGGCGACGTTCTGGTATACGGTCTTATGGGGCAGGAGCTTGAAGTCCTGGAACACGCACCCGATCTTGCGGCGCAGGTAGGGCACCTTCCACTTGCGCAGCTGGTTGATGTTGGTGTCGGCGATGTAGATCTGCCCCCCGGTGGGCTCCTCTTCCTTGATCAACAGCTTGATGAAGGTGCTCTTCCCGGAGCCCGACGGCCCCACCAGGAAGGCGAACTCACCGCGCTCGATATCCACGGTGACGTCCTCGAGGGCGTAGACGTTGCCCTTATATACCTTGGTGACCCTCCTCATCCGGATCAAACCGTATCATCTCCTCCGCCGCGCTTCCCGGACGCCAACCGCATCATTTTACTACCCGCAGAGGGCGCGTACCACTTCGGCGATGTGACGGGACCCTAGCTTGAAATGTTCCACAAGCTCGTCCGCCGTGCCCGAAGTACCGAAGGTGTCCCTGATGCCCACCCTGCGCATGGGCAGGGGCATCTCCTCTCCCAAGAGTTCGGCGACCGCGCCTCCCATCCCTCCCATGACCGAATGTTCCTCGCAGGTCACCACGCGCCCCGTGCGCGCGGCCGAAGCCAGGATACCCTCCGCGTCCAGGGGTTTTATGGTGTGCACGTCGATGACCTCGGCCTCTGTGCCCTCCGCCGCCAGCTCTTCCGCCGCCTCCAGCGCCTTGTGCACCATG
Organism: Actinomycetota bacterium; assembly: GCA_040757835.1. Lineage (NCBI taxonomy): Bacteria > Bacillati > Actinomycetota > Actinomycetota bacterium. The sequence continues at coordinate 180,391 of JBFLWJ010000003.1, forward strand.
AAACCACAGGCGAGTACGGTGACGTCCCGTCCCGGGCGCAGCACCAGGGCCTTGCCGAACTCGAAGCGGTAATCCTCGCCGAAGATCACCGGCACTTTGGGGCGGCCGATGCGCACGTAGACCGGTCCCTCGATGGCGGCCGCCGCCTTCACGGCCTCGCGGGTCTCGTAAAAGTCGGCGGGGACGATGACTTTCATGCGCGGCACCGCCCGCATCAACGCGATGTCCTCGAGCGCCTGGTGGGACGAGCCGTCCTCGCCTACGGTGATGCCGCCGTGGCTGGCGCAGATCTTCACGTTCAGGTCGGAGTAGGCGATGGTATTGCGCACCTGGTCGTAGGCGCGCCCGGTGGCGAAGATGGCGAAGGTGGAGGCGAAGGCGATCTTGCCCACGGCGGCCAGGCCGGCCGCGGTGGCCATGAGGTTCTGCTCCGCAACGCCGCAGTCCACGAAACGGTCCGGGAAGCTCTTCTTGAACTTCTCCGTCTGGGTGGACTTGGCCAGGTCGGCGTCGAGCACCACGACGCGCTGGTCCCTCTCCCCCAGTTCCAGCAGGGCGGCGGCATAGCCGTCCCGCGTGTTCTTCATCTCCGTCGACGCCTTCATGAGCCCTCGATCTCCCTCAGCGCCTCCTCCATCTCCTCGGGCGTGGGCGCCTTGCCGTGGAAGTCCACCTTGTTCTCCATGAAAGAGACCCCCTTGCCCTTGATGGTGTGGGCCACGATCATCGCCGGACGGTCCACGGCCGTGGCGCGGTCCAGTGCCCCGCAGACCTCCATGATGTCGTGGCCGTCCACCTCCTCCACCTCCCAGCCGAAGGAACGCCACCTGGCCGCGATATCCCCGAGGTCGATTATCTCGCAGCAGTCGCCATCTATCTGCAGGCCGTTGTTGTCCAGCACGGCGACGAGGTTGTCGAGGCACTGGTGATTCGCCAGCATGGCGGCCTCCCAGATGCTCCCCTCCTGGCTCTCACCGTCGCCCACCAGCGCGTAGACCCGCGCAGGGTTGCCGTCCATGCGCAGGCCCAGGGCCATGCCGCACGCCGCCGCCAGCCCCTGTCCCAGTGAACCGGTGGAGATCTCCACCCCCGGGGTCTTGAGGCGGTCGGGGTGTCCCTGCAGGATGGAGCCCAGGCGGCGGAGGTGCCACAGCTCCTCGCGGTCGAAGTAGCCGCACCTCGCCAGCACCGCGTAGAGGGCGGGGGCGGCATGTCCCTTGGAGAGCACGAAGCGGTCGCGGTCGGCCCAGTCCGGGTTCAGCGGGTCGTGGTTCATGGCATGGAAATACAGGCAGACCAGTATGTCCGCGCAGGAGAGAGAACCCCCCGGGTGGCCGCTCTGGGCCAGCCCGATCATGCGCACGATGTCCCAGCGTACGTCCCTGGCAATACCTTCCAGACGTTCCCGGAGCTTGTCGTCCGCCTTCTGCAAAACGACCCCTTTCGATCCTTGCGCGGGGCGTCCACGCTCCCGTCCCGGCCTCTCCGGCGGCCTGTCCCTCAACCGTTGCCCAGACCTTTGTCCCGTGACGCGAGTAAACCCTCCAGGCTCTCGAGGGAGTAGTTTATCACGCTCAGAGGAGCCACGTCAGTTCCCGTGATATTTCGACCGCGCGAAAAGATTCTCCTGCAAAATCCAAGGGGTCAGGTCTTGTCTCTTGGATACTCCGGTATGTATTCCATTAAATACCATATTTCACCTCGTTAACCAGCGCTTTTGTAAGCAGCATTCCGATGTGCGCATCATAAAAACAAGACCTTACCCCTTAACGCGCGGCTTTCCAGCGCAGGTAGGCGTCTATGAGTTCGTCGAGGTCGCCGTCGAGCACCGCGTCCACGTTGCCTATCTCCAGGTCGGTGCGGTGGTCCTTGGCCATGCGGTAGGGGTGCAGCACGTAGGAGCGTATCTGGCTCCCGAAACCGATGCCCATCTTCTCCCCCCGCAGCTTCTCGATCTCCTTCTCGCGCTCGCGGCGGGCGAGGTCGGCGAGGCGGGCCTCGAGGATACGCATGGCCGTGGCGCGGTTGGATATCTGCGAGCGCTCGTTCTGGCACGACACCACCACTCCCGTGGGCAGGTGGGTGATGCGCACGGCGGAGTCGGTGACGTTGACGTGCTGCCCTCCAGCACCGCTCGAACGGTAGGTCTCGACCCGCAAGTCCTTGGGGTCGATCTCGATGCTCTCCTCCTTGTCCAGCATGGGGATCACGTCCAGGGACGCGAAGGAGGTGTGACGGCGGCTCGAGGCGTCGTAGGGGGATATGCGCACCAGGCGGTGCACGCCTTTCTCGGAGAGGAAGAGCCCGTAAGCGAAGCGGCCGTGTACGGTGAAGGTGGCGCTCTTGATGCCGCCGCCCTCGCCCGGCTGCAGGTCGTTGAGATCGGCCTTGAAGCCGCGCGCGTCGGCCCAGCGCAAGTACATTCGCAGCAGCATCTCCGCCCAGTCCTGCGACTCCAGACCCCCGGCCCCGGGGTGGATGCTGACGATGGCGTCGTGGGAGTCGAACTCGCCCGAGAGCAGGCTCTCCTCCTCGAGGCGGTCCACCTCCCGCTGCAGCCTGGCTACACCCTTCCCGATATCGGTGGTCAGGCTGGCATCGTTCTCGTCTTGCGCCAGTTGAGCGAGCTCCTCGAGTTCCCTCCGCTCCGACGCCAGCCTCTCCCAGGTCTCCACGGTGTCCTTTAAAGCCGAGAGCCGCCCCAGGACGCGGCGTGCGTTGTCCTGGTCGTCCCAGAGGTCCGGGCGGGCGGACTCTTTCTCCAACTCCTCCGCCTCCGCCCGCTTTCCCTCTATGTCAAAGATACTCCTTTATCTTGACCAGCCTTCCCGCGATCTCCTCCAGCTCGCTGCGGTAATCACTCAGCACATCTCTCTCCTTATCCCTATGTCTTTGCGCCTACTTGTCGCTTGTATCGCGTAAGCCAGCCCTTTCGCGAAGCGGAAGGCATATTGCGAGGAGGCGAAGCCGTCGTGGCAAGCTCGATAGACCGGCACGCCTCAACATGATGCCTCCTCGCGGCGGTGTCCAGCGCCAGTCCCGGCGCTTCCAGGCCTGACCTGGCACGTGTACGTCCTCAGGATCCGCAACAATTCTTGTACTTCTTCCCGCTCCCGCAGGGGCAGGGGGCGTTTCGGCCCACCTTCTGGGAACGGGCGGCGGCCTTCTTCCCGCCGCCTTCCCTGCCCCCCTCCTCGACCACGCGCAGGGCTGGCCTCTCGTCGGCCCTCACCACCTTGACGTGGAACATGTAGCGCAGAAACTCCTCCTGGATGCCGGCGATGAGCTCCTGGAAGGTCGCGAAGGCCTCGTTCTGGTATTCCACCAGGGGATCGCGGCCCGCGAAGGAACGCAATCCCACGCTGTCGCGCAGGTGGTCCATGTCGTAAAGGTGGTCGCGCCATCGATTGTCGATGACCCGCAGCATGACCAGGCGTTCCAGCTCTCGCATATCGCGCCCCGACTCCGCGAACTCCGCCTCCCTCGCACCGTAGGCCTCGAGGGCATCCTCCACCAGGGCGGCCTCCAGTGCCCCGTAGGACACCGCCTCGAGGTCGATACTCCCGGGGTCGAAGCTCACCGGGTACAGAGCCTGCAGGCTGTGGAAGAGGCTCTCCATGTCCCAATCCGTAGGGTGATCACTGGGGTCGATGTGCCTCTCCAGGATGGCCGCGACGGCCTCGGGGATCATCTCCTCGGCGCGCGCATGCAGGTCCTCTCCCTGGAGCAGGCGCTCGCGCTCGGCATAGATAACCTCCCTCTGGGTGTTCATCACGTCGTCGTACTTGAGGAGGTTCTTGCGCACCTCGAAGTTGTTGGCCTCCACGTTCTTCTGGGCCGTCTCGATGGCCTTGGTGACCATCTTGTTGTCGATGGGCATGTCGTCCGGCAAACGCAGCCTGTCCATGAGCGAGGCTACCGTCGAGGAAGCGAAGATGCGCATGAGGTCGTCCTCCAGGGAGAGGTAGAAACGGGACAGTCCGGGGTCGCCCTGGCGCCCGGAGCGCCCGCGCAACTGGTTGTCAATGCGCCGCGCCTCGTGGCGTTCCGTCCCCAGCACATAGAGGCCTCCCGCCTCGACGACCTTCTTCTTCTCCTCCTCACACTCACGCCGCGTCTCCTCGAGGACCTCCGCGTATTCCTCCTCACTCACTTCCTCCCTCCCCGCCAGCTTCTGCCGGGCGAGCATTTCCGGGTTCCCACCCAGCATGATGTCGGTGCCGCGGCCGGCCATGTTGGTAGCTATGGTCACCGCCCCCAGGCGCCCCGCCTGGGCCACGATCTCCGCCTCGCGCGCGTGGTGCTTGGCGTTGAGGACCTGGTGGGGTATGCCCCTCTTCTTGAGCATTCCCGAGAGGCGCTCGGACTTCTCGATGGAGATGGTGCCCACCAGGACCGGCTGTCCTTTCTCATAGCAAGCGGCTATGTCCTCGACCACGGCTCTGAACTTGGCCTCCTCCCCCTTGTAGATGAGGTCGTTCACGTCGTCGCGGACCATGGGCAGGTTGGTGGGTATCTCCACCACCTCCAGCCCGTATATCTCCTCGAACTCGCCGGCCTCGGTGGCCGCGGTCCCGGTCATGCCCGCCAGCTTGTCGTACATGCGGAAAAAGTTCTGAAGGGTGATGGTGGCCAGGGTCTGGTTCTCCTGCCGCACCTTGAGACCTTCCTTGGCCTCCACAGCCTGGTGCAGGCCGTCGCTCCAGCGGCGCCCGGGCATGAGGCGGCCGGTGAACTCGTCCACGATGACCACCTGCCCCTCCGTGACCACGTAGTCCACGTCGCGGCGGTAATGTTCCTTTGCCTTGAGGGCGTTCTGCATGTGGTGGACCAGGGGGGTGTTGAGGTGGTCGTAGAGGTTCTCCAGCCCCAGTATCGTCTCCACCTTGTGGATGCCCTCCTCGGTGATGGAGACGGTGCGCGTCTTCTCCTCGATCTCGTAGTCCTCCCCCAGCTTCAGCCGCGGCGCCACCTGCGCGAACTGGCGGTAGAGGCGCGCCGACTCCTCGGCCGCCCCGGAGATGATCAGGGGGGTGCGCGCCTCGTCGATGAGGATGGAGTCGACCTCGTCCACTATGGCGTAATTGTGGCCCCGCTGCACCATGCGGTCCGGCCTTATCTCCAGGTTGTCCCGCAGGTAATCGAAGCCGAACTCGTTGTTGGTGCCATAGGTGAGGTCCGCGCCGTAGGCCACCATGCGCTCTTCCTTGGGCATCTGGGCCTGGATGAGCCCCACGTCGAGGCCCAGGAACGAGTAGATGGCGCCCATCCACTCGCTGTCGCGGCGGGCCAGGTAGTCGTTGACCGTAACCACGTGGACCCCCTTGCCCTCCAGGGCGTTGAGGTAGACGGCCAGGGTGGCCACCAGGGTCTTGCCCTCGCCCGTCTTCATCTCGGCGATCTTGCCCTGGTGGAGGACGATGCCCCCCATGATCTGCACGTCGAAATGGCGCTGTCCAAGGGTGCGCACCGCCGCCTCCCTCACCGCGGCAAAGGCCTCCGGGAGCAGCTCGTCCAGGGTGGCCCCGTCCCGGATCCTCTCGCGGAACCGCTCCGTGCCGGCGCGCAGTTCGGCGTCGCTCATCCGCTGCACCTCGGGCTCCAGCGCGTTCACCGCCTGCACGACCTCGGCGAGCTGTTCCAGGCGCTTGCGCTCTCCCATGCGCAGTACTTTTCCGAAGGCCTTGAGCAAGAGACGTCACTCCTCTTCAGCTATGAATGTAATTGTATTCATGTCTCCAAATATAGCGGACTCCCAGGGGTCAGGTCCTGTCTTTTACCTATTACGCCGTGAAGGCGTACACATAAGTGCTGGTCACAAGCGGGCATATGCCCAAAGCCCCTTGAGATACCCGAGTATCCAAGAAACAAGACCTGACCCCTTAGACGGGGGTTAGTCCTCGTCCCTGAATATCTCCTCGAAACTCTCCTTCAGCTCTTCCTCCTCCAGCACCCTGGCCCTCTGCGTGATCTCCCTCTCCGGCCGCCGGCGTGCCTTCGTCTGGGACTCCACCACCTGCGAGAGGGTACGCAGCACGATGGAATCGTAGAGCTTGCCCCGCTCCATGCTCATCTCCTCCAGGGCCTCCTGGGGAGCGAGCGCCTTCTTCGGCTGGCTGGTCAGCACGTCGTAATCGCTGACCACACCGATTATCTTCGACCCCGTGGGGATGTGTGCGGTTCCCGCCTCCAGGTCGGAGGCCGGGTGGCAATGCCGGACGATGTGAGCGATGGGCCGCAGGCGCGCCACCTGCTCCAGCACCTCGGCCCCCTTCTCGGCATGGCCGGGGGCTTCCACGTCACCCTCGTACTCTATGCGCCCGATATCGTGCAGGGCGGCCGCATACCGGATGTTGCGCGTCTCCTCCGCCGACACGCCCATCTCCCGCGCCACCTCCGCCGCAAGGTTGCTCACGCGGCCGGAATGCCCCGGCAGGCCACGGGAGATGTCGAAGGCATCGCCGACCACGCGCATGGTCTGGAAATACCTCTCGTCGAGCTCCTTGTCCCGGTTCGATTCCAGGCGCACCAGCAGCAGGGGGATGAAGAAGATGAGGAAGTTCAACCAGGGCACGCGCGGAAAGTACAGGGCCATGAGGGCCCCCGCGCCGGTGATGGCCAGGTAGATGGGAAGGGTCTGCCGCATGTGCTGGGGCAGCACGATACGCCAGTTGCCGCCCAGCTGCATAGAGGTCTCGATGGACGAGGTGAGCATCTCACCCAGGTAGAAGACGAGGGCCATGACCAGAAAGGCGATGGGGAACACCAGGGCCCTCTGCAGTACAACCGGATTGTAATAGGTGTGGAACTCCAGGACCCCGTTGGTCACCGTGGCGGGACCGGGGCCGTAGAGGGTGGCGGGGTAAGGATTCCATATCGCCTCCCATCCGAGGTTGGCGATGAACTGATAGATGACCCCGGCCAGAGCCACTATGTAGGTGCGCTGCACGATGTGGAAAAAATCGCCTTCGCCCGAGCGTTGGATACGCGCGAAAGCCCGGCCCAGCAGGCTTCCCACCAGGAAGATGAAGACCACTTCCGGCACCGGCCGGATGGCGATGATGCACAGGACGGCGGCCATGCCCAGGCGCAGGGGCCTCCCCCAGGGGAACTGCACCCTCCATGCCTCGCAGAAGGCGAGTACCGCCACCAAGCCGAAGGTGCGCGCGGGGTCCATGTCCCCCAGCTTTGAGAAGAAGAAGGGGGCACACACCCCCAGGGTCACCAGGAAGATGGCGACGGAGACGTACTGCAGCGCCTTCATGCGCTTGTCGTTCATGGCGCCTCACCTCCTCCGCCCTCGTTCCCGGCCACGGGACCGGACTCTTCCGCCGGTCCGGCTGCCGGCGTTCCTCCGGGGAAGGGAAGCTCGGAACCTCCCGCTCCCTCCATCTCTCTCAGGGCCTCTCTCTCCAGCCGTTCCCGCGCCTCGCGCCGCTCTCGCAACAGCTCCTCTCGCCTGCCCTTCCTGCGGCCGGCTCTCCGCGCTTTCTCCCCACGCGGCTCCGGCGCAGCGGCCTCGGCCGTCTCCGCCACCGTGGCGGAGGCCGCCTCCGTCTGCCTGCCCGCCTCCAGAGCGGCGATGAAGCTCTCCACCACCTCGGGGTCGAACTGCCTGCCGCTGTTCTCCCGTAGTTCGGCCAGGGCGCGTTCGTGCCCCTTCGCATCCCTCCAGGGCCTGCGGTGGCACATGGAATCATAGGCGTCGGCCACGGCGATGATGCGGGCGGTCAGGGGGATGGTATCGCCGGAGAGATGGTCTATGTATCCCCCGCCGTCGTAGTATTCATGATGGTGGCGCACGGCCTCGGCCATGTCCGCGAGGTACTCGACCTCCTCCAGGCGCGAGGCGCCCTCCAGCGGGTGCAGTTTTATCTTCTCGAACTCTTCCTCGCTCAGGGCCGCTGGCTGCAGCAGCACATCACGGGGGATGGCGGGACTGCCCAGGTCGTGCAGGAGGGCGGCATGGCGCAGGCGGTTGGTCTCGTAGAGCGGGAACCGCATCTGCCTGGCGATGAGGGCGGCGTTCTGCGCCACCCGCACCGCGTGCCCGTCGAGGTAGGGCTCGCGCTTCTCCAGGAAGGTAACCAGGACCTCCAGGCTGCGGTCGTATGCCTCCAGCAGTTCGATGTTCTTGCCGCTGAAGTACCAGGCCACGCCGAGCACCGCGGTGAGCGAGAGCACGGCGAATATCCCGCGCAACGACTCCGCCACCGAGCCCACGACGATGGGGTTGCCGAGGGCGTCCACGGCCCCGTGGAACGCGTTCTGGGCATAGATCACGCCCATGAACAGGCCCACGAACGAGTAGATCACCTGGTTCGGAAGGAGCCTCAGGGCGTCGCCCTTGAAGAAGGCGGCGGGATCGACACCCCGGGCCCAGCGCAGGGCCGCCGCCACCAGGCCGGCGTTCAAAGCCCAAAACACGGCCGCCGCCGCCAGCGTGGGCGCCAGCGAACCCGCGAAGTCCGAGGCGGTGAAGGCCCGCGTGGCTCCGCCCAGGACGTGATAGACGGCTGCCGCCGCCCAGGTGCACATGGCGTAGATGGCAGCGCTCACGGCCAGCTCCCAGGGGTTGTCACGGCGCCTTGCCAGCCTCAGGTGGAAGGCGGCGGCCAGGGCCACGATCATGGCCGAAGGGGTGTTGAGGGCGGTAATGGCCGCGAAGAGGATGATGATGCCGTAGGTGGACCTGCCTCCGGATGCCATCTTCTCGCCCAGGGTCTCGCAGATGACCGCCATGGCCCCCAGCAGCAGCACCGAGAACCAGAAGACCGGCTGATCGCCGGCCAGGGTCAGAAAGAGTATGACCCCCAACGATCCAACCAGTCCCGCACAGGCCAGGGCCTTGACCTTTATATCCATGACCATCCTTCCTCGCGGGCGCCCCATCAGAGGCGCATGGAAGCCCCCCGCCTCACGACGTAATCCAGGACCTGGCGTATCATATCCATGAACTTGCGCATCTCATCCTCCCGGTTCTATCAAACCGAAGTTCCCATCTCTTCTTCTATATACCACGTTGGTCTCCTCCGTCTCGGCGTTTATAAACACGTAGAAATCGTGGCCGAGGAGTTCCATCTGCAGGCAGGCCTCCTCGGGGATCATGGGCTTCAGCGGGAAACTCTTGGTCTTGACGATGGCCGCCTCGGTTTCCTCCTCTGACGCCGCGGCCGCCGATTCCTTGAAGGGGTTTTTAGCGTGGTGCGAACGGTCGATCATCTTCTGTTTTACCTTGCGCGCCTGGCGCTCCAGCTTGTTCGACACCAGGTCGATGGCCTGGTACATATCCACCGCCGACTCCCTGGCCCGGATGATGGGGCCGCTGGAGAAGACGGTCACCTCGACCACCTGGTTGTCCTGTATCTTGGGGTTCCTTTCGACGCTCATCTCGATCTCCGTCTTCAGGATGCGGTCGAGGTACTTCTCGACCCTGCTCACTTTCTCCAGGGCATATCCTCGCAACGCCTCGGTCACCTCTATGTTCTTGCCCTTGACGATGATCTGCATCCCCCGCACTCCCTTCTCCTCCGATAAAAAACCCATACCAGGTTCAAGGGCGGTATGGGCCTTCTTCAGGACCTATTCGAAAAGCAAATCCCGGCCCCGGGCCTTAACCCGGCGCTTACGTATTCGACTCGCATAAGCCTAGCATACGTCCAACCCTCTGCCAACAAATGGCCCGAAAAGTGAAGGCCTCGAAACCCGGCTGACCTGGTCTTTGACCCCACACTCGCCTGCCGAGCGTCTCGCAGCGGAAGGGATCCCGCGCGGGCTTTGCCCGACCGCCACTAATGCGCTTCTCCGGTTTGTTCCGGGCAGGTCTTACCCCTAAGCCGCACCATGCTCACCAACCAAGAGTTGGCTTACGTGGGTCGTTTCGCCTGCGGCTGGCATCGACTTTCAACCACAGACCCGGGCCGAAGCCTTCCCATACATTATAAGGTGAGCGCCTGTGATATGCACATGAACCGGCCTGTGCGTCCGAGTCACGGAGCTATGGCATGGAGGCCGGCAGCGGCGGGTACGAGGGGTTCTCGGCCTGCCACCGCTTGTATGCGGACCAGGAGGCGTGGGGAGTGCCGTCGTAGCTGAAGAGGCCGAAATAACTCTTGTCCCAAGACCTGCCCGGTTTCTCGTCCATGTCCTTGTAGACCCAGATCTTGCGGCATCCCGCCCGCCTCAGGAGGCCGATGCCCCAGTCCCCGATGGCGTCGGCCTGCCCCTGCCCGCTGAACATATCCGGCTGGTCGTCCTTGTGGTGGAGCCAGCCTATCTCCGTGGCGGCGACCTCCTTCTCCACCCCGATGGAGCGCATCGCCTGGACCAGGTTGGCATAGAAGGGCCCCCAGTTGCCGGGGCTGCGGTAGGGGTGGACCCCTACCATATCGCAGTGCTCGTTGAAGCCCAGCATGTCCCCGGCCGCCACCTCGACCCCGGCGAGTGCTTGCAGGAGCACTTCCTTGTGCAGCGCCTCTCCCCTGCCCATGGCGAAATCGAGGCCGGCCCGCACCGGCCGCTCTCCCCCGTTCCACAGGCTGATGACGTCGCGCATGGAGAACTGGTTGTAGCCAGCCGGGAAATCCCACCGGGTGCGGGGCTCGCCCGCGCCCCGCGAAGTATACTCACCGCTGCATGAATCGCCGCAGTAGAAACGGGGCGATAACTCCGCCACCAGGGGTGCGCTGCCGCGGACTTCGATGGACGCTCCGCCCGCGCAGGATGCCCCGGTGACTCCCGGAGCCACGGACACCCTCCCGCACGACTGCGCCGCCACCTCCACGTGCCTGTTCTCGCTTGAGCCGTCCGGGAAGCGGTATACGATCTCCGCCTCGACCGCCTGCGACCCGGTGTTCAGAAGGCTCAGGAACTCCTTTACGGTGTAGTCCCCGGAGCCGTCCTCGCAGGCCCACTCCCGGCGCGGCGAATAGGCGTCTGGCTCGCCGTTCCGCTCCTTCACGGTGCCCCCCTGGCGGTAGTAGAGCGAGCGCTCCGCTATGATGGGCCGGTCCGACGAGACCGCGATGGACACCTCGCCCAGCTTGGAGTCGTGCCTACCCACACCCAGCCCCTCGTCGAAGACGGGAAAGACCAGGCTCGACCTCGCCGGCACCCTGATATTCCGGCTCTCACTGGTGCCGTTACCGCGGAAGTATGTGATGGCCACCGCGGCTTCCTGCCGCTCCCGGTTATCAAGGGAGAGCCACATGTCGCAGCCGGACCTGGTGCAGCCCTCCGCGAAGAACCACCGGGTCCTCCCCGGGTCGATGCCCATGAGGCCGTCCGCAAGCAGTCCGTCCCGGGAACAGACGAGGCGGAGCGTGCGTGCGGCCACGATGTCGCCGTCCGCCCTCACCGTGAGCGCGGCCTCCTGGCGGGGGCGCGAGGCATCGTCGAAGAGGCGGGTGTAGAGGCCGGTGCCCGTGTCCGGGTCGTCCGCCAGCGTGTCGAGCAGGGAGCCGCAGATGACGATTCCCGAGGGGTCCTTTTCCTTGATGGCGGTATACGCCAGTTGCAGGAGGGGCAGGTAGTCCGTCTCCACCTGGCCCCCGAAATGATAGGTCCCGAGCAGACGGTAGGCTTCTCCATCGCTGTCCCAGCCCGGCTCGTTCCATACCTCGTAGAAGTCCACTACCGGACCGTAGCGTTCGGCGGCCGCCGCGCAGAAGTCGCGCCAGCGCCCCAGGTCCGCGGGCGGGGCCTTGTCTGCGAACTCTCCATAAGCCGCGTCCCTGGCCCATGCGGGGATGGGCCCGCCCAGGACCAGCATTATGGACTGGCTTCCGTCCGCGAGGACCGCGCCTATCAGCTCGTCGTAGCGGCTCCAGTCAAAGGGCCCCGCCTGGGGCTGCACGTTCCTCCACCTCACCTCGATCTTGTGGTGGCGGATCCAGCGCCTCTCCTCGAGGGGTACCTTGGCAAGGGTCCTGCTGTTGTACCCCGGCACGTCCAGGCCGAGGATGGTCCAGTCGGCTACGTCTTTCCTGCCGCCCGCACCATCGCCACCGTAGATGGGTGTTCCAGGAACGAGCAGGGCGGCGAAAAAGATGAGCACGAGCACGATGAACCGGACTCTCATCGCAAACGCCCCACGCCCTTTTCTCCTCCCGGTTTTTGTCCTGCCGTGATTATAAGGTATATCGTCTGCCTCCGCTGATTGCATCGCGTAAGCGACAGCGACGCCCTGAGGGCGGCGCGGCGGTGTCCCAGCGCCTGGACATTTCCGAATGTCCAGGCCTGGCACGTGTACGTACGGTGATAGTGGCCCGGGAAACTACCAGGTCGGCCGAAACTGTGCATAGAGATGGTTCATGGATAGCGATCCCGCCCGGGTGTCGCCCATACAAACCCCCCGGCAAGCACGGCTGCTTGCGGGAAAGGTCGGCAAGCCCGGTTCGTCAAGGCGTTCGGGCGACCTCGTCTGTGCTGCCCCTTGCCCGGCGAGCAAGGTGCTCGGAGGAGCCTGCGACGACGACCAGCCTTGTCGCCGGGCCGCTAAAACGGTATTGGAGTGAGCCCGAACGCCTCTCCGTCCCGGATTACCCCGTCCCGTCGAGGTAGCCGTGCGCACCCAACCAATCCATGAGCTTGCCCACGCTCTCGGAGGTCTCCTCGGCGCACGTGTCCAGGACCAGTTCCGGGTCTTCGGGGTCCTCGTAGGGGTCATCGACTCCCGTGAAGTCCTTGATCTCGCCGGCCAGTGCCTTGGCCCAGAGTCCCTTGGGGTCGCGCTTCGCGCACTCTTCGGCCGGGCAGCGCACGAAGACCTCGATGAAGTCCTCGATGTCCTCCCTGATCGCCTGGCGGAAGGAGCGGTAGGGAGATATCAGTGCCACGATCACCGCCACGCCGTTGCGCGAGAGCAACTTGCTCACGTAGGCGACGCGCATGGCGTGGATCTCGCGGTCCTCCTTGCTGAAACCGAGGTCACGGCTGAGGCCTTTCCTGACCTCGTCGCCGTCCATCACCTCGACCCGCTTCCCCATGTCGCGGAGCTTTCGCTCCAGGTCGACGGCCACGGTGGTCTTGCCCGAGCCAGGAAGACCGGTCAGCCATACCACAAATCCCTTGTCCATACTTTTGAACCTCCCGTATCAATCGCCTATCCCCAGCAGCTCCACGAAGATACCGTAGAGGTCCTGTATGGGGATGAAATCCCTGTCTATTCTCTTTCCCATATCCACCTCGGGGTGGTAGATGATGCCCACTCCCCTCCAGTCGTGCACCGCGTCGTCCGGGCCGGTGTCGTTCTCCTCCAGGTACATGGAGGGATGCCCCATGGTCCCCGCGGCCCGCCAGGAGAGGTCGTCGAAGAAGACCATGAGGTCGGGCACGTCGCCCTCGGTATGCGAGTAGACCTCGCGGGGGGTCACCGCGCGCGTGTCCCAGACCTCGCCCTGAGGCCCCCTGATCTTCCTGATCTCCTCGGCCAGCGCCTCCACCTCCGCCTCGAAGCGCTCGGGGCGGATCACCCCCTCGGGCTCCCTGCCCTCGACGTTGAGGAAGACGCGCGCGTAATAGCCGCCCCAGCCCCAGGCCTTCGTGCGCGGCCAGTCCACCGGGGCGTCCTCGAGGCGGGTGCCCGGCTTCACCTCGCCCTGCAGGGCGAGGTAGCCCTTCTCCGCCAGCCACTGGTTGACGCAGAAGGCCCCCTTCATCCCCTTGGCCCCGTGGTCGGAGACCACCGCAACGGCGGTATCGGGCCCGGCGGCCTCAAGCAGCTCCCCGATGCCCTGGTCGAGCAGGCGGTAGTAGTCCCTGAGGGCGTCGTCGAAGGGCGTACCGGACTCGTAGAGGTGATGGGCCGGGTCCTGGTACCTCCAGAAGGCGTGCTGCACCCGGTCCAGCCCGATCTCCACCATGACGAAGAGGTCCCAGGGGTGCTCCTCAGCCAGGTAGCACGCGATCTCGAAATGCCCGGCGGTCATCTCCCGCAGGCTGGCCAGGATCTCCGCCTTGTTCTCCTTGCGGAAGGCGACGTCGGGCACGTAGGCCAGCTCCTGCTCCTCCAGCTCCACCGCCAGACCGCGGGGGTAAGTGTAGGGGCGGTCGGTGCCGGGGGTGAGGAAACAGGAGATCATGTCGCCGTTGACCTCGTAGGGCGGGTAGGATGGCGGCACGCCGATGAGACAGCTGCGCAGGCCGGCGCCGGCTGCCCGCGCCCACAGCGGGGGCACTTGCAGGGAAGTCGAGTCGGCCACCCTGGTGTCGTTGTAGGTGCCCGGTATGCGGTTGCGGAAACCGTACATGCCCAGCTCGCCCGGTTCCTTCCCGGTGAACATGACCATCCATGCGGGGACGGTTATGGGGGGCACGCACGATTCGACCTCCCCCCACCAGCCCCCGGCGCGCAACCTCTCCAGGTTGGGGAGGAGCCCTGAATACTCGTGGAAGAGCAGGCGCGGCGAAGCGCAGTCCAGCCCGATGACCAGCAGCCGGTTCCTGGCCATGCCCTCACTCCACGAAGGGGTCGCCGATTTCCAGGAGCACCTCGGCCACCTCGGGGCGGAGCATCTCCGGCGGGGGCACTTTGCCCTCCACGATGAGTTCGCGCATGCGGGTACCCGAGAAGCCCACCTGGTCCTCCTTGCCGTGGGGGCAGGTCTTCTCGTTCACCACCCCGCCGCAGCGCAGGCAGTAGGAGAAGGTGTTGAAGAACACCGGCACGATGCCCAGGTCCGGGAAGTCCTGGAAGATCTCCTGGGCGGCGAAGGGGTCGTAGAAATCGCCGACCCCGGCATGGTCCCTGCCCACGATGAAATGGGTGCAGCCGAAGTTCTTGCGCATGATCGCATGGTGGATCGCCTCGCGCGGCCCCGCGTAACGCATCTCGTACTGCAGGATGGCCATGACCGAGCGCTCCTTGAGATAGTAGTTGTCGATTAGGGTCTGGTAGGTGGCCAGGATGGCCTCGTCGGTGAAGTCTCCTTTCTTCTTCTTGCCGATGACCGGGTTGATGAAGAGCCCGTCGGCAAAGGTGAGGGCCGTCTTCTGCACGTACTCGTGGCCGAGATGGGGAACGTTGCGCGTCTGGAACCCCACCACCTGCCTCCAGCCGAGTTCGCTGAAGAGTACCCGGGTCTCGCGCGGGCTGAGGCGGTAGCGCTCGAAAGGGCTGGACGAGAGACGGAGCAGGGTCACCGGCCCCCCAGCCAGGAGATCGCCCATGCCGCCCGTCTTGGCCACACCGGGGTGGGAAGCGTCCCGCGTGCCGTAGATGAGCTGGTCGTGGCGGTCGCGGTCCAGGGGATAGATCTCCTCCACCTCCATCACCGCGAGCGGCCCTTCGTCCGTCTCCCACAGGGCTACCCGGTCTCCTTCCTCTATCCCGCTGTCGGGGGGAAGGTCCAGGACTATGGGCAGCGCCCATGGGGTGTCCCCGGGCAGGCGGGCATGCTCCAGCACGCTCGCGTATTCCTCCGCGCGCAGGAAACCCTCGATGGGGCTGTATATCCCCTGGGCTATGTTCTCAACCTCGCGGGCCTGCTCCGTGTCCAGCCGCAGGCTCTTGAGGCCTCGCGCCTCCGCGCCGGCTTCACCGGCGGCATCGTCGGGAATCGTGCGGTCGATCAAGCGACCGCCGTGGGGCAACGGCATGGTCTCCTCCTCAATCCAGGTAGCCCAGGGAACGCAGGCGTTCCTTCACCCTCTCCTCGTCCTCGCGGGAAAAGGCCTCTTTCTCGTCTACCGCGTCCTCCGCCAGCACTTCCCTCAGCACGTACACGACGTAGCTGGATACGGAGGTGAACCCTGTCCCCTCTATGCGCTTCTTGATCTTCTCGAAGAGCGGGGTGGGGATGGAGACCGAGGTGAACTTGCTCTCCTGTTCCTTTTTCTTCATCTTTCTCTTACACCCGACCTTTCCTTTCGCGATGTTTAACTATATATTATTATATCTAATTATTTTCAATAGCCTGTTCAGCCTGCAGCTCCTTACAAGATACGGGGGCTGCCTTTCGATTTCAACAATTATAAGGCAAGGCCGGAGAGGAAGCTTACAGCCTCCTCGCGGCGCCGGCGAGCTGGGAGGAGTTGGGGACGGGTGCAGACGGCTCTCTTGATAATCCTGGTCTCCTTCTTCGCCATGAACATGGGGGCCAGCGGGTTTGCCCCCTCCATGGCCGCGGCCTATGGCGCCGGCTTCCTGGACCGCCTGTGGACGGTGCTCTTCTTCTCCCTCTTCGTGCTGCTGGGAGCGGTGGTCGCCGGGGGCAGGGTGGCGGAGACCATCTCCCACGACATCGTCCCCTCGGGTTACATGGACACCACGGTAGCCCTCATCGTCATCACCGCGGCGACCATCTCCCTCTTCCTGGCCAACCTGCTCAAGGTGCCCCAGTCCACCAGCCAGGTGACGGTGGGGTCCCTGGTGGGCGTGGGCATCCACCTCGGGCACCTCAACGGCGCGCCCTTCAAACTCATGATCCCCCTCTGGTTCATCCTGCCCTTCGCCGCATACTCCATAACCCTTATCCTCGGCAAGTGGGCCTATCCGCGCCTGCGCAAATACGTGCTGGCTCAGAACCTCATGCGCCGCTACCGGCTGCTTCAGGCCTTCGTCATCGCCTCCTCATGTTACGCGGCCTTTTCCATCGGCTCCAACAACGTGGCCAACGCCGCCGGTCCCCTGGTTGGCGCCAATATCATAAGCGCCATGGCGGCCACGCTCTTCGTGGCCCCGTTCTTCGGCATGGGGGGTGCCGCCCTCGGGTTCGGCAACCTGGAGACGGCGGGGAAAGAGCTGACCCCCCTGGGCGTCCTCAGCGCGACCCTGGTGAGTTTCGTGGGAGCCTCCCTGCTGCTGGTGGCCAGCGGGCTGGGCATGCCCGCCTCGGAAGTCCAGATAAAACTGGGGGCCATCTTCGCCATTGGCGTGGTCAAGAACGGGCACGTCTTCATGTTCCGCAATCCGGCCGCACGCAGATCGGCCGTGGTCTGGGTGGTCGCGCCGGTCCTGTCGGTCGCCATCGCCTGGGGCCTGGCGCGCGTGTTCATCTGACCAGGACGGCGGGCGGCCGGTTTAACCGGCCTGGAAGAGGTGATAAGATTCTCGCATCTGGCCGGGTATGCGACGCGTGAGGTGGGCTTGAACGGAACGGGAGATGATCTGCACGGCATCGCCTTGAGCATGGACGTCGAGCCGTGGTGGGCCGGTGACCTCGTGCGCGAGGGCCGCGGCGGCGGTCAGGACATCGTGGCGCCGGCCGTCGACGCCCTCCTCGGCCTCCTGGAGGGAAAGGGGGTGCGCGCCACCTTCTTCGTCCTCGGTACGGTGGCGGAGGAAGACCCCGGCCTGGTGGAGAGGATCGCCGCCGGGGGACACGAGATAGGCTCCCACGCTTACGAACACATCAACCTCACGGAGACCACGCGCTCCGCGTTCCTGGCGAGCGAGAAGAGGACCGTGGATATCCTGACCTCGATCTGCGGGGAGAGGCCCCTCGGGTTCCGGGCCCCCAGTTGTTCGGTGGGTCCCGGCACGCCCTGGTTCCACGAGACCCTGGAGAAAGACCTCGGCTACCGCTACAGCTCCAGCGTCTTCCCCATGCGCACTCCGCTCTACGGATATCCCGGCACCCCCCTCGGCCCATATATCCCCGCCGGAGAGCCCGGCGGTGGACACCTGCTGGAGTTCCCCCCCACCGTCTACCGCGGGCCTCTGCTGCGCATGCCCGTATGTGGGGGCGTGTACCTAAGGTTCCAGCCACTGTGGCTGGTCGTCCGCCTGCTGAGAAAAGTACTGCAGGAGAGACCGGCGGTGCTCTACATCCATCCCCGCGATATCTACCCGCTGCGGGAGAAACCGCCCGGTATCGGCCTGCTCTCGCGCCTCGCGCTCTTCCACGGGGCCGGCAAGACCCTGGAAAAGATCGCGGGGCTCCTGGACACCTTCGATTTCAAGCCCGTGAGGGAAGTGCTGTCCCTGTAGCGGGGAGCACTGCCGATTTGCGCAAGGATGGTCGCCGGATGAGGACGGAAGTGGCAGGACCCGCGGACATACCCGCCATCGTCGACCTCTTTAACCTGGTCTTCGGCCAGGGACGCGACGTCGACGACTGGAGGAGACTTTACTCCGGCACCCCGGCCGGCCCTCCCGTCTCCTGCGTGATCCGGGAAAGCGGGGACATCGTGGGCCACCTGGGGGCGATACCCGCATGGTATGGCAGGGGTGCTGACCGTCTGAGGGGGGCGCTCCTCGTGGACATCATGGTCCACCCGGACCGGACCCGCCGCGGCCTGGCGACACGTCTCTCCCTGGCCATGCACGAGGTCCTGGGCGAGAGCTTCGACCTGTCCTTCGGTTTCGCCAACCGGCAGGCTGTCCCCACCCATTTGAAGACGGGCATGAGCAACCTGGGAAGGGCGCCGGTATACGTCAGGTATCCGAGGCTCTCGGCGCGGCGGGAGCCGCGCGGCGGCGGGGACCTGCGCCTCAGGCCGGTCTCGCTGCACGGCCCGGAACTGGAGCTGCGGCTGGGGGAAGAGGCCTTGCCCCTGTGGCACCGCTCCCGTGACCTCGCCACCCTGAGGTGGAGATATTCCGACAGGCCGCAGGGGCGGTACGACTTTTACCTCTATGATGGTGCCGTTGCCGGCTCCGGATACATGGTCCTCGCCCGCAGAAAGATCAGGGGCCTCGATGCCGGCCTCATCATGGATATCTGGGCCGGGGAGAACGACTGGGAGGCCTGCCGCTTCATGCTCTCGCGGGCCGTGGACCTGTTGAGCGGGCAGGGCGTGCGGGTCATCGCCGCTCTTGACGTTGGCAACCGGGCGGTGCTGTCCGCCCTGCGCAGGCTGGGCTTCTTGCGCCTGCCCCAGAGCGTCTTTCCCTCCCAGTTGAACTTCGTCTTCAAGGCCTATGGCGGCGCCGGTGTGGACATGCCCCTGCGGCGCAAGGACTGGTACCTGACCTGGGGCGATACCGACCTGGTGTAGCTACGGCCTCACGGCTTCTCGGATATGTCCAGCCTGCCCACCTCCACCTGCCCGGCGGACCTGTAACAGGGCAGTACGCCTATCTTCACGTACCTCGTATGCTCGCTGAGGACGATGTCGGTCTTCTCCTCGCCCCCGTGCCAGACGATGAAGTTCCTGCGTGTCCACTCGCCCGTATCCCGGTGTATCTTCATCTCCACCCTGGAGATGAGCGCCTGCGGAGAGGGCGCCGCGTACTGGTAGAAGACCAGGTATACCTGGGGCTCGCCTTCGGCGACGCGGGTGTTCATGGCTATGCGGTACCGCCGGGCAGGGTCGACCTCGATGTAGCCGCGGTTGATGAAGACCAGCGCCCCCGCGTCGTCCCGCGCCGTCACCCTCAACCTGGTGCTCGTGATATCGTCCCCATCATCCACGTGCACCGACTCGACCTCCATGGGTTCACGGCCCTCCCACTGGAACCAGGCCCAGCCGCCGAACCGGGTGAAGCCGTTCACCACCTCGCTGTCCTCGAGCTTGGGGTCGGGGGTGGATGCGAGTACCGCGGTGTCCAGTCCTTCCGGGTCCACCGCGTAAAGGTCGAAGGCCGCGTTCCTCTCCTCCAGCACCCCGTTCAGCAACAGCGCGGCGTCGAGCGAGGACTTGTCGCGGGCCACCAGGGTGTCGGTTATGCGGAACTCCCCGAGTAGTTCCCCCCACCCGTCGGGCGCGGGGGAGGCGTAGGCCTGCTCCAGCCGTTCGTTTCTGGCGGTGATGATCTCGGGAGACGCATGCCCCTGCGTGATCGAGTAGATGTTGTAGCCGGAGATGCCCATGAGCATGTATCCCTGCACGGGATGGGCGAGCAGGTTGCGGCCCTCGCCTCCCGTCTCCATGAAGGCCTCGACCGGCGCGTAGCCGTCCTTGCCCATGATGTCCTGATAGCGCCGTGCCGTGACCACCAGCGAGGCGACGAAGAACACCCCGACCACGGCCAGGATCACCGGAATGGCCACCGCCCTCCACCTCTGCAGCCTCCATATGTCCACCCCCAGCCCCAGGGCCAGTCCGATGACCAGGGGGATACGCATCACGTACGCGAACCTCCAGTAGAACGCGATGCTCACCGGGAGCAGGAAGGAGAGGGCGATGACCGTGAAGGCCAGGGCCCACGCCAGCAGGAAGACCCTCTCGCGTTCCTTCCGGAGCAGGAAGGGCAGGCCGATGAAGAAGAACACGGTTGCCTGGAAGAAATACCCGAATGATGAGTACCTCTCCACGGGCTCCCCGAGGGCCGAGTTCGCTCCCTGGATCGAGCCCCCGAATATGTCCCACCAGTGATAGAGCGGCCACAGGGAGAGCAGGGCCAGGGCGGCGGGGATGAGCGAGAGCAGCAGCAGGTGCCGGCGCGTGAGCCGCTTCTCCCATGCGGCGTACACCACCACCAGGAGGACCAGGACGAGCAGGTATCCTATGCCCGTGAGCAGGTGGATGTTGAGCACCAGTACCGCCAGCAGCAACTGCAGCAGGTAGCTCTTCCAGTCCCCCTCCTTCAGGTACCTGATGTTGCGGGCCAGAGCCAGCATCATCAGGCCCATGGCCACGACCGACGCGTAGTGGGCGCAGGCGAGCAGCTCTACGAAGGAGAAGGAGTTTCCCCTGACCACCACCTCGGCGCTGCAGAGGACCAGCGAGAACATCGCCGCCAGGAAAGCGGCGCGGGAAGACCCGGAGAGGGCGCGGGTGAGGAAATAGATGCCCGACAGAAAAAGGGATATCCCGAGGAGCCCGAATACGTAGAGGGCGGTGAAGTCGGAAGCACCGGGAACGGAGGCGATGAGCGCCATGGCCACGTAGTTGATGCCGCTGCGTTCGTTGCCGCTGTACAGCCCCGGGAACAGGTCGGCGTCGAGGTCGTCGCCCAGACCTATACGGTCCTCGACGGTGCGCAGCATGCCCAGGTGGCCGTAGGTATCGGCCCCCGATTCACGGAAGGGCAGCCTCTCCTGGTAGAAGTAGAAGGTGTACAGGGCGGCCATGGCCAGGATGAGCGCCAGCAGCGCCAGGATATAGGGGTCGCGGCCCGCGCCGCGTCCGGCCACCACGCTCTCGTCCGCCGGCGGACCTTCCCCGTTCTCAGCCGTCCCGCGCATCCGCGTCGTCCCCCTCCCCGCCGTCTTCCCCCTCCGCTTCCTCCCCCACGAGGCGAAGCAGCTTCTCCTCCAGCACCGCAAGCCTCTGGACCATCCTGTTGTACCCCTTGCTCTGCCTGCTGAGCACCGCCGAGAAATGGATCATGATCCCGAAGATGAAGAGGAAGGCGAGGCCGAAGATGATGGAGGGCGGATAGTAGATCCTCAACACATCGGCCAGCTTCTGCAGGAGCGCCGGCCAGGCGCTGAGGACGATGATGGATATGCCGAGGAGGATCCAGAGTATCGCATAGCGCTCGCCCAGTGACCCCCTCCGCACCAGCTCGACGATGAGGGCGATCATCAGCAGACCGGCGACGATGCCCGTGACCGCGATATTCCAGTTCAAGATGGTATATCCTTCACCCGATCTTCCCCCTGCCTCTTCTCCCCCGCAACGCGCAGATCGCGACGGCGAGGGTCACCTTGCTCATATAATACACGGCGACGCCCGTGTTTATCACCGATTTGCCGCTCTCCCTCCGCAGGGAGTCTATGGGGACCTCCTCCACCGTGAACCCCTCGAGGTTCGACATCATCAGCGCCTCTACCTCGGGGAAGTCGTCCGGATAGTCGCGGGCGAAGGCCTCCAAGGCCCGGCGGCCGTATCCCCGGAAGCCGCAGGTGGCGTCCGTGATGTGGTAGGAGGTAAGCCGGTTGACCAGCCAGGACAGGAACCTGTTGCCGACGAGCCTCGCGCTCCAACCCCCGCCATTGCGGCCGTTAAAGTAACGGCTCCCGATGACCAGGTCCGCCTGCTTCTCCCGCAGGGACTCGAGGAGCAGGGGGATGTCGGCGGGATCGTGCTGGCCGTCTCCATCCATCCTGATGACGAAGTCGTATCCCTCCTCGGCGGCCACCTGGAGACCGGCCTGCTCCGCCACCCCTATGCCCGCGTTGAAGGCTAGGGACAGGCACCTCGCCCCGGCCCGCACCGCCCTTTCCCGCGTGCCGTCCTCGCTGCCGTCATCCACGACCAGCACTTCGGCGTCCAGCTCGCGCCGGACCTCGGAGACGACCCTCTCGATGCTGTCCTCCTCGTTATGGGCGAGGATCACGACCAGCGTGTTCAACCCTTCCGCCTCTCCTTCATACCCTGACCCGGTGCGCCCCGCCTTGCGAGCAGGCTTATGAAGGATGCCCGGGCTACCCTCGCGGCGTAGGCGCACCTGGCGCCGGTGGCGTCGTCCCCGCGCCTCGAGATGAACAGGGCCCCCAGCACCGCGGCAGCCGCCGCCGAGCCGGCGCAGATGAGGGCGCGGATGATATACGAATGCACCGGGCTGAAGTACTTCCTCTGAAAGTAGTCGATCCCGTCCACGTAAATCCTGGCCCGGGTATAGCCTTTCTGCTCGCCGAAGACCTGGATGCCGGACCGGTTCCCGTAGTGCGTTATCTCCACCCCGGGCAGATACACCGTCTTCCAGCCCGCCCTCTTGACGCGGTAGCACAGGTCCATATCCTCCCCGTACAGGAAGAGGCCTTCGTCAAGGAGGCCCACCTCCTCCAGCGCTCTGGCGCGCACCAGGGCGCAGGCGGTATAGACCCAGTCCACCTCGATGGGACAACGGCCGTCGCCGGCCGGGTCGGTGGACATCCCGAACATGCTGGATCCCAGGCCGCCCAGGAGGACCAGCAGGTAGAGCAGGGCGTGCCTTGCGTCCAGCAGGGTGAAATGGAAGCAGCTCTGCTGATAATCCCCGTCCTCGCCCACCATCCTGGGACCGACGATGGCGGCATCTGCATGTGACTCCATGTACTCGTACATGCCGCGCAGGGCCCCGGCCCCGACCACCGTATCCGGGTTGAGCAGCAATATGTAAGGGGCGGAGGACATCCTGATCCCGCGGTTGGTGCCGCGGGAATACCCCACGTTCTCCTCGTTTACGGCCAGCGCCACCTGCGGGAACTTCTCCCTGACCATCTCCGCCGATCCGTCCCCGGAGGCGTTGTCCACCACGATGACCTCCAGGTCAAGGCCGTCCGCATGGGCGAGCAGGGAGCGCAGGCAGTCATGCAGCAGATCCCTGGTCTTGTAGTTGAGCGCCACTACGCTGATGTCGGGCATCGTCCCCCTGCTCTCTCCGCCATAGGGTCCGTCCGGCTGCTGCGGATGGTTATACGCGGTTCGACGGTCCTCTGAGCACATACCAATTCTACGCACGCGCGGTGCATCGGGCAATCGCGCCGCCGCCGGCCGCGGCTCGCGCCCGCACGGTCAACCGGGCCATCAGAGAAGGGACTTCCCGTCCATCGCCGGTGGTCCCTCAACCCCCATGAAATCGAGGACGGTGGGAGCGATGTCCTCGATGCTGCCGTCCCCCGCGCCCGCATCGATGCCGGGGCCCCGCAATACGATCATCCCCTCCCGGCGGTGGTCTGCACGGGTGAGCGGGAGCACGAGCCGTCCCTCGTCACCTATCACCCCCTGGGTGGTCCACCCCTCCACCATCTCCACCATGAGGTCGGGGGCCCAGTCCACTTTGGGTCCCGAGTAGATCTCCTCCCTGCTCCGGACCGCGCTCACCGGCCTCTCTCCCGACGCAACGTCCACATAGCCCTCGAGACCCCGTCGCAGTTCCTTGATGAGGGATTCCCTCTCCCCGCCCACGCCCACGCTCCCCCGGGGGCGGTCGGAGGTGTTCAGGTAGATGCCATGGTTGGGCAGGGCGATGGCCCGGGTCGCGGCCCAATCGACCCGGTCCGCCTGGATGTAATCGACCACCGAGGCGTGTGAGCCCGAGCCCCTGCCCTCCGGCACCATCCTCCTCAGGGAGCGGGGGGCGTAACGGGAGGCGGCCGCGAGCAGCCCGACCCGATCCAGGGCGGCGGCTATCCTCTTCTGGTTGATACCCATGCCGGAGAGCCCGCCCAGGGATCTTACCTTGAGGTAACCCTCCCCGATGAGCCAGTTATTGAGGAGGAAGCCCGACTTGCACGGCGCGAAACCGTGGTCCGAGAGGACCATGAGCAGGTCGCTCGCTCCCACGTACCGCTCCACCAGCGCACCGATATGGCCGTCCAGCTTCTCGAAGAAGGCGGCGGTCAAGGCGTGCAGGCCGCCCCTCTCCGGTTCCAGGGGCAGGCCGGTGTGGTTGAGGAGGTTGTGGCTCACGCGGTCCGCGAGGTGGAAGACGCCGAGGAAGAAATCACAGGGGTGCCCGGAGAGCAGGGCCTCGAAGACGCGGTGGCGCTTGTCCATCGCCGCCTCGCATTCCCTGATGGTCTTCTCGGGCCCCATGACCGAAAACCCCTTCGGCTCGATGACGTAGCCCCCGGCGGCGGCGTCTATGGCGGCGCGCATGGATGCGGGCCAGGTGTGGAGGTCGCGCTCGTCGGCGAGGAAACCCGGGATCATGTAGCCGTTGATCCGCCTGGGCTCGCGCACCACGGGGATGTTGAAAGCCCCGCAGGAGAGCCCGCGCTCGCCGAGGATGTCCCATATCTCCGGCAAGGCGGGGTCGCGGTGATAGTCGTAGTAGCTCAGGGCGTACGAGGCCGGCGCGAGGTTGAGGAAGCCGAAGGCCCCGATCCAGCCCGGGTTCCTCCCACTGGCCAGGGTGTTCCAGGCGGGACAGGTGATATAAGGGATAGTGCTCGCCAGGACGCCGTGGCGCCCCTCGGAGGCCAATGCCCTCAAGGCCGGCATACGCCCGGCCTCCATGAGCGGGGACATCACTTTCCAGGTCCCGCCGTCGATCCCGATGATGAATACCCTTCCCTTGGCCATGTGTTTTCTCATCTCCCGCGCTCCCGCGCCGCCGGCGGAGGTTGTTAGTGATTATACGCCACTCCCCGGCCGTGGACCTCCAGGCCGGATGATACCATGGATACGCGGGACCCGTTATAACGCCGTGTCTTTTGGGTTATAGTATCGACACGGGTCCATGACCGCGCGGCCGGCCACCCGTAGCCGGCCGGCAGGAAAGAGACGCTCGATAGGACGGTACCTGTTGGAGAACCGCTGCCCCCTTTGCGCATCGACGCGGACCGCACCGTTCTCGCCCCTCGGGGAAGGGGACGGCCGCTCCGGCGAGGGCTACCGTGTATACGGGTGCGGCGACTGCGGCGTCGCCTTCACCTGGCCCAGGCTCGACACGGCCGAGACCTCGGACCTCTACGGGGACGACTATTACTCCTTCCGCTCCACCAGCCTGGAGAGCCTGCCGTTGTGGGGATCCGCGGCCACGGCGCTGGACCGGGCCCTGCGCCTCCTGCGCGGGAGGAGATCGCGTCTCGCGGACCTCCTGGAGAGGCTGCTGTTCTGGCCGGCGAGGAACGTCCCCCAGGCGGTCCCGCTCTTCTATCCCGGGAGGGATGTGCTGGACCTGGGCTGCGGCGCCGGGGACCAGATGGCCTTGTGGCGGCGGGTCGGGCGCAACGTGCGGGGGGTCGATATATCGCCCCGCGCCGCGGCGGAGGGGGGCAAGCGGGGCCTGGATATATTCACGGGGGAGATATGGGAGGCGGGCTTCGCGGCCGGTTCCTTCGATATCGTCTACGCGAACCAGGTCATAGAGCACACCGGCGACACCCACGCCACCCTGCGGGAGATATGGCGGGTGTTGCGGCCGGGGGGGGTGCTCATCGTGGGGGTCCCCAATACCGCCAACCGCTTCCTGGCCGTCTTCAAGTCCGGCTGGGCCTTTCTCCAGATACCCTTTCACTTCCTTCACTTCGATCCCGCCAGTCTCTGCGCGGCCCTCGCCCGGGACGGTTTCTTTATCCGTAAGGTCTACACCATCACCCCCGCGGCCGGGCTCCTCGAGAGCCTGGCCAGGATGTTCCCGGGCTTCGGGCGCGTCTATGCCGACTGCCACCTGAAGGCCCCGTGTATCGCCGCGTATGTCCTGCTGTCACTGCTCCTGTTGCCCTGCAACCTGGGGCTCCGGGGCGACCTGCTGTACGTCATCGCCGTGAAGGGAGGCCAGTCGCCATGTCCGGGCCCGCGGTAGCTTTCATCGACTGCCTGCACGGCAGCGGCAAGGAGGGCGGCGCGGACATCGCCGCCCGGGACCTGGCGGAACGCCTGCGCGGGGCCGGCGCCAGGACCCGCATCCTGTCCTTCCGTGATGGCATACCCCTGGCGCTTCCGGACCTCCTGAAGACCAAGCCGCTGCTACGGGAACTCACGGCCTTTCCCCTGGGCGGCCGCAAGGGGATGCGGGAGGCTGAGGGTGGGTACGACGTCATCCACCTCAACTCCCTGGCCCTGGCCCCCCTCTACAGGCCCCGCCTCCCCGTCGTCATCACCCTGCACAACATCCAGTGCCAGAAGTTCACCAGGTACATGGGGGCCGGACGCCTTCCCCTGCTCTTCAACCGCCTCACCCGCTTCCCTTTCCGGCTGTCCGAGAGGCGGGCGGCCGGGAACATCGACCGCTTCATCTGCGTGCACCGGGGCATCGCCGACTTCCTGCGGGACGGGATGGGGATAGCGGAGGACCGTATCGCGGTGATCCCCAACGGCGTGGACACCGAGCTGTTCAGGCCCGGAGGAGACAAGGTCAGGCGCGTCGTCTTCGTGGGGAGGGCCACCACCACCAAGGGGTTCGACGTGCTGGCGGAGGCGGCGCCCATGATCGACGCCCCGATCATGGCCGTGACCAACAAGATGCGGCCGGCCATGGCGGCGAGGGCCGCGGCGGCGGGCATGGAGGTCAGGTGGGACCTGAGCCACCGGGAACTGGCCCCTCTGATATCATCGTCGAGCCTCCTGGTCCTGCCCTCCTGGGACGAGGAGCAGCCGCTGGTGGTCATCGAGGCCATGTCCTGCGGCCTGCCCGTGGTGACCACCCCCGCGGGGGCGTCCGACCTCATCCGCGACGGCCAGGGCGGCCTGGTGGTCCCGCCCCACGACCCGCGGGCCCTGGCACGGGCCGTCAACCACATCCTGGGCGACGAGCGCATGATAGAGTCCATGGGCGCGGCCAACCGGCATATCGCCGAGGCCAGCCATGCCTGGCCCGTGGTGGTCGCGCGGGTGATGGATGTCTACGGCGATGTCCTCGACAGCGCCCGCCGGGGCGGGGGGCCGCCCTATTGAGCTCCGGCCACGAAACGGTTGAGGAAGTCCCTCACGCGGTCGGGCCTGATCTTCATGCGCATGAGCACGAAGCAGATGATGGTAACGTCCTCCGCCTCCAGGCACCTCGAGAGCAGGAGCATCAGCATGCCCATGGCCAGGTAGGCGAAGTAGAGGGGCACCAGGCACCAGTCGCGCCCGGCGAGCGCCCAGGAGAAGAGGGGGTAGGTGACCACGGCCCCCAGCACCGACAGCAGCAGTGGCTTGAGGTACTGGGGGGTAAAGGGGTGGATCCGCTCCAGGTAGTATATCTGCGCCGACTTGAGCACGTTGATGACCACGTATGATGATAGGGTGGCGATAGCCGCTCCGGTCATCCCGTAACGAGGTATGAGGATCCAGCAGAGGGCGACGTTGGTGATCACGCCCGCCGTGCCGTCCGCGAGGACCAGGCGGGGCTTCCCCAGGGCCACCAGGGTCATCCCATTGGGCCCCGCGAATACGTTGAAGGACATCCCGAGGGACAGGATGACGAGGGCCGTGGACGCTTCGGCGTACCGGGCGCCCGCGAAGAAAGTGATCACCTGTTCGGAGAAGAGGACGTAGATGAAGAGCAGGGGCATGGTCAGGGTCATGGCCCACTTGGTGGAGCTGCGGTAGATGCCGTTGATCTGCTCCTTCTTGCCTTCGGAGAGCAGCTTCGTCGTCACTGGGAGGAAGATATAGATGAGGGAGAGCATGAACATGAACAGCAGGTTCACGAAGGGGACCGCGGTGTTGTAGGCCCCGACCGTCTCCGTGGTCTTGAAGATGCCCAGCATGAAGGTGTCCGCCCAGGTCATCACCATGTTGAGCACCCCCTCCACGGCGAGGGGTATGGAGAAAAGGATAAGCGCCTTGCCCATCTTCACCGGCTTCACCGGCGCGAGCAGGCGCGGCAGATTGCGCACGGCATACACCACCGTCAGGGAACAGGTGATCACGGCGGCGGAGGCGAGGGCCGCGGCCGCCCAGGTGAGCCCGGAGTCCGTCACCAGCGCCACGAACATCAGGGCCGCGATGAGCCCCCACATCATGGTGTCCTCGAACACCGCCTTCACGCCCACGCGGTCGAACCCCCTGAAGATGCTGCTGAGGAGGATGATGAAGACCATGAAGGGCAGGCCGATGGCGAAGATGCGGGTGATGGAGGTCAGCTGCGGTGCGTCGAATATCCCGGCCAGCGGGCCGGAGGCCGCGAAGAAAGCGACGGCAAAGGCACAGGAGGATATCAATCCTATCTTCAGGGTCGCGTAGACCGCTCCCTTGATCCTCTCCTCGTCTTTTTTGCCACGGTAATAGGAGATGAAGCGGGGCGAGCCGGAGCGCATGCCGAGTTCCGCCATGATCACCGTGAACTCCAGGATGGCGGCGCCCAGCATGATCACGCCGTAATCGCTCTTGGAGAGGCCGCGGAAGAGGACCATCCGCTCCAGGAAGTGGAAGACGGAGGAGGCGACGAACCCCAGGAAGACGACGAACATCCCTCCCGCTATCTTGCCCAGCGATTCCTGGAACTCCTGCTGAAGATCGGACATGCTTCCTCGATCCGTGAGATAGAGAACCGTGGCTATGGTGCCGTCAGGGGTCTCAGACGGTGTCGCTTTGCCGCAGCGCCGCGATCCTGCGCCTTATCCTCTCCTTCTCCGCCCCCGTGGCATCCGGCCCGGCGGGAACGCCTCCCTCCCGCGGGGGGGTATCGGGACCGAAGATGTCCGGCCTTACACGGCCGTCCATCTCCACCGGGACCGGCAGGCCGTAGAGGCGGAGGATGAGCGGCGCCAGGTCCTCGATGCCCAGGGGATCGGCGATCTCTCCGGCCTTCGCCCATGGGTGGTGCAGCAGGAAGATGCCCTCCATGGAATGGCCCGCGCGCTCGTTGCGGGTGAAGACCTCTCCGCTTCTGGTCAGGCTGGACCTCAGTTGCCAGCCCCCGCTCTCCCTCATCATCTGGTCGGGCGGATCGACGGGCACCTCGGTCCCGTATGCCGTGCCGGTATCGAGCAGCTCGATCCCTCCGCGCTCCCCTCCGGGGTCGGTCAGCGCCCTAAGGCCCTCCTCTATCTGCCGCTTGACCTCCTCCGCATCGCGGCCGGAGAGGATGCCCCGCGGGCGGTCCTGCGTGTTCAGGTAACAGCTGTACCCCATGGCCAGGGCCCGGGTGCCGCTCCAGTCCACCCTTCCCCGCTCCAGCAGGTTGTGGATGAAATACTCGCCCTGGTTGGTCTCGCCGGCGGGCACCATCTCCCTCAGTCTGCCGGGAGCCATGCGGTAGGCCAGGTCCATAAGGCCCACCTTCTTCAGGAGCCTGCCGATGCCGCGCTGGGTCAGCCCTATCTTCTCCAGGCCGCCGACCACCTTGACCTTGAGCAGGCCCTCGTCCACCAGCCACTGGTTGACATGGACGTTCCAGGGCCTGGCCTCGAAGCCGTGGTCGGACATGACGATAATGCAATCGTCCCCGGAAGCCATCTCCACGATCCTGCCTACCCCCTCGTCCACCAGGCTGAAGACCCGCTCCAGGGCCTCCCAGCCCCTCTCACTCTCCTCGCCGCTGCGCAGGAAAGCCTGGTTCATGAAGCAGTGGCAGATGCGGTCGGTGGCGGTGAAGACCCCCAGGAAAAAGTCGCTGGGGTGTTCGCGCAGCAGGTAGGTAATGGCCTTGATGCGTTTGTCCAGGACCCTCATACAGTCCCTGAGCAGGGTCTCGTCGTCGACGATGGTCATGGCCTGCTGGTCCACCTCGTATCCCCCGGCCACGCGGTCGAGCTCGGCCATGAGCCCCGCCGGGAAGCTGCCGAACTCCTCCTGGGGGGTGATGAATCCCGGGACGATGTATCCACGGTGCGGCTTGCGGGGATAGACCAGGGGGTCGTTGATGATGCCGCAGGTGTACCCCTCCTCCATGAGCAGGTCCCAGAACTCGGGCTGCCTTATCTCCTTGTAGGTATGCATGCGGATGCGGTCCGATCCCCGGCTTATGCCCCGGAAATCGTAGATCCCCAGCCGCGAAGGCCGCTGGCCGGTGGAGAAGGTGAACCAGGCCGGACAGGTCACCGGGGGAAGGGTGCTCATGAGTCTGCCCCACGCCCCCTCCTCCCGCAGCCTTCCCAGGTTGGGCATCTTGCCCCTCGCGATGAGGGGGTCGATGACGTTCCAGGACCCACCGTCCAGGCCGATCACGAAAACGCGGCTCTTAGCCATATGCCGGTGCCTCCGTCCATAGCGCGGTTCAATTCGGGATGAATGATATCACAAGGGGTTCTCAGCCTGGAAGTGCGGGGAGATGACACGGCGGGGCGTATATGGGAACATAGTCTGTGATCCGACCAGGCCCGGGGTCCGAGGGGGATACGTTGAACAGACTGGCCCGAGAAGCCACCTATCTCTACGCCTGGCTGAGGAACCGCAAGGCCCGGCGCTATTTCGGCCATACCATCCTGGATGTCGGGTGCGGAAGGGGCATAACCATCCGGTTCCTCCCCGCGTCCACGTCCTATACGGGGGTCGATGTGAGCCTGCCCGCCATAGAGAGGCTGCGTGAGCTGTACCCCGCCCATGCGTTCATCCACCACGACGTGGACGGAGGGCTCCCCTCCGGATTGGGGGACTTCGACACCATCATCATGCTCGCGGTCATCGAGCACCTGGCCGCGCCGGGGCGCGTCCTGGAGCAGTGCCGCGAGCACCTGCGCCCCGGCGGGCATGTGGTCATCACCACCCCCACGCCGTCCGGGGAGAGGCTGCACGGGTTCCTGCAGAGGCTGTCCCTGGCCAATCCGGGCACGGACCAGTGCCATCAGCACATCTTCACTCCCGCTGAGCTCGCGGATCTGGTCGAAGGCTGCGGACTGGCCATCGCGGCCCATCGGCGCTTCGAGCTCCGCTCGAACCAGCTCCTGGTGGCCCGCGCGCTCTAGGGCTCCGGACCGCCGCCCTGGTAAACGGCAAACCTGCTGGTATAATACACCTGTTCTGGGTGGCGCCCGGGCTGGGGACACGCGCGGCCGCCGGCGGCGGCCGGCTGGAACCGCCGGGCGCCCGCGTGTGTCAACATTAGTTGGAGATACCGGGCAAAGCGACCGAACGGACAGCCATATGGAAGAGACAGGCCAGACCGCATCGCGGGGACCTCTCGCGGCAAGGGTACCGGGCCGCGGGGACCCCTGGCTGATAGCCCTGGCCGTGCTGGTGCTGCTGGCGGCCTCCTTCTACACCTTCGCCTACTTCCACGAGAAGATGCCGTACAAGAGCACCGGTTACGACACCTATTCCCACCTCGGCATCCTGCGCAGCGTGGAGGACCAGATCGGGGTGGGAGAGGACCTGGTGCCCGGCCTCTTCCCGGACCTCTACCGCAGCAACAACCGCAGCGGCATCAACTACGTGGCCATGGCCCTGGCCGCCTCCGTACCGGGCAACTCGAACTTCTTCACCCTCTACCTCTTCGGGCTGCTGGGCATCGCCGTCTTCCTGGCGGGGGCCTTCTACCTTACCAGGACCCTCTTCGGATCGTCCCGGGCAGCCTTTCTGGCGGCGCTCTTCTCCCTGGTCCTGTGCGGCTACGATGCCGCGGTGCACGGCAATTCCTACACCTGGCTGGAACTGATGATAGACGCCCACTATGCCTCCACCCTGGCTGTAGGGCTGATGATGTTCTGCCTTGCCCTTAACGCGAAGTACCTGCGAAAAGGGGGGTGGAAGCCATACCTCGTGCAGGTCCTCCTCGCCGCCGTGGTCTTCAACATCCACATGCTGACGGGAATACAGTACTTCCTGGTCCTGGTGATCCTGGTGATCGTGTACGCGGCGCGGGAGCGCAGTTTCTCCCGGCAGCACCTGCTGCTCCTGGGCATCATCCCCGCCGCGCTGCTGCTGGCGACGCTGTGGCCCCTGTATCACTGGTGGGACATCTTCAGCCGCGGAGCGGTGGGCCTCGACGGGAGGGAGGGTAAGCTCACCGGTCTGCTGCCCTTCCTCGAGGGCAGCGTCCTCTTCCTCATCGGCCTGCCCTTCCTGATCCGAAAGGAGAAGGAACGTCTCTTCCTGCTCTTCTGGGCCCTGGCCTTCGCCGCCGTCACCCTCTCCTTCGTGACCCCGGTGAGCATCGCCTATTACTGGCGGTTCCAGTACGTCATGCGCATCCCCCTGGTCATCGGGCTGGCCCTGGGACTGGGGCTGGACGTGTGGCGGCTGCGCCGGTGGAAGGCCGTGGCCATCCCGGTGATCCTGGCCATCTGCCTTGCCTTCATCGGCGTCTCCCTGTGGAGGACCGGCCTCCGCTACCAGGGCCTGACGGAAAAGAACAACTATGACGTCATGGAGCCCTTCGCCGCCTTCGCGCAGGAGGGCGACGTCCTTATCGCCAACCCGGCGACGAGCTACAACCTCATGGGCATCTCCTCGTACAACGTCGTCTCGGTGCTGGCGGGGCACGCCCCGAGGCAGCTGACCGCCGACAAGAACCAGCTGCTGGAGGAGGCCTTTCTCCTACCCTACCCCAGCACCTGGCAAAAGCTGCTGGAGGAATACGGGGCCTCGGAGGTCCTGGTTCCCAACGTCTACTCCTGCAGGGATACGGCCTTTCTCCTCAACGGCACCCGCCTGCAGGGCAACATGTTCTACAGCCTGTATGAGGTGGACGCGGAAAACCTCGATACCGGGGAGTTGACCGCGACGCCCGATCCCGAGCTGCGGGGATATGCGGCCGCCAGCGGGTTCACCCGTTTCGACCACTGGACCGATTTCCAGTACTCGGGGAGAAGAGACATCGTGATGGAGGGGGTCGAGGATGGGGCCGGTCCCGGCGATTCCTTCCTCAGGGTCACCTCCGACGACCCCGAGGGGGCGTTCCTGTTCGTCAACCGCGGCTTCATCTCCGTCGACCCGTCCCGCAGCTATACCATCAGCACCACCCTGAGGGAGACGCAAGGGGAGCCCCTGACCCTGCTCGCGGTGTATCAGTACGGGTCGACCTCGCCCTACCCTCCCCTTGCCATCTACAACATCCCTTACGGGGAGCCTTCCACGTCATGGAAGCGGAGGGACCTGGTCATGGGCCCCGCGGGGGCGGCGGGTGTGAATCTGACCTTCAGGCCGGATACCCGCTACGTGAAGATAGGGCTCCTCACCTGTTATTTCTCCACCGGCCAGGTGGAGGTGGACAGCATAGAGCTGGTGCCGCGATAAGGGTGGCCCGTGGGTGGGAGGCGGTCAGTTGACGGCGGCCAGGCAGCAGATCATCCTTTCCGCCACCAGTTCCTCCGGCACGTAGTATCTGTTCTCCTCGATGGCACGGCGGAGGTATACGACGAGTTCGCTGCGGACATCGGGCATCCCCTTCAGCTGTTCCAGGATCATGCGGTTTATCTTGGGGTCAACCGAGGGTATGGAGCCGCTTCCCCCGCTCCAAGCGACCGAGAAACGCGGCCGTTCCCACATCTCGCTTCCGTGCATTCGCATCTCGTCATCCTCCTTCAACCACTAACATTATCGACACCCCGGACGGTTCGGTTTACCGGCAAATCCGGCAAAACTGCGGCCAGGGGATGATTCAACTTTTTGGGGTCAGAGCTCATTTCTTGAATTACTCTCCCAGACTTTCAACTTTTGAGCTCTGACCCCAAAAAGTTGAATGGGTGCACCTGGCAGCGGGGCCAGCCCGGATTCATGCGCCGCACAGAAGGTCTCTGGCCAGGACGCAGGCGGTCACCCTGCCAGCGCCGTTGACCTTCAGCGCCGCGGCGCATTCCGAGAGGGTGTAGCCGGTGGTCAGAATGTCGTCGACGAGCACGACCTCCTCTCCGTGCAGCCGCCCATCGGTAGCCCGGAAAGCCCCCCTCACGTTTCGCCGCCTCTCCTCGTGGCTCAAAGAGCTCTGGGCTGTGGTCGGGCGCGACCTCTCCAGCAGACGGATCACCTCCAACCCGAGGGCACTACCCACCCCCTGTGCCAGTTTCTCGGCGTGGTCGTAACCCCGCATGCGCCGTTTGCGCCGGTGCATGGGGACGAAGGTCACCACGGGATGCGGGGACCGCAATATGGGGGCCAGGCGCGCCGCCGCCATGGCGCCGAGGAGCGGCGCCAACCTCCATCCGTTGTCGTATTTCAGTTTGTGGATGGCAGAGCGCAGCGGCTCCTGGTATACCGCCAGGGCGACGGTGGTATCGACATGCATGAGACGCCCCCGGCATTCCTGGCAAATCTCCATGGCGCGCGGAGCCGGCCTGCCGCAACCGAGGCAGGCCGGACCTTTTATCAGGTGCATGGAGGCATTGCAGCGTGGGCAGATCGGCCTGCCTGCATACCCCCCACAGCCGGCACAGCGCGTGGGGAAGACCAGCTCCAACAATATATTTATATTGGTCATGTTATATATAATATATATTATAATGATTTCGTCAATACCGTGGAAGGAAGCCCTTTGGGTTTATTCGCATGGGTAAGGCGGGATCGTCGTGTGGGTCCGGGTGATATCGCCATCGGCACCATGCCCGGAATAACGTTTCACATCTTTTCGCTTTGGGGGGTATCGCCCGCCTTTTGCGTCCTATTCCTCTTCGTCGGGCTCGCCCTTGAAGTGGAGGTTCTTCTCGATCACCGAGCCGGGCATGATGCTCACGCTGGGGTGGATGATGCTGCCCTCGCCGATGACCGTGCGGTGCCCGACCACCGTGTCCGCGAGCAGGGCGGCGCCGTCGCCTATCTCGGCCTCCCAGCCCACGATGGAGTCGAGGAGGTGAGCGTCCTTGCCGATATAGCCATCCCCCCACTTGATCCCCCGGTAGAGGATGGCCCCCTCGTCGATGACGGTGCGGTCCCCCACCACCAGGGGTCCGAAGAGCCTGGCGCCCTTCCTCACCTCGCAGTCGGAGCCGATGCAGATGGGCCCGACCATGACCACCTCTTCTCCCACCACCGTCCCGTCGCCGATCCAGACGTTCTCGCCTATGCGCGCCCCGGGTATCCTCACCTTGACCTTGCCGGTGAGGGCGTCGAAATTGCCGGCCTTGTATTCCTCCATGCTCCCCACGTCGTTCCAGTAGTCGGAGTGGCGGTAACCGTAGAACGCGGTGCCCTCCTCCAGGAAGCGGGGGAAGAGCTGGGAGCCGAAATCGTAGAAGCCCTCCGGGATCATCTCCAGGACCTCGGGCTCGAAGACGTAGATGCCGCTGTTGGCCACGAAGCTCTGCGCCTCCTCGCGGCTGGGCTTCTCCTGAAAACCGATGATGCGCCCGTCCTCCTCGGTTATGACCACTCCGTACTTGGAGGGGTCGTTCACCGGGGTGATGACCAGGGTGGCGATGCAGCCGTGTGCCCGGTGGAATGCCATGAGGGCAGAAAGGTCGAGGTCGGTGAGGGCGTCCCCGCTGATGACCAGGAAGGTATCCCCTCTCAGTTCGCCTGCGAGCCTCTTCACCCCCCCCGCGGTGCCCAGCAGTTCCTCCTCGTAGGAGTATTTGATGGTCAGCCCCCAGCGCTCGCCGCCTGAGAAATGGCTGGTGATGACGTCGGGATGGTAGTGGAGGTTGACGTAAAGCCTGCGAAACCCGTGGCGGGAGAGGAGGTCGACGATATGCTCCATCACCGGCCGGTTGACGATGGGGACCATGGGCTTGGAGATCTCCTCGGTGAGGGGGCGCAGGCGCGTGCCCAGGCCGGCGGCCAGAATCATCGCCCTCATATCTCCCCACCCTCCTTCAGCTCTCGCAGCGCCGGACCATAGGGGGGGCGCGCCACACCCCTCTCCGTAATGATAGCCGATATCAGCTCCGCCGGTGTAACGTCAAAGGCGAAATTGCGCGCCACCGCTCCCGCGGGAGCTACCGCGGTCCCGCCGCAGGCGGTCACCTCGCCTGGGTCCCTCTCCTCGATGGGGATGGCGGAACCGTCCGCGGCGTCCAGGTCCACGGTCGAAAGCGGTGCGGCGATATACAGGGGAATGCGGTGATAGGATGCCAGCACCGCCAGGGAGTAGGTGCCGATCTTGTTGGCGCTGTCCCCGTTGGCGGCGACGCGGTCGGCGCCGGTGACCACCACGTCCACCTCGCCCCGGGACATGAGGTGCCCCGCCATGCTGTCGCAGATCACCGCCATGGGCACCCCCTCGCGCTGCAACTCCCAGGCGGTGAGGCGCGCTCCCTGCAGCAGCGGCCGCGTCTCGTCCACCCACACGTGGGCGACCTTTCCACGTGCATGGGCGGCTTTGATCACCCCCAGGGCGGTGCCGTATGAGTAGGTGGCGAGTCCCCCGGCGTTACAATGGGTGAGGACACGGCAGGCTTCCGGCAGAAGGTCGGCCCCCAGTTCCCCGATGGCGCGGTCGGCGGCGTCCTGCTCCGCCGCGATGCGATCCGCCTCCGCGAGCAGCACGCCGGTGAGTTCCGCGGCAGACGTTCTTCCCGTCAGGTCGCGCATGCGCTCCACGGCCCAGGAAAGGTTGACGGCGGTGGGACGCGTGCGCGCCAGCTCGTCGCAGGCAAGAGTGAATCCCGCCCCCGGACCGCCCGCCTGCGCCGCCAGCACCACGCCGTAGGCGGCGGTTATGCCGATGGCCGGGGCCCCGCGCACCCGCATGGTGGCGATGGCCTCGGCTACCTCCCGCCAGTCCGTCAGTTCGAGATAGACCTCTTCGGCCGGCAACCGCGTCTGGTCCAGCAGGATGACCTTGCCGTCCCTCCAATCCACCGCCTTGAAAGAGCTGCCCTTCATCGATCTCCTCAGGTTATTCCATCAAACTCGTGTGCTTATACA
This sequence comes from Actinomycetota bacterium, assembly GCA_040757835.1. Lineage (NCBI taxonomy): Bacteria > Bacillati > Actinomycetota > Actinomycetota bacterium. Next base: position 217,318 of record JBFLWJ010000003.1, read on the forward strand.
ACTCTACATGAGCGCGCTCATATTGTAACGCCGACAAAAGGGACACGCCCGGGTGCACGTGGGACACGAACCCTGTGCGCCTGGGAACATGCTTTGCCTGTAATGCATGCGGTGGCGGGCAATCTCTTACATCAAATCCCTTATTCTTATCTTCTTCGGGGTAGAATATCGATATCGAAGCCTGGCAATAGTTCAACGATCTAGGCAGGTGAGTGGTGGCAAAACCGAAAGTGATCGATCTGGCCCTGCAGGGTGGCGGGGCCCACGGGGCGTTCACCTGGGGGGTGCTGGACCGCCTGCTGGAGGACGGCCGCATCGAGATCGAGGCCATCTGTGGCACCAGCGCCGGGGCCATGAACGCGGTGGTGGTGGCCGACGGCATCGACACCGGCGGCCGGGAGGGAGCCCGCCAGGCGCTGCAGAGGTTCTGGTCCGGGGTGAGCAAGGCGGGTACCTACTCTCCCTTCAAGCGCACCTGGGCCGACATGCTCCTCGGCCGCTGGAGCCTGGACTTCTCGCCCGGCTACGTCTTCTTCGATGCCCTTTCGCGCATGTTCTCCCCCTACCAGTTGAACCCCCTCAACCTCAATCCCCTGCGCGACCTGGTCTCCTCCCTGGTGGACTTCGAGCACGTGCGCCACGCCGTGGGCATCAAGGTCTTCGTGGTGGCCACCAACGTACGCACCGGCAAGCAGAAGGTCTTCCGCCGCCAAGAGATGACCGTGGACATGGTCATGGCCTCCGCCTGCCTGCCCCTGGTCTTCCAGGCGGTGGAGATAGACGGCGAGGCCTATTGGGACGGCGGCTACATGGGCAACCCCGCCCTCTTCCCCCTGGTGGACGACTGCCGCTCCCGGGATATCGTCATCGTGCAGATCAACCCCCTCTACCGGGAAGAGATACCCCGCACGGCGCCGGACATCCTCAACCGCATCAACGAGATCACCTTCAACGCCAGCCTGATCAAGGAGATAAAGGCGATAGCGGCCCTGAAGGAGCTTATATCCGAAGAAGGCCTGGAGGGCCGGAAGTTCAAGGACGTCCTCTTCCACCGCATCCACGCCGAGGACGAACTCGCGGACATGGGCGTCTCGAGCAAGCTCAACTCGGAGTGGGCGTTCCTCGAGCACCTGCACGACATCGGGTACCGCGCGGCCTCGGGCTGGCTCGACGAGAGCTACGACGACCTGGGGAAGCGTTCCACCCTGGATGTCGAGTCCATCTATCTCCGCTGGAAAGAAGAAAACTTTTAAGCGGATGGATGTTTATCCGCGTTCCTGGTCAAGGTCGACCAGTGCTCAATGCCCATGGATAGGTTGGGAGTGGGGATATCCACCGGCCCTTTTCACCTCGAGACCTCCAGGCCCGGCCAGGCCTTTCATCGGCCGTTTCGGCCTCCAAGGGTTGGATTGGGTGCCCCCGGCGGGATTCGAACCCGCGAAACTCCCCTTCGCCGGAGGGGTGCTCTGTCCCCTGAGCTACGAAGGCTCCCCATTCCCAGCTTCGGGCTTCCACGAAACATGTATATCTTATAATATATGTATGACATATCTTATTGGGTTATGGTAGAATAGAGATACTTCGTCGGAGGGGGCTCTGAAAAGAGCTACGGGAGAGACGGGAAACCGTCTCTTTTCCTTTTATACGTACCTGCGCTGCCACCTACGACCGGGAAGGTGCATCAAGATGCAAAGTATCTGGTTATGGAAAAGTAGAGACATATTGCTCCGGAGGTCATTTCGAAGATCGCGATGAAGCCTTTTCTGAACTGCCAATCTTTTTCTGGCTTTCCCATGAACGGTCTGCGTGATCCGTAGGTCAGGAATTCTGGTTCACGATAGCCACCGGTCCATCTAAACGTAAAGGAGCGATATCGCATATCATCGCGGTCAGTGAAATTGGGACGGACTACTCGCCATGTATATATGCCCAGCACGACAAAGAAGATCGAGAGCACGGCAAGGAATAATCGAACGGCTTGATCGCCGATCCATCCGAAAAGAGATAAGAGTACATAGAATATTATACAAACAAGCAAGAACTCGACTGTAAACGACGCATTAGGATAGCGGCGCCTGACAGCATGAATCGTGATCTTCCCCATATCACCCTTCCAGACCTCGAGTTAGACCTCAAAGGACCTACCCTGCGCTTCTTGTGTTGCCTCCATTATCACACTTCGCACGTGGTTAGCAATATGCAACAGCCCTAGCGATATGCTTTCGGGCGAGGCCCGTCTGTACAACCACTTGCCCGAGAACCAGGTTTTCCGCGTTACGGGAAACCATGTCGCGAGGAGCGAAGCGACGTGGCGATCTCGATTGATGATCCCCTTCCGGTTGGCCGTCTGGGAGCAACCGAACTCCGTGAGTAACAAGAAGCAACCGCGCATAGAGGTGGCTAAAGGGCAGCATCCACGCCCGGGTGTCGCCTATATAAGCTCCCCGGTGGGGACTTCGCGGCGTCCGGGCAAAGCCTCCGTCTGCGCAACCACTTGCCCGAGAACTACCAGGTCGGTCTCCGTGAGGCCTTGCGAGCGGGACCGTTACCTGGAGGCTCGGGCCGAAAGAAGGCCCGGACGCCTCAAGTCCCCATATCCCACGAGCAAAGGTACCGCTCCTGCTCGCGGGTGAGGCAGTCTATCTCCACTCCCATGCTCATGAGCTTGAGGCGCGCTATCTCCTCGTCCAGCTCGATGGGCACGTCGTAGACCACCCGCTCCAGGGTGGCGTGGCATTCCTTTACGTACTCCACCACCAGGGCCTGGTTGGCGAAGGACATGTCCATGACCGAGGCGGGATGGCCCTCGGCGGCGGCCAGGTTCACCAGCCTGCCGTCGGCCAGCAGGTAGATGCGCCGCCCGTCTTTCATCAGGAACTCCTCCACGTTCTCCCGCACCCGGCGCCTGGACTTGGAAAGCTTTTCCAGGGCGGGGATGTCTATCTCCACGTTGAAGTGGCCGGAATTGGCCAGGATGGCGCCGTCCTTCATCTTCCTGAAATGCTCGGCCCGGAGCACGTGGATGTCGCCGGTGACGGTTATGAAGAGGTCCCCCTTCTCCGCCGCGGACACGCACCCCGACACCTCGAAGCCCTCCATCACCGCTTCCAGGGCCCGCAGGGGGTCCACCTCCACCACGATGACGTGGGCGCCGAGGCCCCGCGCCCGCGAGGCCACGCCGCGCCCGCACATGCCGTAGCCGTAGACGACCACGCGCCTCCCGGCCAGGAGCACGTTGGTGGCGCGCAGGATGCCGTCCAGGGTGGACTGCCCGGTTCCGAAACGGTTGTCGAAGAGGTGCTTGGTCTTGGCGTTGTTCACCGCGACGACCGGGTACAGGAGCACCTTGTCGTCGGCCATGGCCCGCAGGCGGATTACCCCGGTGGTGGTCTCCTCCGCCCCCGCCCACACCTTCTTCGCCTGCTCCTTGCGCTTGGAGTGGAGGGTGGAGATGAGGTCGGCCCCGTCGTCCATGGTCACGTGGGGGTTGATATCGAGCACGGCATCGATGTGGGAATAGTAGGTCCTGTTGTTCTCCCCCCGGATGGCGAAGACGGGTATCTTGTGGTGTTTGACCAGGGAGGCAGCCACGTCGTCCTGGGTGGAGAGGGGGTTGGAGGCGCAAAGGGCCACCTTCGCCCCCCCCGCCTTGAGGGTGATCATGAGGTTGGCGGTCTCGGTGGTCACGTGCAGGCAGGCCCCTACCCGCATCCCGGCCAGGGGCTTCTCCGCCGCGAAGCGCTCCCTGATCTGGCGCAGCACGGGCATGTCCCGTTCCGCCCACTCTATCCTCAGCCGCCCCTCGCCCGCGAGGGATAAGTCTTTCACGTCGTAGTCCATGTCACGCTCCTTGCCGGTTCTCTTTCCAACGTCCTTGTGGGCCGTCCGTCTGTCACACGCGCTCGCGCCAGTAGTCCAGGAGGTCCCTGATGGTCTGCTCGAAGGGGACTTCCGGCTTCCAACCCGTGGCGCGGTTGAACTTGCCGTAATCGCACAGCAGCAGCTCTACGTCGGAGGGGCGCATGCGCTCAGGCATCTGCCGCACCTCTATCTCGACATCGCTCATGGAGAGGATGAGGTCGAGCAGGGCCTGGATGGTGATGGCCCTGCCGGAACCCAGGTTGTAGACCTCCCCCGGCTCGCCCTTCTCCAGGCTCAGCCAGTAGCCGCGCACGATGTCCCTCACGTCGCTGAAGTCGCGCCTGGCCTCGAGGTTGCCCACCTCGATGACCGGCTCCTTCCTGCCCTTCTCGATGAGCGCCACCTGGCGCGAGAAATCGCTGGTGACGAAGACCTGCCCCCGCCGGGGTCCGGTGTGGTTGAAGGCGCGCGTGCGCACGGTGAAGATGCCGTAGCTCTGGTTATACTGGTAGGCCAGGTAGTCCTGGGCCACCTTGCTCACCGCGTAGGGAGAGAGGGGGCGCAGGGGGTTGTCCTCCTTGATGGGGGCCTCGTGCTCGAAGACCAGCCCGTACTCCTCGCTGGAGCCCGCCACCTGTATGCGGGTGTCCAGCTCGAGGTCGCGGATGGACTCGAGCAGGTTGAGTTCCGAGAGGATGTTGGTGGTCAGGGTCTCGGCGGGGGCCTTCCAGGAGGTGGGGACGAAGCTCTGCGCCGCCAGGTGGAATATATAGTCCGGTCTCACCTCGGCCAGGGCGTTCCTCACCGCCACGTTGTCCCGCAGGTCGCAGTCGAGGAGGTGCAGCCGGTCCTCGATGTGCTCTATGTTGTCCATGCGCGAACGCCAGCGCACCGCGCCGTATACCTCCACGCCCTCTTTTCCCAGGGCATATTCGGCCAGGTGGCTGCCCACGAAGCCGGTGATGCCGGTTATCAGGATACGCAAGACTCTCCTCCTTGTCTCTTCATCTCGTGCCCCCGCCGCCCGCGGCGGCCCTTCTTCATCCGTCCATTATGCCTGCGAAGGTCCTTCTTTTCCATAGCTCTCAGAAGCGCACGGTGGAGTGGGGTATCTTCGACCGCGGCCACACCTTGATGCCGCACTTGAGGTCGTTGTCGTCCCCGACCTCCACCCCGCCGCCAAGGACCGCCTGGTCGGACACATGCACCTTCTCTCCCACCGTGACCCCTGCGGCCAGTACGCAGCGCCGCAGCACGCTGTCGGCGCCGACGCGGCAGCCGTCGTGCAGCACCGCCCCCTCCAGGTGGGCGCCCTCCCCTATCTCGCACCCCGCCCCGAGGACACAGTTGCTGGAGACGGTGGCATGGGGAGCGATGCGGCAACCCGGCCCGATGACCGCCGGGCCGAAGACCGCGGCCTCGGGAGAGATATCCACGCCCTCCTCCGCCCACACCGACGGCTTCACCATTTCTCCGCGGAAATCGAAGGGCATCATGCGGCTGAGGATGTCGTAATGCGCCTGCAGGTACTTGGCGGGCGTCCCGATGTCCATCCAGTAGGCGTCGTTGGGAAAACCGTACATGCCGATGCCGTCCTCGAGCAGCCCGGGGAAGAGCTGGCGCTCGAAGGAGTACCTTTCCCCCGCCGGCACGCGCTGCAGGAGCTCGGGCTCCAGGACATAGGTGCCGGCGTTGATGAGGTCGGTCACCACCTCGTCCCACGACGGCTTCTCCAGGAACTCGGTGATGCGGCCCTGGCGGTCCAGGGGGACCAGTCCGTAGGCGGTGGGGTCCTCTACGCGGGTGAGGTAGAGGGTGGCCTTGCCGCCCTTGGAGCGGTGGAAGGCGATGAGGCTGGTGAGGTCCAGGTCGGTGAGGACGTCGCCGTTGAAGACCAGGAAGGTGCCGGAGATGTGGCGCTCCACGTTTTTCACCGCGCCGCAGGTGTCCAGGGGCTCGTCCTCGGTCACGCAGGTGAGCTTGACCCCGAGGCGGCTGCCGTCACCGAAATAGTCCGCGAAGACCTCGGGCTTGTATGCGGTGGAGAGTACGATGTCCCTGATACCGTGCCTGAGGCACAGGTTGATCTGGAACTCCAGGAAGGGACGGTTCATAAGGGGCAGCATGGGTTTGGGCACGGTCAGGGTCAGCGGGCGTAACCGCGTGCCCTGGCCGCCTACCAGGATAACCGCCTGCATGGCTCAACCTCCGCTCTCATCTTTGCCGGCAGCCCTCAACCGGCCAGCTCTTTCCTCCACCAGTCCAGCACATCGCGCAGTGTCTCCTCCATGGAGTACCGCGGCGTCCACTCCACCAGCTCCCGCATCTTGCGGTTATCCCCCCGCAGCACCGGGATGTCGGTCTTGCGCAGGCGGGCCGGGTCCACCTCCACGCGGATGGGCACCTCCCCCAGCGCGAGTAGTGTCTCCAGCACCTCGGAGACGGCATGGTCCCGGCCGCTGCATACGTTGTAGGACTGCCCCGGCGCCCCCTCCCGCACCAGCAGCCAGTAGGCGTCGACCAGGTCTCGCACGTCGGCGAAGTCGCGCCTGGCCTCCAGGTTCCCCACCCTTATCACCGGCTCCCCCCGCCCGGCCTCGGCCGCGGCGATCTGGCGCGCGAAATCGGAGACCACGAACTCCGGTGACTGCCCAGGCCCGATCATGTTGAAGGCCCGGGTGACCACGGTCCTGGTCCCGTAGGCCTGGTAGGAGAAGACGGCATGGTAGTCCTGCATCACCTTGCTGAGCGCATAGGGGCTGGCCGGACGCAGTGGGTGGTCCTCGGCTATTGGCAGCTCCTCCTCCCTCACCCTGCCGTACTCCTCGGCGGAGCAGGCGACGTGCACCCGGGCGTCCACCTCCGCTTCGCGCAGGGCGTCGAAGAGGTTGGCCTGCCCGTAGAGGGCGATGTCGTAGGTGAAGCGCGGGTCGTCCCAGGAGCGCCGCACCGAGCTCTGGGCGGCGAGGTGGAAGACGTAGTCGGGCCTGAACCTCTCGACGCTCGAGAAGACCAGCTCCCGGTCGAGGAGGTCGCAGACCTCGAAGGCGCAGCGGTCCCAGGGGGCCCCGCCACGGGGCGGCCGCATGTCGATACCCAGCACCTCGGTCCCATCCTCCCCGGAGAGAAAAGATGCCAGGTAACGGCCCACGAAGCCGTCCGCCCCGGTGATGAGGACCCTCGCGGTCACAGGCCGCTCCTCTTGGCTATCATGTCCGCGATGAGCCCCAGGACCAGTACCTGCAGTCCGCCCAGGAGCAGGATCACGGTGCTGGCGGCGATATGCCAGTTGTAGCGCGACATGTCCAGGATGGCCTTTACGAAACCGCCCATCAGCAGCACCGTGGCTATGGGCAGGAATATCTTCAGCGGGCTGAACCAGGTAATGGTACGGAAGATGGTCATGATGTAGTAACCGGTGTCCCTCAAGGGATGAAAGGTCGACTTCCCTTTGCGCTCGTAGTAGTCGATGGGCACGTACTTGACGGGGCGGGAGTTGTTGAGCATGGCCAGGGTGATGGTGCTCACCCAGGAATGGCCGGAGGGCAGCATACCCAGGTAAGGCAGGACCGCCTCCCTGCGCATGGCGCGCAGGCCGGAATTGAGGTCGGGTATCTTGTTGCCGCTGATGAACTCCGCCAGTTTGCGGATGACGAACTTGGTGGGGACGCGGATGAGCTTCATGGTCCCCGCTTCCCTGGTGCGCGCACCCACCACCATGTCGCAGTCGTACATCTCGTCCAGCAGGCGCGGGATGTCGTCGATGGGATAGGTGCCGTCCCCGTCGGTGACCACCACTATCTCCCCGCTGGCCTGCCTGATTCCGGTGCTGCGGGCGGTGCCTCCCCCCATGTTGTAGGGGTGGCGGACCATGCTTACCTCGGGGAAAGCGGCTACCTTCTGCGGTGTGCTGTCCGTGGAGCAGTCGTCCACCACGATTATCTCCCACTCATACGCGGTGGCCTTGAAGGTCTCCAGGGCGCTGCGCAGCACCTCCTCGATGGCCTCCTCCTCGTTGTAGACGGGTATCACCAGGCTGACGTCCATGTTTTTCCTCTCTGTTTCCCACAGCCGTACGCGTAAAAGGGAACGAAAACTCGCAAATCATTCTATGTCCACCGCGAATAAAGGTCAAAACATCGCGGGCAGGAGGGGCCACGGAAGCGGGGTCTCGGTCGGAGGTCACCCGGCCAGTCCCGCAAGGAGAGACGCCAGCTGGCCGGCTAGGGCCTCCGGCGTGCAGTTGTCCAGATAGGTCCGGTAGCCGCGCTCGGCCAGGTCGCTGCGCATACCGGGATCCCCGGCCAGCCTGCTGATTGCCGCTGCCAGGGCCTCGGGGTCGCCCATGGCCACGAAGAACGCGTCCTCCCCGTCCCGGAGCAGTTCCCGGTTGGCGGGGTTGTCCCCGACGATCACCGCCTTGCGCATGGCCAGGAACTGGTAGGTCTTGCCGGAGATCACCCTGGCCGCCTTGGGCATGGACGAGAAGTGGCCGCCCAGGCAGATGTCGGCCCGGGCGATGCGTTCGGGCAGTCTCTCTTCCGGCACCCACTGCTCCCAAACGCAGTTTCCACCATCCAGCCTGGATTGCAGCTGTCCGCGCAGCCTCCTCAGCTCCGGCCCCTTTCCCACCAGGTGGAAGCGGATGTCCTTGCGGCCCTCAAGCAGCTCCGCTGCCCCGAGGACCACGTCCACGCCATGCAGGGGCTGGAAGGTCGCGTAGTAGAAGACCTCGACGGCATCGCCGTGCGCGTCCTTCTCCGGCATTCGCGGGAAATAGAGGCGGTCGTCGGCTCCCACCCAGATGCGGTGGAATTTCTCCCGCGGCTGCGAGAAGTCGGAGGCGAAGTACTCGATGTGGGTGTCGGTATCTAAAAAGACCAGGTCGGCCGCCTGGCACGCCCACTGGTCCAGCTTGAAGCACAGCTTTCCCGCCAGCGAATCCGGCTCGAAGCGCCTGCGGTCGTTGCAGAGGGTGTCGAAGACGGAGATGAAGGGGTCGAAGGCGATGGGTTTGCCGCCCAGTGCCCTCAGGACGGGCACGATGGGGTGGCCCAAAAAACCCACGAAATAGAGGTCCGGCCGGGACCCGCGCTGCCGCAGCAGGCGCCAGAACACGGCCGTGTAGCGCAGCGCGTAGTTGGACGCCTGCGAGGTGGCCTCGCTCAACTCTATGCCGGCGGCGCGCAGGGCGCGCATGAGTACGCGGTTACGCTGGTACCCCGGTTCCCTGCCGGCGACGAAACATACCCTCAAGAAGACCTACCCGCCCTTCCCTTCTCTCCTTATCGCCCGCAGCAGCAGCGCCAGCGTGAACCTGGCGGCCAGCCCGGCCAGCACAAGGGGCAGCAGCGCCATCCCCCTGCCCCCCCGGTACCGCTTGCGGCAGTAGATGAACATGCTGCGGTGGTGCTGGTAGAGCATTCGCACCGACTGCTGGGAGCTGGTCCTGCCGATATGGTGCAACAGGCGCATGGCGGGGTCGTACACCACGCGGTACCCGGCCTCGCGCAGGCGCCAGCAGATGTCCACGTCCTCCACGTACATGAAATAGGTCTCGTCGAAGCCGCCGACGCGCTCGGCCGCCTCCCGGCGCAGCAGCATGGCCGCCCCGGATATCCAGTCCACTTCGCAGGGCCCGTCGCGGCACATGTTCTTCATCTGGTATTTCATGGTAAGCGGGTTGCCGGGCCAGATATCGCCCAGGAACCCGTGCACCATGCTGGCGAACATGGAGGGGAAGCGGCGGCAGGACATCTGCACGCTGCCGTCGCTGTTGAGGACCATGGGCCCGAGGGCCCCGATGGCGGGGTCCGACTCCATGCGGTCCAGTACCTCGTCCAGGCCGCCCGACAGGAACTCCACGTCGCTGTTGAGGATGAAGACGTAGGGCTGCGAGGTGGCCGCGATGCCGCGGTTGCAGGCGGAAGCATAGCCGGGGTTCCCGGGGTTTTCCACCAGCCGCACGTGGGGGAAACCGTCCCGGACCATCTCCCTGCTGCCGTCGGTGGAGCCGTTGTCCACCACAAGGACCTCCACGCCTGCGAGGCGCTCCGCCGCGGACTGCAGGCACCTGCGCAGGTCCGGCGCGGTGTTGTAGTTGACGATCACCAGCGCCGCCCTCACCGTCGTTTCCCCCCCGCGAGGCCCGCCAGGTAACCGGCCATCTTGGCGGCGTCTATGGCCAGCATGAGCAGGGCGACGCCTGGCACCGCCGCCGCCTGCTCCCGCGCCGGACGCCCCTGCATGTAGGAGGGGATACGCATCCAGCGCCTGCCCGCGTAGGCACACGCCGCCGCCGCGGTCGGCCCCGCCAGCCGCCGCCCGCGCGGCGATACGGCGCAGAACGCCAGCCATGCATAGGTGGCGAAGCGCACCAGGTGCCGCTGGGGGTACATGCCGGCCTGTCCGTCACCGCGGGCATAGAGAAAATACTGCCGCAGCAGGGAGCGCAGGTCCCGCCTCATCCTCCAGTAGACGAGGGCGTCCCTGGCCATGACGTGTTTTATACCCAGTTTCTTCCAGGCATGGTTGAAGTACATGTCCTCACCGATCTCCAGCCACTCCGGGTAGCCGCCCACCACCTCCCACACCTCGCGCCGCAGGGCCAGGGAGCGCGATGAGGGCATGAAGCGGCCCTCGCGCACTTCCCGGGGCAGCGGCAGGGTGGCGCAGGCGGACAACTCCTCGAACCATCCGCCGGTGAGGGGCTGGTAGAAGCCCGCCACCAGTTGGACCCGCGCGTCCTCCTCCAGGGGCGCGATGAGCCTCTCCAGCCAGTAAGGCCCGAGCACACACCCCGCGTCGGTCACGGCGATGGTCTCCTGCGAGGCCAGCCTGAAGGCCTCGTTCCTGCCGCGGGCTATGTTGCAGCCTTCGCACACCTCGATGCGCGCCTCGAAAGGCGCCGCGGCTGCCAGTGAGCGCAGCAGCTCCAGGGTGCCGTCGCGGGATCCGCCGTCGACCACCACCACCTCGTCGGGCAGGCGCGACTGGCCCACGATGCTCGCCCACCATTCCCCCAGGTTACCGGCCTCGTTCAGCACCGTGGCGATAAGGGTCACCCGTTCCCGTGCGGCCTCGTTTCCCGCGGACAATCCTAGACCTCCTCCATGATGTGGTCGTAGACTTCCAGCACTTCGGCGGCGGCCTTCTCCCAGGTGAAGACCCGGGCCCTTTCCCGCCCCTTCTCCACCAGGCTGGAGCGGAGCGCCGGGTCGGAGATGAGGGTCTCGACCCTGGCGGCGATCTCCCCGGGCTCCAGGGGGTCATCGAGGAGCAGGGCCGCGTCGCCCACCACCTCGGGCAGAGAGGCGCGGCTCGACGTTATCACCGGCACCCCGCAGGCCATGGCCTCCAGGGGAGGCAGTCCGAAGCCCTCGTAGATGGACGGGAACACCAGCATGTCCGCCCGCACCAGCAGGGATTTCAGGCGCTCGTCGGGGACGTATCCCGTGAAGACCACCTCTTCCTCGAGGCCAAGGTCCTCCACCCTGAACATGAGCTTGCGGTATTCGATGTTGTTCAACCTGCCCAGTCCGCCCCCGCCGATGACCGCCAGCCGGTGCTCCAGGCCCGCCTCACGCAGCAAGGCGAACGCCTCCAGCAGGGTCGCCAGGTTCTTGCGGGGGTGCAGGTTACCGATGTAAGCCAGGTACGGGGGCTCCAGGCAGTATGCCCGCAGGGCCATATCCGCCTCCTCCTCGGAGGGCTCCTCCAAGAAGACCGGGTCCAGGCCCGGATAGACCACCCTCACCTTCTCGGGAGGAAGCTCGTAGACCTCCGCCAGCTCGCGGGCGGTGAATCGCGAGTCGGCCAGCACCACGCGCGATGCTTCGAGCAGTCCGGGGAGGGAGGAGATGAAGCGCCTGATTCCCTTGGACTGCATCTCCGGGAAACGCACGAAGTTGATATCGTGCACCGTCGAGACCAGGCGCGCCCTCCGCAGGGCGGGCGCCTGGTAATTGGTGGCGTGAAATATATCGAAATCGCCCAGGAGAGACTCCGCCGGAAAGAGGTCCGTCCTCTTCCACCAGGTGTAGTAGAGGAAGTTGGCGGGGAGGTTAAACCCCCGGGCCCTCACCCCCTCGAGGGGCGGCGAGACCTTCTTCAGGCGGTGCCCGGCCCGCAGGGACAAGGCGAAGAGCTCGAGTTCCAACTGCGGTCTCAGGCGCAGGATATGGGCGGCAAGGTTTTCGGTGTAATGCCCTATCCCCGTCTTCTCGAGGAGAAAGGGGGTGCCGTCGCAAACGACCTTCATATCCTACCCGCCGTAAAGACTTTGCGCTCTCAGGGGCTCGCCGTGTTCCACTGCCCCCAGTTGATGAGGATTATCCCCGCGACGATGGCCACCAGCCCTATCCAGTTCAAGGTCAGGATCTCGCGGTTCTCGAAGAACTTGTCGTAGAACATGACCACGATGTAGGTCAGACTGACGAAGGGATAGGCCACGCCCAACGGCACGTCCGTGAGCACGATCAGCCAGCACAGCGCCGAGGCCACGAAGAGAACCAGTCCCAGTACGACGACCCAGTTGGTGGCGATCTCCTTGATGAAGGTGGCCGGCTTCTTCATGAGGTCGCCGGCACCCATGCCCGTCCTGTCCTTGATCTCGCTCATGCCCCGCCGCAGGCAGATCTGACCACCGATGGCCAGTCCCACGCTGACTATGATCATGACGTACATCACCGGCTTGACTGCTGCTTCCATCTCTCCTCCTTGTAGACTGGCGCCCCGCTCACCGGGAGGATATCCCCGCGGGTTAGGGCATTTCAGGCGTATTATATCAGCCTCGCGTGACGGCTTCAGTCGAGAGCGGGCCAGGCCCTCAGAAGGCCTCGTTGGCGAAGGCGGGCGCCTCGATGGGGACGGGGGGCTCCCCGCCATACCCGGAGAAGACGAAGACCAGCCGGGTCGTGCTGCTCTTGCCGCCCTCGAGGCTGAACGACTGGTCCATGGCCACCTGGCGCGGCAGCTTGTCCGCCGCCCCTATCCATATCTCCACCAGCAGTTCCCCCATGACTTCCCCCAGGTCAAGGCCCTCGAACTGTGCCGCGAAGGAGGGGTCCTGGGCGACGCGCGTGTTGATCAGCTCCTGGCTGCTGGCAAGGTAGCGCAGGTGTGCACAGCGCTCTCCGCCCGAGTCCTCGTAGCCCACGAATTCCGGCTTCTCGCCCATGTCGGCCAGGCTGGTCATGAGCGCGGTGTAGTCGAAGTAACGGTTCTGGTCGGAGAGGGGCCGGTAATGTATCCAACCGACCACGCCCAGTTGCTGCGACAGCCGCTCCCCCTGCACGTAGGCCGTCGTGCCCCCGTCCAGCGTAAGGTAGGTGAAGGCGTTCTCCTGTGTCTGTCCCGGCTGCCGGGAGCTGCTTACCGTCTCCGCGTATTCGTAGGTCTCGCGGTCGGGCAGGACGATGTCCCCGGCGACCCGCAGGTTCTGCTCGAACTCCCCCTCCTCCGTCAACAGGAGGTATGCCAGGTCCTGCTCGAAGTGGAGGTAGCCGCCCTGGTTGTCGTACTCCGCGACCGCCTGCCCGCAGTCCTCGAGCCAGGCGGTAGCGTCGCCGCCCCCGCAGCCCGCCACGGGCGTCAGGGCCGCCGCCAGCAGCACCACGGTCATGACCATAGTTCTTCTCAAGTCCGTCTCGCTCTCCCTAAGAGTCTCCCGTCCACGCCGGCTTCTCCGTTCCTTTCCCCGCGCCCTCCATTTTAATTCCTATGACGCCGGGACTTCCAACCGGGGTCCTGCCCCACCGCGGTGGCCGGCCGCGCGCGGCGGAAGAGACCGTCCCGCCCCGGCCTCGCCGGTTTGAAATCGTGTGCCCGATGGCTGTATCCTTGCAGGGAGACAAGTACGAGAGAGGAGCGGGTGAAGCGCATGAAGATAGCTGTTATCGGCACCGGATACGTGGGACTGGTGACCGGGGCCTGTTTCGCGGACCTGGGACACACCGTGGTGGGAGTGGACAAGGACAAGGGGAAGATCCAGCGTCTCAACCAGGGGGAAGTGACCATCTACGAGGTCGGGCTCCCGGAGCTGATCTCCCGCAACCTGGACCGAAGCCTCACCTTTACCACCGACACCGATGAGGCCGTGCGCGCATCGGATATAGTGTTCATCACCGTCGGCACCCCCCAGGGCGAGGAGGGGGAGGCCGACATGTCCTTCGTCATCGCGGCCGCTTCGGAGATCGCCTCCTCCATAAGGGGATACAAGGTGATCGTCAACAAGAGCACCATGCCCGTGGGCTCGACGCGCCTGGTGGAGAAGGTCATCAAGGAGAGGGCGGACGGCGAGGAGTTCGACGTCATCTCCAACCCCGAGTTCCTGCGCGAGGGCACGGCGGTGCGCGATTTCACCAGCCCGGACCGCATCGTCATCGGCACCGAGAGCCAGAAGGCCGCCGGGATCATGGCCGAGCTGTACCGGCCCCTCAACGCGCCACTCTTCATCACCGACCCGGCCAGCGCCGAGATGATCAAGTACGCCTCCAACGCCTTTCTGGCCACCAAGGTTTCCTTCATCAACGCCATCGCCAACATATGCGAGGCAGTGGACGCCGACGTGAAGGAGGTGGCCATGGGCATGGGGTACGACCGCCGGATCGGTTTCGAGTTCCTGCGCTCGGGCCCCGGTTTCGGGGGCTCCTGCTTCCCCAAGGACTGCAAGGCCCTCATCGAGATCGCGCGGGGTTCCGGCTACCATTTCCACCTCCTGGAGGGCGTGATGCAGGTCAACCAGGAGCAGATCCGGCTGACGGTCAGGAAAGCGGAGCGCCGCCTGGGTGGGCTGGCGGACCAGAACATCGCCGTCTGGGGCCTCGCCTTCAAGCCCAACACGGACGACGTGAGGGATTCCCCCGCCATGGAGATCGCGCGCATGCTCTTGGAGAAAGGGGCGAGGGTACGCGCCTACGACCCCCAGGCCATGGATAATGCCCGCGAGGTCCTCCCCGATCTGGAATACGCACAGGACGCACTGGCCGCGGCCGAGGGCGCCGACCTCCTTCTGCTCCTCACCGACTGGGACGAGCTGAAGATGCAGGACTTCCGCAGGGTGGGAGAAGTGATGAAGAGCCTGGAGATCCTGGACGCCCGCAACTGCCTGGAGCCCCTTGCCCTCCGCCGCCTCGGCTTCAACTACGAAGGCATCGGCCGTTAAGGACTCGCCGCTTCCTACCGACATCTCTATATAGCGAGACAAAAACGAGGAAGCGCAAATGCTGGAAGTGAGCACCTGCCCGGAATGCGGCATACCTGCGTCCTTCAGCGCGGGGCAAGCCTGGCTGAACAACGGGGACATCATCCAGAGGACCAGCGAGACCGCCCGCATGATCTTCATGGAATGCCAGAACCTGGACCCCCTCTTCGCCAACATCGGCATCATCATCGGCTTCCCCGTCGAGGAGCTGGTCCAGAACATCAGCGCGCGGGGGGCCGCCGTCTATATGGAGCGTCTCATACCGGACGAGCTGAAGGGACTGATCCGCTCCCGCCAGATAGACCTGGGCTTCCTGGTCAACTCCGTGATCCTCTACTGCCACGTGCTGGGCTTCGGCAGATACGAGTTCGTTGATCTCCGCTACGAGGGCGATGCGGATGACTACTACAAGCAGCGCGTGTTCAGGCCCTTCTCCGTGCCCGAGGCGGCCGGGAACCTGGCGGGAGTGCTGTCCACAGCCGTGGGCGGAGAGCATGCCGTGACCTACGAGGAGGTGGCCCCGCACCTGTACGAGTTCACCACCAGCTGGACCGAGTACCCCGACACCCTCAAGAAGAAGCTGGCCTTGGAGGGATACGAGCACCACGACGGCGATCTCGAGCTCGAGCGGTGTGCCGGCTGCGGCAGCCCCAAGGCGCTGGCGGGGTTCCGCTGGTACCTCGAGGAGGGCATCATAGAAAACGTCCAGACCGGCAAGCGCATGGCCATGCTGGGAGGGGAGTTCCTGGACCGCGTCTTCGAGGCGCTCCGCACCGAGCTGGGCGACACCATCCCCTCCGTGGTCATCGAGGCGCAGCGCCGTTTCACCAAGACGGGCTTCTACTCCATCGACCAGGTGCAGAACGAGGACGAGTTCCGCACCCAGCTCGCCCTGCGGGGCCTGGGCAACCTGCGCATGATCAGGATGGGTACGCGGGGCCTGCGCCTGCGCATCGAGAATGCCGCAGCCCACCTGCTGACCGTGGGCATGGCCCAGGGGCTCTACGAGATGGCGCTGGACGTGGATTCGCTCGTGGACTGGGAGTTCTCGAAGCAGGGGGAGCTGCTGGTGGAGGTCAAGCCGGCTCAGAAGCCGGGGTTCTCCATGCGCTGATCACCGGCCCGCCGCGTCCTCGTAAGCATGTGCGGTCGACTCGATGGTGCTCTCCCAGCGATATGCGGCGGCCCTGTCCATCCCCCTCTCGGCCAGCTCACCACGCATGTCCTCGTCGTCGAGGAGGCGCCGCATGGCTTTCCTCAGGTCCATGGGGTCTCCCGGGTCGACCAGCAGCGCCGCCCCTTCGCCCACCTCGCGCAGGGACGAGCTGTCGGAGGTGACCACCGGGATGCCCCGCGCCATGGCCTCCAGCACCGGCAGCCCGAACCCCTCGTAGACGGAGGGATAGACGAAGATGGTCGCCCCGCGGTAGACGGCCTCCAGTTCCCGCTGGGGAAGAAAACCGAGCCAGCGCACCCCCGCCTGGGAGAGGATGCGCGACAGCTCGCGCCGGCCCATCCATCCCGGCGCCCCGACCAGGACCAGCTCTCCGCTCTTCCTCTTCTCCTCGGCGCTGAAGGCCTCGTAAGCCCGCACCAGGCGGTGCAGGTTCTTGCGCGGTTCCACCGTGCCGACGAAGAGTATGTAGCCCGGTTTCAGGCCGTGCCTGGCCAGGACCTCCTCGATCTCCTCCCGGCCTGGGCTGTCGGGCACGTCCACGCCCAGGGGCACGACCCTGACGCGGGGATCGCCCTTGCCGATGAGGGAGCGCAGGTCGTCACCGGTGCTGTGGGAGTCCGCGAGGATCACGCGGGCATGCCGCAGGATAAGGCGCAGGCCGCGCTGGTGAAAGAGATTCCAGCGCAACGGGAAAGCCCCCGGGTACTTGAGGATACAGAGGTCGTGTACGGTGGCCACCAGGGGGGCGCGTGACGGCGGGAACACCAGGGAAGGCGCGTGCACGAGGTCGAGCCCGCCCAGGTAGCGCTCCAGGTACGGCCGGCCCACGCCGTGCCAGGCCAGCCCCATGGCGTCGCGACGAGCCGGCAGGCACGCCTCTTCCACCGCGTCCAGGCCGGGGAAGAGCTGGCCGCTCCCGGACCCGTGATGGGCCAGCACCAGCTGTCCGTCCAGCCGCCCCGCCAGGCCGGGCACCAGGTGGCGCAGGTAGGTGCCGATACCCCCGGGCTGGTCGTAGAAGAGCTGGTCCGCGAAGATGGCCGCGCGCAATTTACGTCCTCCCCGCTCGCATCGCCGCCGCCTATTCCACCAGGCGGTACAGGACGATCTCCTCCAGATGATGCGTCCGCCTGCGCGGACGGTATTCGAAGGCCTTCTCCAGGTCGTTCTCCCTCAAAAAGTACTCCTCAACGCGGCTCGTGGACAACCCCCCCACCAATCGCGGCTGCGCGCCGCTCATGGCCGGCCGCCACAGCAGGTAGGCCGGGCGCTGCGGGAAACCCAGGTCGCCGAGGATTTCCTCGAAATCGTCCTGGGCAAGATATCCGTTGTCCAGCATCCACACCGATTCCACCCCGTAGAAGCAGCGCAGGGGCGCGCCGAAGAGGTCCCCCAGGTTGTCGTCCAGGACCACCACCCCTCCTTCCCCGACCTGCCCCGCGATCTCGCCGCACAGCTCCAGCTGGTTGCCCCCCTCCTGCAGCCCCATCAGGGGCATGGACACGTAGACCATGAAGAAGATGAGGTAGAGTAGGAGCGCGGCGGCGGCGGCCTTCCTCGCCCATACCACCCAGGGCCGCCACTCCACCCCGCCGCGTACCTGGTCCGCCAGGCCCTTGAGGAGGCAGGTGATGGCCATGGCCGCGGTGGGCAGGACCACCGGGACCAGCCTGCGCATGGCGTACATATGCAAGGGGGTAATGTGCAGGTTCATGCTGAAGACGATGGTCATCATCAGCCCCATCAGGGCCACTGGCACGGCCCAGTAGCGCCGGGCGCGGGAGAGCCAGGTGGCGAAACCCGCGTAGATGAGCATGACGCCGGTGAAGGAGAAGTACCACGCCCAGCGCACCAGGGACTCCTTGTTGAAGGAAGGCCCCTGGAAGGCGTTGATGTCGCCGTAGGTCATGAGCGTGCTCTCCCCCGCGGAGCGGATGAAATAGACATAGACGAAGAAAGCGGCCAGCCCCGCCCAAAGCAGCGAAACCCACAGCCACCTCAGCCTCGCCAGCCGCCTTACCCTGTCCCGGATGTCCGCGGCGAAGAGGAAGGCCACACCGTAGAGGAAGGGCAGCAGCACGCCCGGGAAATCGAGCAGCCAGCGCCAGCGCTGCCAGGTGCTGCTCCATATGGAATGGAAATAGGGGGGCGAGGAGAGGGCTCCCACCACCAGCGACAGGACGGCCCCGGCCGCCAGCAGACCGCAGAACCACCAGTCCGCCTCCGCTAGGCCGCTCCACACGCGTTTGCACAGGTAGAAAAGGGCGAGGGGGAGGGCGATGACGATGAAGTCCGCGTGGCATAAGAAACCCAGGGTGAAGAGTAACGCCGCGGCGGCGGCCGTGCCCCGCCGCTCTTGCCCCTCCTGCCGCAGGTAGGCGGTGAGGCAGAGGGAGCCCCCCACGAAGAAGGCCATGTTCATCATCTCGCTGGTGCCGTAACGGGCGAAATAGACCATGAGTGGAGAGAGGGCGGCGATCACCGCGGCCGTCACCCCCCATTTCCATCCCAGCGTCCTCGCGGCGAGGAGGTAGAGGCCCCACAGGGCCAGCACCCCCACGGCGGTGACGGCCCAGAACATCGACTGCGGCCCGAGAAAGGACGCGAAGACGGCCATGAGGGACGGCCACAGGTAGAAGAACTGGGGCACCACCCTGCCCTGTTCGAAATCGGTGATATAGAAGGCCTTGTTCTCCCAGGCCTCGAAGGGAAGCTCTGGTTCCGGGTTGGGCTGGTAGACCATGTCGCGGCGTTCCTCATCCACCTCCCGCACCGTGGGCACCTCCAGGTATACGTCCCCCTCCCTCTCGATGTGCGCCGCGATGTTGGGGTAGATACCCACGTCGATATAGCCGAAGACTATGCGCCCCGGCGGAGAGAAGAGCGCGAAGGCGGCCGCCAGCAGCAGGATAACCGCCGCCATGCGCTTGAGGTCCAGGTCCTCGCGCCGGAATGGCAGCCGTCGCGAGAGCAGGGCCATGGGCGCGCAGAGCGCCCCCACCGTCAGCAGGAGGTGGGCCAGGGAATAGGCGGAGGCCATCGCGAGGACCTGGGCGCACAGGGCCACCAGGCCCGTGCCCAGCAGGAACGAGAGGAAGGCCCTCTCCCCGGTCTTCAGGCCATCGCGCGAGCGCCTCACCAGGGACACGGCAAGGGCCCCGGGCACGAACAGCACGGCGGTGAGCGCGAGCACCTTCAGGACGGTCAACGCCCCTCACCTGTCCCGCGGCCGTTATTCCCGGTAACGCCCGTATCCTCTTCCCTGCCGTGATACATGCCCCGCCGCCTCCGCATAACGATAGCTCTCGACTTCGCCGGCCTCGCACGCGCGTCGTTTGCCGGTGATCGAGCGTATTATACCAGCCTGCCGAGGCCTTTAACCTGCCGGCCTCGCCACCGCCCCCCGCTTCCGTCATGGCATCGAGAGACGTGCGTAGCGCCACCCGTTCCGGACGCGCGGTTTAAAAGGCACCGCACCGGGGGCGGCGAATATGAGATTATTAGACAGAGCTTTCGCGGTTCTTACCCGAGGAGCGGGCATGACATACGACATCGTGATCGTCGGGGCCGGCATCACCGGCTGCACCCTGGCGGAGAGGTTCGCCCGGGTCATGGGCCGGCGCGTGCTGGTACTGGAGAAGCGGCCCCACATCGGCGGCAACTGCTATGACTACCTCGATGCGGCCGGCATCATGGTCCCCGCCTACGGGCCCCACTTCTTCCACACCGACGACGAGGAGGTGTGGGAATACCTCTCCGGTTTCACCTCCTGGCACCCTTACGAGCACCGCGTGCTCAGCTGGGTAGACTCAAGGTTCGTGCCCGTCCCCGTGAACATCGATACCGTGAACATCCTGACGGGCGCGAACATACGGGACGAGGGCGAGATGAGGGCCTGGCTAACGAGGAACGTCGTCCCCATAGACCGCCCGGCAAACAGCGAGGAATCGGCGCTGGCCAGGGTGGGACCGCTGCTGTACGAGAAGCTGTTCAAGAACTACACCATCAAGCAGTGGTCGCTGCACCCCCGTGAACTGGACGCCGCGGTGATGGACCGCATCCCGGTGCGCACCGACCGCGACGACCGCTACTTCAGCGACGCTTTCCAGGCCATGCCCGAAGGCGGTTACACCGCCATGTTCGGGCGCATGCTGGAACACGAGAACATCCACGTGGCCACGGGGAGCGACTACTTCGCGGTGCGGGACGCCCTGGGACGCCACGAGCTGCTCGTCTTCACCGGCCCCATCGACAGGTTCTTCGAATACCGCTTCGGGCGCCTGCAATACCGCTCGCTCTATTTCGAACACCGCACCCTGGACATCGAATATTTCCAGCCCCGGGCCCAGATCAACTACCCCAACGACGAGGAGTACACCAGGATCACCGAGCCCAAGCACGCCACCGGCCAGGTGGGCGGCCGCACCACCATCATCGAGGAGTACAGCACCTGGGAGGGGGAACCGTACTACCCGGTGCCCTCACCCGCGAACGCCGCCGTCTACGAGCGTTACCGCGAAGCGGCGCAAGGCCTGGAGGGTGTCGCCTTCGCGGGCAGGCTGGGCGAGTACCGCTACCTCAACATGGACCAGGCCTTCGCGAACGCGCTGCGACTATTCGAGCGCCTGCGGGGCTAGGTGGCGGCGCTTCTCCGCCCGCCGGCCCGGGCCCCCCGCCCGATCACGGCCAGGTCCAGGAGGTGGGGAGCAGCGGGTAGTCCGGGATCTGCTGCTGCCAGTAGGCGTAGCTGTACCAGGCGGCATGCGGCACGCCGGTGGATGAGAACAGGCCGTAGTAGTTGCCGTCCCAAGCCGTACCCGGCGGCTCGTCAACGTCGCGGTAGACCCAGATCTTCTTGCAGCCGTTGTCGAACAGGCCCTGTATGCCGTCCCTCAGCGCCGTCGCCTGTCCCGCCTCGCTGAATTCCGCGGGTTGCCCGTCGCTGTAATGGGGCCACCCTATCTCCGTCGCGGCCACCTCCTGCCAGGCCCCCCGGGAACGCACGGCGTTGACCACGGTGGTGTAGAAGGGGCCCCAGTAGAAATAGCTCTTGTAGGGATGGAGGGCGATCAAATCGCAGGAGCCGTTGAAGCCGATGAGGCGGTTGATGTCCAGGGTGGTGCGGGAGAGCGGCGCCAAGGTCACCCGACGGGTGAAGGTCTCCCCCCTGGACATCATGAAGGTGAGGTCGGCCACGGCCGCGTGGTCGTTAGGGTTCTGCAGGCAGATGTACTCCTCTATCGAGAAGCCCGTGCAGCCCTCGGCGAAGAGCCACTCCGCCTGGGCGGAGGTGGTGCCCATGGCGTCGTGGCCGCCCGCCCAGGTCCCGTTGAAGTTGAAGTACATGGGGCGCTCGGCCACGATGGGCTGGCTCGAGGTGACCTTGATGGAGACGTCGCCGCGGGCCGAGTCGTAGGTGCCCAGGCCGGGGTCGGGTCCGTGCACCGGCACCGTATAGCGCGAGCGGGCCCTGACGGTGACCGTCCGGCGCAGGTTGAAGCCGTCGCCGCAGTAATAGTCGATGTTGACGGTGGCATTGGCCGTGCCCGGGTTCTGCAGGCAGAGATAGGTGTTGAAGCCGGTCCGCGTGCAGCCCTCCGCGAAGAGCCACTCCGCCTGGGCGGCGGTGGCGCCCATGGCGTCATGGCCGCCCGCCCAGGCCCCGGCGTAGTTGAAGTACATGGGACGCTCGGCCACGATGGGCTGGCTCGAGGTGACCTTGATGGAGACGTCGCCGCGGGCGGAGTCCCAGGCGCCGATGCCCAGGACGGCGTCGTGCACCGGCACCGTGGAGCGGCGGCGCGCGGGTACGGTTAGCGTCCTCCGCTCGTTGGTGCCGTCACCGCAGTAATAGTCGATGGTCACGGCGGCGTCCGCCGCGCCGGGGTTCTGCAGGCAGAGCCAGGTGTTGAAGCCGGGCCGCGTGCAGCCCTCCGCGAAGAGCCACTCCGCCTGGGCGGCGGTGGCGCCCATGGCGTCATGGCCGCCCGCCCAGGCCCCGGCGTAGTTGAAGTACATGGGCCGCTCGGCCACGATGGGCTGGCTCGAGACCACCTTGATGGAGACGTCGCCGCGGGCGGAGTCCCAGACGCCTATGCCCAGGCCGGCGTCGTGCACGGGGATGGTGAAACGGGACTGCGCCGGCACGGTGAGCGTCCTCTGCTCGTTGGTGCCGTCACCGCAGTAATAGTAAACGGTCACGGCGGCTGCGGCGGCGCCGGGGTTCTGCAGGCAGAGGTAGGTGTTGAAGCCGGGCCGCGTGCAGCCCTCCGCGAAGAGCCATTCCGCCTGGGCGGTCGTGGCTCCCATGGAATCGTGGCCCCCCGCCCAGGCCCCGTTGTAGTTGAAGTACATGGGGCGCTCGGCCACGATGGGCCTGTCCGCGGCGACCCTGACGGAGACGTCCTGCCCGGGGCGGTTGAGGTCGTCGAAGAGCAGGGCGTAGTTCTCGGCGCCCACGTCCGGGTCGTCCTCGAGCGAGTACATGAGGGCTCCGCACATCACCACTCCGGTGGGGTCCTTCTCCTTGATGCCCGCGTAAGCCAGCTGCAGCAGGGGCAGGTAGTCCGTCTCCACCTGCCCCCCGAAATGGAATACTCGGAAGTACTGGTAAGCCTGGCCGTCGCGGTCCCAGCCGGGCTCGTTCCAGATCTCGTAAAAATCCACCAGGCTGCCGTAGCGCTCGGCGACGGCGGAGCAGAAGAGGTACCAGTCGTTGAGGTCGCGCGGCGGGGCGCTCCTGGCGAATTCGCCGTACGAGGGGTCCTGGGCCCAGTCGGGTGTCGGCCCTCCCACCAGGAACATGATGGACTCGCTCCCCGCGGAGAGGACGAGGTTGACCAGCTCATCGAGCCTCGTCCATTTGTAGACACCCCGGGAGGTCTCGACATCGCTCCAGCTGACCTCCACCCGGTGGTTGCGTATCCAGCCCCGCTCCGACACCGGCATTGTTTCCAGCACCTTGCCCACGTGCAGGCCCAGGAGCTCGCGGTCCATGACCGGGTTCCCCGAGGCTTCGCTGACCGCCCCCCGCTGCACGGCCAGGGCCGCGACCATGGCCAGGACCAGGGCCGCCACGATACTGATCGCGAGGATGGGGTGCTTACGCGCCTTTGCCTTCATCGTTTGAACCACTCCTTGGTCTCGGTGGACGTTATCGTCTTATTCGACCCGCACGGGGGGTCGTCCTGTTCCCGGACTTCATTACTTTCTAACCCAGAGGATGCGCTTGCGCAAGCTGATCGAGCCGGGACGAGGCGCCGCGCCGCGCTTCACGCTCCGGCGATCTCCCGCAGTTTCGCCTCGAACTCCGCCGCCACGCGGTCCCATCCCCGCATGGTCACGACCTTCTCTTTGCCACGCTCGCCCATCTCCCGGGACAGCGCGGGGTCGCGCAGCAGCTTCAGCGCCATATCACCGTATTCAACGGGGCCATGGCAGAGATATCCGTCCTGCCCGTGGGTTATCTGGTCCCGCGCCGCCGCGCACCAGGCGTTCCCCAGCACCGGCTTGCCGCGCAGCCATGCTTCCCCGAAGACCAGGCAGAAGCTCTCATACAACGAGGGAAAGAGAAAGATGTCGCAGGCGTCATAGGCGTCCAGCACCTTGTCGCGGGGGAGGGGGCCGAGGTAGTGCACCCCTTCGCCGCTCACCGGCAGGTAGTCTTCCTCCGGGCCTATCATGACCAGCTCGGCGGGGAAACCCTCGCCGCGCACGTGGGCCAGGGCGGCGGCGGCCTCGCGATATCCCTTGCCGCTGTTCTTGCGGGCCACCCAGAGCAACAGGGGTACGTCTTCCAGCCCGAACTCGCGCCTGAAGCGTCCGCCGTCGATACGCGGCGACAGCAGTTCCTCGAGATCGAAGCCCGGACCCACGGCGAAGGCGTTGAAACCCCAGGCCCGCATGATGTCGGCGATCCCCTGCAGGTTGGCTTCCACCCCCTGTGCACCGGCCATGGCCTCGTAGAGGTGGTCGTAGTAATGGTTGGTGTCGCGGGGGTGGAAGAGGGGGATGGCGATGAAGGGCCGGCCGGCCCCCGCTGCCGCCTCGGCCGCCAGCGCCAGGGACGACATGGGGGCCATGCATCCCAGGATGATGTCGAAACCGCCGGCCATGCTCTTCACCTCCCGCTCCATGCGCGGGGAACGCGGTCCCATGACGTATCTGTGCTTGCGCGAACACTTCGCGGGCAGGTTCTGTGCCCTCCACCACAGGGCCTTCCCCAGGACCTCCTCCGGGCCGGTGCTCACGAACTCGTCCCACCCCCGGGATATGTCCAGCTCCCTGCTGGCTCCGCCGTCCCGGACCTCGGCCCGGTGCACCAGCACCCCGAGGTCCCTCCCGTCCTGGGGCGGGCGGAAGACCTTGGGCACGCCTATGCCCACGGTGACGCTGCCGCGCGGCGAGAAGGTGGCCTGGACGCTCTGCCTGCGCCCCTTCTCGAGGGTGAAACGGAGGGGCTTCCCGTCATCTACCTGCAGGCTCAGGTCCTCATCCAGGGGCGCGCTCACCTCCAGCCGGACCTCGCTGATGCCGTCACCGGCCGCCAGCAGGTGCGCCTGCTGGGCGGACCAGCGCACGTGGCCGTCGTCCCTCTCCTCGCTGGCATGCCAGCCGGTGAGGAAGCAGTGCTCCCCGCTTCCCGCGAGAGCTTCCTGCATGCAGGCTATGAACTCGGGCTTGCGGCGCACCTTTTCGTTTTCGAGGATCAGCTGTTCCCAGTATCTCTTGGCGCGTCGTGGCGCGGGGTTGTTCACCGGGTAGCGGCGCGTGAGCACCCCTTCTTCCTCCTGGCTGCCCTGGGGGAGAGCGTTGTCCCACAGGCAGTAGCCGAAGGGCGACCTGACCATCTGGAGCGAACAGGTGGTGAAGACCTCCACCTCGTGGCCTCCCCGGGCTAGGCGGGACATCAGTTCCCACATATATCTTTCGGCTCCGCCCGGGATGCCTTTCCCGAAGCGGAAGCTCACCAGCATTATGCGCATAACGTTTCCCCGTGGTTGTTGCACCGCGCGCGGATAGATATAGGATTAAGCTATTAGATGAGGGTGGTTATGTCCAGCCCCGCGTAAAGCGGCAGCGCGGCCCGGATCAGCCCGCCTCGACCTTGACCACCGCCATGCCCAGGCGCCGGTGGTCCTCGATGCCCCACACTTCCCACGGCGAGAAGGGGTTCTCCACCGCCATCACCACTTCCCACTCGCCGGGTTCAAGGTCCGGCGGGAGGTCGATACGCTGGGAGAACGGCTGGTTTGGAACCTCCACGCCGGGGAGCTGGTGCCCGTTCACCGACACCGAGACCCTGGTGACGTCCTTGGGGTGGGCCATGAGGGTATGCAGCACCAGGTGGCGCTTGTTCTTCTTGCCCTCGAGATAGAGCACCGCCCTTCCGTCCGTCCAGCGGAAGAAGACGCCGCTGGCGTCCAGCTCGCGTTCGTACCAGCCGCTGCCCAGGGCCTTGCTGACCGGGTTGGACATGACCACCTTGCCGCTGAGGTGCCGGTGCCGGTCGGCGTGCTGCCCCGGCGCCTTGTTCATGCGCAGGTCGGTGGTGATGAAGGGCTCCCCGAGGACCGCGCACAACACCCCCTTGCCCATGAGCTGCCGGTCCGTGAGCACCCTCGTCTTCTCCACCTCCCTGCGCAGCTTCAGGGTGTTCCTGAGGTGGAAGACGTTCCATGCCAACGCCTGCCCCATGCGCAGGACGAAGGATATCCTCATCAGCAGGGGCAGCTCGCCGGTCTTCCACTCCCTCCTTGCGCGGTGCAGGAAATGATAGAAAAGCTCCCGCCGCACCCACCTTAACGTATCCCCCTCCATGTTCTTGAGCAGGTTGCGCAGGCGGTTCCTCTCGTAGATATACAGCCTTTTCACCAGCTTCCACCCCTGCACTATGCCCTGGTGGTGATGGGCGACTGCCCTGGGCTCGTAGACGACCCCGTAGTCGAGCATGTTCACCCTCCACCCCAGGTCCACGTCGTCGTAGAGGTACTCGTAGACGCCGTCGAACCCGCCGATCTCCCGGAAGAGGGAGGCCTTTACGATCATGGCCGCCGCGCATGCCCACATCACCCGCGTGTTGAAGGCGTAGGAATCGGTATCCTGCGCGAAGATACCCCTGTCCCAGGCATAGCCAAGGAGGTTGACGAAGCCCCCGGTGCTGTTGAGAACGGAGGGATACCCGTTGATGAGGATATGCGAGGCGCACACCCCCAGGTGGTCCCCCTCACGCTCAAAACGGTCCACCATCGCCTGCAGCCAGTCCGGCTCGAGCTCGATGTCGTTATCGAGGAAGGCTATGAAGCGGCCCCGCGCCTCAGCGGCCCCTATGTTCTTCGAGGCCGCGCATCCCCGGTTCCTGTCGTTCACCACCAGCCGCACTTGCTGGTAGTCCCTGGAGACCAGCGCGGCGCTGCCGTCGCTTGAGCAGTCGTCGACGACGATGACCTCGTAGCTGACCCCGGTGCGCTGGGAGAATACCGAATCGAGACAGGCGGGAAGCAGCTTCTCGCCCTGATAGTTCGGTATGACGTAGCTAACCAGGGGTCCGGGCTCTTTGGTCAATTGCCTATCCTTTTTCCCTCTCTCGAACCGTCTCGGGTGTAAACACCCACCATGCCAGATTATTGCACCAATACCGCGGCAGTGCAAAACCGGCAGGGGGCCCCGCGGGGTGGTAAAATACTGCACCAGGGAGCGCGAGCGTGACGCCGCGCTCCCGCCACGGCCGCCGGGGCGTTAGGAAAGGAGAGGCCGGAGAGGATGCGCGTCAAGGAGCTGGCCAAGAGGTACTTGGGAGACACCTTTATCTGGAGATACCTGACCATCGCCAGGTTCCACGCGCGCAGGCTGAAGGGAGCCGTCGTCCCCCGCCTCCCCAAGTGGTTCCTCTACCGCCTGCTGCAGAAATCGGACTTCTACGGCGAAGAGTATTTCGACAAGCCCAAGAACCCCCTGGAGGTCAGCGGTTACGGGGAGGCCTACGAGGGTTTCGAGGAGTTCCAGCAGGTGGCCGAGCTCTCCCGCGAGCTCTTCTCTCCCACGAAAGTCCTGGACGTGGGCTGCGCCAAGGGTTTCCTGGTGGGCGCCCTACGTTCACACGGCATGGAGGCGTGGGGCATCGATATCAGCGACTACGCGGTAAGGACCGCGCCCGCGGACGTCAAGGACTGGCTGAAGGTGGGCAACTGCACCTCCATGGACTTTCCGGACGGCTCATTCGACCTCCTGGTCGTGCTGGAGACCCTGGAGCACATCCCGCCCACGGACATAGAGAAGACCATCAGGGAGCTGCGCCGCGTGGGCTCGCGGTGGCTGTGGGCCAGTACCCCCTCCATGGGCGAGAACCTCTATGGTCCCGACGGTATAGCCGAGGGGAAGATCCAGGACGGTTACCTGGAGACCTACCGGCGGAACGTCATCGACCTGGCCCCCTTCAAGCACCTCATCCTCGACGTGAGCGGGATGCCCATCCACGGCCACCTCACCATCGCCTCCTACGCGTGGTGGACCGCCGCCTTCAACCGCTGGGGGTTCGTGCGCCGGGGCGACCTGGAGAAGACGGTAAACCGGGACCTGGAGAACGCCAGGCAGGGCATCTGGAACTGTACCGTCTTCGAGAAGGCGGTCTCGCCGCCAGGGGTCCGGCCGGTGAAGGATGTGCTGGACCTGTCCTTCACGGAGTCCGCGCCCGGGGTATGGGAAGCACGGGCCGTACGTCTTCCGGCTGGCGTCCACCGTCTCGATCTCGCGCTCGAGGTGGAGGGGGTCGAGGAGGGGGGAGAGCCCGCCCGGCGCGCGCTCCACTGCGAGGGCCTCTCCGCGGGCGGCGACAACGTGAACGCGTCCCTGCTCCTGAACATGCAGGAGGCACGCCATGCGGGGCGCAAGGGGCGCATGGAGGCCCGGCTCGTCTGTGCCGCGTGCGGGGAAACCGACATGCTCCTGCGCGTCTCCGCCGCTCCCGCCCTGGCGGTGAGGCCCCTGCCGGGCGCCTCGCTCCACCTGCACCGGGGGGTATGACCGCGGCCTCTTCCCTTGACGGATGTCAACCACGCGTGGCCCGTCCGCCTTACTTATATCTCTATTTTGTCTTAAGCGACTTGATCGCTCCGTCGAAAACATTAGTGCGAGGACGAGAAAAAAGCGGTAATCATGTGCTTGCGTGAAATCGCCTTGGGAACACAAAGGGGAACATACATGGACAAGGTCAAGGCACACGGGACGGGGATGGCGTTCTTCATCGCCGCGGTGCTGGCGCTCATGGCCTGCGCGGCCATCGCCCCGCTGCAGGCGGACGTCGCCACCGCGGAGATAGTGCTGCAGAAGCACTGGGAGCTGAACATGGGGAGCATGTTCAAGCACGCGTCCCCCACCATCGCGGACATAGACCAGGACGGCATGCAGGAGATCCTGGTGGGCAACACCAACGGCAACTTCTACTGCGTCAACCCCAACGGGGCCATCCGCTGGGTCTACTACACCGGTGCGTCCATCCAGTCTACTCCCCTGGCCGTGGACTGCGACGGCGACGGCAAGCTGGAGATCTTTTTCGGGTGCGACAACGGCTTCGTCTACGGGCTAAACTACGGCGGCCAGCCACTCTCGCAGTGGGGATGGCCCAAGGGCGCCGGCTCAGCCTTCGGCTACAAGGAGGTCTTCCCCTCCCCCGCCGCCGGGGACCTTGACGGCGACGGCAACCTGGAGATCGTGGTGGGCTCCTGGGGCCACTACATCACCGCCTGGCACTTCGAGGGCCCCATGGCCTGGCAGTACTACAACGCCGACACCGTGTGGTGCTCGCCCGCGGTGGCCGACATCGACCTGGACGGCCAGGACGAGGTGATGATCGGGGCCGACTGCTGGGGCGGACCCAACTGGCCCTGGCCCCGCGGCGGGCTCCTCTACGCCTTCGAGGGCAACGGCGCCATCAAGCAGAACTTCCCCAAGTGCCTGCCCCAGGTGATCTGGTCCTCCCCCGCCATCGCCGACCTCGATGCGGACGGTTTCCCCGACATCGTCGTGGGCACGGGCCTCTTCTGGCAGAACACCAACCCCGGGGCCAGCAACTACCTCTCCTACGCCGACGGCAGGTACGTCTACGCCTTCAACTACCAGGGCAACAACGTGCCCGGGTGGCCGGTGCGTACGGGTGACAACAACTTCTCTTCCCCCGCCGTGGCGGACATCGACAGCGACGGCTACTTCGAGGTGGCCATCGGCTCCATGGACCACAAGACCTACCTCATCAACCACGACGGCTCGCTGAAATGGGCCACCAACTATTACCCCGTGCCCAAGCTTGGCTCGCCGGCCATCGCCGACATCACCGGCGACGGCGCCATGGAGGTGATCATCTCCGAGGGCGCCAACATCACCGCCCGCGACGTCAACGGCACCATGATCGTCAACGACAACGTCGGCGGTAACATCTTCAACTGCCCGGCCGTGGGGGACATCAACGGCGACGGCATGACCGAGGTGGTGCTCGCCACGGGGATGGACGGCGAGACCGGCAAGCTGGTCTGCCTCGGGGGCGGCAAGTTCAACCCCGCCCTGGCCCCATGGCCCATGTTCCGCAAGAACGCCCGCCACACCGCCGCCTACAACTACGAGGAGGTCCCGGACCTGTGGCCGCCGGATGAGGTCAAGAGCCGCGGCTTCCTGGCGGAGGGATACACCGGCGCGGGGTTCAACCAGTTCATCCTGCTCATGAACATCCTGGACCGCGATATCCTGGTCCAGCTCCGCTACACCCTTCCCAGCGGCAAGTCGGTGGTGCGCCTCATCACCATCCCGCCCAATTCCCGGGCCACCGTGCCCGTCAACGCCACCATCAACGGGCAGGAGGTGAGCACCTCCGTCATCTCCAACCAGGAAGGACTGGTGACCGAGCGGGCCGTGTACTTCAACTACACCGGCGGGGGCGGCTCCTGGACGGGCGGGCACAACGTCATGGGGACGGACTCCCCCCTCAAACAGTGGTACTTCGCCGAGGGCTGCACGCGGCCCGGCTTCCACACCTGGCTGACCCTGCAGAACCCCGGGGAACAGAACGCCAACGTCCGCCTGGACTACTTCTGCGGCGACGGCCAGAACGTCACCAAGTCCCTGGTGGTCGGGGCGAAGTCGCGCTACACCGTGGCCGTGCACGGCGACGCCCAGGGCATCGGCGTGCACGCGAGCGAGCACGGCGACGTGTCCATCAAGGTGACCTCGGACCAGCCCATCGTGGCCGAACGGCCCATGTACTTCGACTACGCCGGGAGCTGGGACGGCGGGCACAACGTCATGGGGGCGGCCGCGCCCTCCCCGGAATGGTTTTTCGCCGAGGGGTGCACGCGGCCCGGCTTCCACACCTGGCTCTGCCTGCAGAACCCCGGCGACGCGCCGGCCGAGGTGCGCCTGGACTACTTCTGCGCCGACGGCGAGAACGAGTCCCGCAAACTGACCATCGAACCGCGCTCCCGTTTCACCGTGGCCGTGCACGGCAAAGGCCTGGGCATCGGCGAGCAGAACAGCAACCACGGCGACGTGTCCATCAAGGTCACTTCGGACCAGCCCATCGTGGCCGAGCGCCCCATGTACTTCAACTACTTCGGTTTCATCGAGGGCGGGCACAACGTGACCGGCTCGCCGCAGCCGTATGAGCAATGGCTCTTCGCCGAGGGGTGCACGCGTTCCGGCTTCCACACCTATCTATGCCTGCAGAACCCCGGTGAGGAGGAGGCGAGGGTGCGCATCGACTACCTGTGCGCCGACGGCAACAACGAACACCGCGACCTCGTCATCGACCCGCGCTCCCGTTTCACGGTGGTCGTACACGACGCCAAGTACGGCATCGGGGTGTGGGACAGCAACCACGGGGACGTGTCCATCAAGATCACCTCGGACGTGCCCATCGTGGCCGAACGGCCGGTCTACTTCTCCATGGCCGGGAACATCAACGGAGGACACAACACCCAGGGACAAGCCGTGAAATGACCGGTACTGACCATAAGCGGGCCTGGGCGCGGGCGCTCAGGCCCCTTTTCTGTCCCGGGCCTGGCGGGCGAAGTGAAGGTAGGAGTCCAGGGCGAGCAGGCACGCGCGCAGGTCCGCGTAGACCGGGATGCCGTGCTCCCGCATCTTCTCCTCCAGGGTGTTGAAGAAGCGCAGGTCCCCGAAGACCCACGACACCACCGCCTTGCCGCTGCGCCTCACCTCCTCGCCTATCTCCTCGAAGGGGAAGTGCTCGATGAACTTCGAGGCGAAGGGGAGCAATATCACCCCGTCGATGTTGTCATCGGCGAGCACCGCCCGCATGGAGCCGCTGAAGGCGTCGAAGCCGCGCTGCTCGATGGCCGGCCAGATGTCCACCGGGTTGGAGGGTGCCATCCAGGGAGGGAAGACGTCCGCGAGAGCGCGCAGGGTCCTCTCCTCCAGGGCGGGGACCCGCAACTCCGCGTCGCGCAGCAGGTCGGTGAGGACCACCCCTCCTCCCCCGGTGACCGTCACCACCGCCACTCCGCGCCCGTCGCGCGAGGTGACGCGGAAAGGCTCGGGGTGGAGCGAGAAGGCCTTGCCGACGTTCATCAGCTCGTTGAAGTCCTGCACCTGGATGACGCCCGCCTGGCGCAGGGCCCCGTCCGCCACCTCGCTGGACCCGGCCAGGCTCGCGGTATGGGAGAGGGCGGCCCGGGCCGACTCCTCGTAGCGCCCCCCCTTGAGGATGGCCAGTGGTTTCGCGCCGGCCATCTCCCCGGCCACCTCCAGGAAGGCCCTGCCGTCCACGAAGGACTCCAGGTAAGCCACCACGGCCCTGGTCCTGGGGTCGCCGGCCAGGTAGCGCAGCACCTCCACCTCGTTCACGTCCATTTTGTTGCCGATGGCGCAGGCCTTGGAGACGGTGAAGAACCCCGAGATGACGAACTGCAGCATGAAGCCGGCGGCCAGCATGCCGCTCTGGGCGATGATGCCCAGGGTCCCGGGCTTGAGCCGCTCGTGGGCGTTGGGGGCGCGCATGAAGGGGGTGAAGATAAAGGGGTCGGTGTTGACCAGGCCGGTGCAGTTGGGCCCCCACAGGCGCAGCCCGGTGCGGGAGGCGACCTCCCGGCAGCGCGCGTCGATGCGCCTTCCCTCCTCCCCGGCCTCGGCAAAACCGCCGGACTCCAGCACCGCCGCCCTCACCCCCGCCGCCGCGCATTCCTCCAGCACCTCCGGGACGCCTGCGGCGGGGATGAACACGATTGCCAGGTCCACCTTGCCCGCCAGGTCCTTCACGGAAGGGTAGCACTTCACCCCGAGTATCTCGTCCCTCCCCGGGTTGACCGGATAGACCGGGCCCGCGAAGGACTCGAGCATGTTGGCCACGATGCTGTGCCCGCCCTTGGCCGGGTTGGGGGTGGCCCCGATGATGGCCACGCTGCGGGGCGAGAAGAAGACGTCCAGGCCAGCGCGTTCGGTCATGCTGTGTTCCCTCCCATCTCCATGCTGCATCATCTGCCGCGGAACACCGCCCGCGTCAACCATTCTACAACATCTTCCCCACGCTACGGACGGGGTAGGAGATGGGGTCAGCCCTGGTATGTGACATCGTGTTGCGTAACGGCAACCAGAGCTTCGAGTTTGCAGGGCATGTCACATGTCAGGGGCTGACCCCATGCTCAAACCTTTGCCCGCATAAGGTAGAATAATACGCGGACCGGGGCATGGCCGTGGCCACATTCGAGCGGAGAGAGGAGGCATATGTCGGGGATCAAGGAACACCTGCTGGTAGTATGCCTCTTCCTCGTCCTCGTCCTGCTTTTCACGCTGCCCCTGGTCGCCGGCCTGGGCGACACCGTTATCAGCAGCCGCGTCGACAACGTCCTCAACGTGTGGATCTACTCCTGGGACGGCCACGCCATGACCACTGGACCGCTCCACCTCTTCCAGGCCAACATGAACTACCCCTCCCCGGACAGCCTGGCCTTCTCCGAGCACCTCTTCACCTTCGCCCTCGTGGCCGCCCCCGTCTCTTGGATAACCGGCAACCCGGTGCTGGCCTACAACCTCGTCTCCCTCCTGGGTTTCGCCCTGTGCGGATACACCATGTACCTGCTGGTCAAATACCTGACCGGGAAGAGGATGGCCGCCTTCGCGGCGGGGGTTTTCTTCACCTTCGTTCCCTACCATTTCTCGACCATCGTCCACGTGCACGTCAGCCTGTGGTGCCTGCAACCCCTCATCCTCTACTTCCTCTTCCGCTACTTCGACGAGGGGCGTACGCGCGAGCTGGTGGGCTTCGGGCTCGCCTTCCTCGCCCAGGCGCTGCTGGGATGGTATCAACTGGCTTTTTCGTCCATCCCCATCGCCCTCTTCTTCCTGTGGCGCCTCCTCGCCCGCGACCGCCGCCAGCAGGCAAGGAAGTTCCTTTACGTCATCGCGGTCCTGGCCCTGTGCATGGTGGTCATCGTCCCTTTTGCCATGCCCTATTTCCGGCTGCGCGCCAACATCCCCGAGGACGAGCGCGAGCCCGCCTTGAACGTCATCGCCCGCGCCCACCTGGTGGACTACGTGCGCGTGCTGCCCCAGAACTGGCTCTATCATGACGTGTTGGGCTTCTCCCGCACTGGCCCGCCAGGGGGCGGGGACGCCCTATTCCCGGGGTTCCTGGTCCTGCCCCTTTCCCTGCTGGGGCTGCTCTTCCTCTTCGCGGGGAAGAGGATGCGCCGCTCCCCGGCGCGCGGGGCGCCGCGGTCCGGGAGGGAGGACGTCCCAGGGGATGAGCGGGAGCCGGGCGCGGAAGATACCCGCGTGCAGGACAGCCCGCCCCGGGCCGGGCCGCCGCTCCCCGGGCCCCCGCAGAGGATCGCCTCCCCGCGCGCTTTCTTCCTCTTCTTCGTGGTCCTGGGCCTGGTATGCTTCGCGCTCTCCCTTGGCCCCGAGCCCGGAGGACTGAACAATATTTTCTACAAGGTCATGCACAAGCTCCCGTTCTACGGCTTCGTACGCTTCCCGGTGCGTTACAACATCATGGTGCTGCTGGCGCTGTCCGCGACCGCCGGTTACGGTTGTGCCGCCTTCCAGACCCTCATGCAGTCGTGGCGCGGCCGCAGGTGGGCCATGGCGGTGGCGGGTGCGGTGATCGTGCTGCTGCTCTGCGAGTTCGCGGTGGTGGACCTCCCCACCGCCTCCGTGCCGGTGGCGGGCGAGGTGCCCCGGGTCTACCGGGACCTGGCCGATATCGAGGACGCGGTGGTGGTGGAGGCACCCATGCCCTACGTGGCCGACAGCGTCACTTTCGAGGACCCCCTGAGCCTCAACTTCGGCACCCTGGACAACCTCTTCCTCTCCGCGGACCGCGAGCAGACCGCCACCTATTTTTCCGTCTATCACTGGAAGAAGCTTGTGAACGGTATGAGCGGCTACTACCCCATCTTCTACCGCCGGGCCGTGGTGGAGATGCAGGCCTTCCCGGGGACGCGGGCCCTGGACTTTTTGCGTGCGGCCGGGGTCGACCACGTGGTGGCCCACTGGGACTGGCTGCCCGACGGCACCGCGGCATCCACGAGGAAGGCCCTGGAGAGCCAGCCGGGAGTGGAGCTGGTCGAGGACTACGCAGATGACGCTATCTCCCTCTACCGCCTCGACCCCGTCGACACCGTTTCCGTGGACCGGCTGGACCTGCCCCTCTACCTCCCCGAGAGGACCGCTGCGGGGGCGCCTCTAGCAGCCTCCGTGGGATTCCTCAACCCTGCCGGCCTTCCCTTCGTGAACCTCTCCGAGGACCGGCAGCACCTGCGGGCGGAGTGGCGCGACGGTGACGGAAAGGTCGTGCGCAGCGAGGAGTCCTATCTCTATGCGCCGTTCTTCGTCGCGGCGGGCGAAGCGGCCTCGGCCAGTTTCAGCCTGGAGTCACCTTCGCAGGCCGGTCCCTACTCCCTGTCCGTCGCCGCCACCGACGGCATCCTGGAGGGGACGGTGTGGGAGAGCGAGGTGGAGGTCGGCGGCGTCGCCCTGCCCGGCGAGGGAGCGGGCGCGGCCGGCGAGCTGTCCTGGGCGCGGGAAGATGGAGAGCCAGCCGCGGCCTGTCATACCGGCGAAGTGCTCTCCCTGGACGTCGCCGTCCGCAACGGCGGCGTGGCGCAGTGGCCAAGGGGCATGGTGGGGACGGCGGGGAGCGTGCACGTTACCGCGGTGTGGAAGCGTGCCGGCGCCCCGGCCTACGAGCTGACCCAGACCGGCCTTCTGCCCTGCGACGTCTCGGCCGGGCAGGAGATATCTTTCCCGGTGGCGCTGCAGGCGCCTCGCGAGCCCGGCGAATATACCCTATGGCTGTGGCTGGACGACGCCGGCAATGGTTACTTCACGGAGCCGCTGCAGCTCCCCGTCGGGATCAGCCTGTAATGGGGTCAGCCCCTGACATGTGACATTGTGTTGCGTAGCAGCAACCAGAGCATCGGGTGTGCCAGGCATGTCACATGTCAGGGGCTGACCCCCTCTATATAGGCGCGGAGGGAGGCGGCGGTCTTCTCGGGGGCGAAATCCTCGAGGCGCCGCGTGCCCTTCTCGGCCATGGCCCGGCGCAGCTCCGCGTTGGTCGCCACCTCGCCCACGGCCTCCGCCAGCAGGGGGAGGTCCATGCTGCGGAAGGTCATCCCGGCGCCGCCCAGGGTATAGGGGATGGCGGCGCTGGCGCGGGCCAGGATGGGCACCCTGAAGTGCATGCTCTCCAGCAGGGGTACGCAAAAGCCCTCGTGCATGCTGCAGGTGATGAAGACGCTCGCCGTGCGGTAATACGCCCGCAGGTCCTCGTCTGACACC
The DNA here is from genome assembly GCA_040757835.1 of Actinomycetota bacterium. Taxonomy (NCBI): domain Bacteria; kingdom Bacillati; phylum Actinomycetota; species Actinomycetota bacterium. The sequence goes on from JBFLWJ010000003.1 coordinate 253,344, forward strand.
CCCCAGGACCAGCCCGGGATGGACACCGCTCCCTGCAGCCCGTAGCGGCGGATGCGCTCGTCCAGCTCGATGTTGTACCGCAGTGACCAGGTGGTCCCGACCAGCAGCAGGCGGGAATAGGCGTTGACGCGGTGGCGGTAGACCGCGAAGAGGTCGATGAGGTCCTCCACCCGCTTGTTGGGGACCATGCGCCCCACGAAGAGCAGGTTGGTCCTGCCGTCCGAGAGCCCGGCATGCAGGGCGTGGTTGTATTCGCCGTCCAGGGCGGCGGTGTCCACTATGATGGGCAAAGCCCCGGTCTTCTCCTCCGCGAACCCCGCACTGACCAGCTCCCGGCGGTTGTACTCGGAATCACCCAGGGCTAGGTCGCATTCCCTGAGACGGGGCAGGAGTTCTCTCCCCTTGCGGCAGACCTCGGCCAGGCGGCTGTCGTAAGCGTCGAAGAACTCGGGCGGGGTGATGTTGTGGTAGATGAGCACCTTGCGGTTGCGGCTGCCCAGGAACATGCGGTGGTTTTCGTCGAAAACGGAGAGGTGGTAGACGAGAACGCTGTCCCGGTCGCGCATACTCTTGCCGCGATAGGCCTTCAGTCCCTCGTTGTAGGCGGCCATGGGCTCGTCGTTGGCGGTGGCGTGGATGTGGCTCTCCCACCCCCACGACTTGAAGAGCTCGTGCATGCGCAGCACCTGTCCGGTGACTGCGTCGCCGAACTGCAGCCGCGCACACAACTGGTGTACCCTCAACGCAGCACCTCCCCGCCACCGTTCCCTCGCGCCTCCCCGCCCCCGTCAACCCCCGCCGCGGCCGCCGCCAGCCCGTCCAGCACCTCGCGCAGGCCGGCGGCGAGCACCCCGGTCCCGAAGGAACGCAGCCGCTCCCTCTGCGCCGCCAGTATGCTCTCCCGCAGTCCGGCGTCCCTTCCCAGGCGGTCCAGGAACTCCGCCAGCACGGGGTAGTTCTTGTCGGTGAAGATGACCCCCGCTCCCCCCATGGTCTCCGGCACGGCCCCGGCGGCATAGGCCAGCACCGGCAGGTCGAAGTGGAAGGCCTCCAGGGGAGGGACGCAGAAGCCCTCGTGCTCGCTCATGGATATGTAGTAGTGGGAGTTGAGGTAGCAGGCCTTGAGGCGGGCGTCGCTGACCTTGCCCAGAAAGAGGACGCGGTCCTGGATGCCCATGCGCCAGGCCATGGAGAGCAGGGCGGTGTGGTAGGTGGAGAGCAGGGACCCCGCAACCACCAGGCGGGAGTGCGCGTTGATGCCGCGGTGGTAGCAGTAGAAGAGCTTGATGAGGTCCTCCACCCGCTTGTTGGGGGCCACCCTGCCCACGAAGAGCAGGTTGGTCTTGCCGTCCGAGAGGCGCCTGCCGAACTCCGCGTCCTCCGCGATGCCGTCCAGCTTGTCCAGGGGAGGGTTGATGGGCAGCACCCCCGTCCTCGCCTCGTCGAACCCCGCCGCCACCAGCTCGCGGCGGTTGTAGTCGGAGTCCCCCAGGGCCAGGTCGCAGTCCTTAAGCCGGGGAAGGAGGTCGCGCCCCAGGCGGCAGATGCGCGCGGCCGTGGGATAGAAGTCGACGTAGAACTCGGGGGGCGTGATGTTGTGGTAGATGAGCACTTTGCGGTTGCGGCTGCCCAGGAACATGCGGTGGTTCTCGCAGTAGATGGCGTGGTGGTAGATGACCACGTCTTCCTCGCTGGCGGCGAACTCCGGGTAGGTGACGTCGGGAGCGGCATAGCGGCAGGTATATTCGTCCATGTCGTAGGCGAAGATGTGCGACTCCACCCCCCACGCCGTAAGGATGTCGTGGATGGACAGCACCTGGTTGGAGACGGCGTCCCCGCTGGCCAGGCAGGGAACGATCTGATGTACCCTCAAGCGTTCTTCTCTCCCTTGAGCATGGTGTGCCCTCCGCACCTCCACTCGCGCACCTTGAAACCGTGGCGCGCCATGAGGCGCTCCAGCAGGCGGCGCGGCCACCAGCGCACGAAGCCCTCCTCGCCAGCCAGCCTTTCCGCCCAGCCGCGGTTCAGCGCCACCAGCACGGCGCCCCCCGGCAGCAGGTGCTCTCCCGCCCACTGCAGTATGCGGTCCAGCTCGCGGCCGGTCAGGCACTCAGGAAAGGCGAGCACCAACAGCCCCAGGTCCTCCACGACCAGGCGGCCGAAGACGTCCGCCATGCGCGTGCAGTACCTGGCCGGTATGAAATCCGCCTGCGCTTCCGCCACCGCCGTATCGCAGGTGTCCATGGCCAGGACCGGCCTGCCCTTTTCCTTGAAAAACCCCAGGCATGCCGTCCCCGGGATGCCCACGAAGACGGCGCGGTCCCGGCCCTCTCCGGCCACGGCGGCCGCCGTCTCCGCGTCCCATTGCGGGCGGCGCGTCATCCAGATATCCCGCTCCGATGCCACCTTGCTCTCGTTGGTCCCGCCCTCGGGGTTGTAGATCTGGCTGCAGGAGATGTCGATCACCTGGGTGAACAGGGTGTTGAAAGAGATCTGCTGCTGCACATACCCCTCGTTGACGGCGCGGATGAACCTGGTCTGGAAGCGTCGCATGAAAGTCGCCGCCCGGCCCACCTTCTCTCCCCCGCGAGAGAGATCGTCCGGCGGCTCCAGGCCGCTCCCCTCGTCTCCCAGGGCGTGGTGCAGGTCGTAGATCACCCGGATCATGTCGAAGTCGGGGTTGTCCAGCTCCGCCTCTATGCTCCGCTCCAGCAGCTCCTGCATGCGGGGGTCGTAGAGCCCTGCCCGCCGCCGCGCCTCGGTCTTCGCGACCAGGCCGTGCTCGTCGATCTGTCTGCCGTTTACGTTTATCATCGCCTCAGTCCCTCTATCCCGCCGCCGCCATCTCGACGGCCGCCCCGTCCAGTCCCAGCATCCCGCCCAGGGCTTCCCGCAGCGTCAGCTCGAACCTGCCCGGGCCGAAATGCCCCAGCCGCTCCCTCTGCGCCGCCAGTATGCTCTCCCGCAGTCCGGCGTCCCTTCCCAGGCGGTCCAGGAACTCCGCCAGCACGGGGTAGTTCTTGTCGGTGAAGATGACCCCCGCTCCCCCCATGGTCTCCGGCACGGCCCCGGCGGCATAGGCCAGCACCGGCAGGTCGAAGTGGAAGGCCTCCAGGGGAGGGACGCAGAAGCCCTCGTGCTCGCTCATGGATATGTAGTAGTGGGAGTTGAGGTAGCAGGCCTTGAGGCGGGCGTCGCTGACCTTGCCCAGAAAGAGGACGCGGTCCTGGATGCCCATGCGCCAGGCCATGGAGAGCAGGGCGGTGTGGTAGGTGGAGAGCAGGGACCCCGCAACCACCAGGCGGGAGTGCGCGTTGATGCCGCGGTGGTAGCAGTAGAAGAGCTTGATGAGGTCCTCCACCCGCTTGTTGGGGGCCACCCTGCCCACGAAGAGCAGGTTGGTCTTGCCGTCCGAGAGGCGCCTGCCGAACTCCGCGTCCTCCGCGATGCCGTCCAGCTTGTCCAGGGGAGGGTTGATGGGCAGCACCCCCGTCCTGGCCTCGTCGAACCCCGCCGCCACCAGCTCGCGGCGGTTGTAGTCGGAGTCCCCCAGGGCCAGGTCGCAGTCCTTAAGCCGGGGAAGGAGGTCGCGCCCCTCGCGGCACAGGTAGGCCGCGTAGGGGTAGTAGCGGTCGAAGTACTCCGCCGGCGTGATGTTGTGGTAGATGAGCACTTTGCGGCAGCGGCTGCCTGTGAAGTGGCGGTGGTTGTCGTTGAAAATAGAGAGGTGATATATAAAGAGGTCTTCGGCTGTCTCCTCCACGACATCCTCGTATTCCCGGTCGGAGGTGGCATGGCGGCGGCCGAAATCGTCCATGTCGCAGGCGAAGATGTCCGACTCCACCCCCCACGCCGTCAGGATGTCGCGGATGGAGATGACCTGGTTGGAGACGGCGTCGCCGCTGTTCATGGCCGGGACCATCTGGTGGACTTTCAACCGCGGCCCCTTTCCCCTTCCTCGATCACGGCGGAGAAGTTGCCCACCACCTCGTCCCAGGAGTAGTTGCGCAGCACGTATTCCCTGCCTTTTTCCGCCATGCCGGCGCGCCGGGCCGGGTCCTCGAGCAGGTACGAGAGGGACTCGTGAAAGGTGGGGTAGTCCTTGAACCACAGCCCGCCGCCGCTCTGTTCCACGTGGTAGCGGGTGACGGCGCAGTCGCCGTGCACCAGGCAGGGCAGCCCCGCCAGCCACGCTTCCAGGATCATGATGGAGAGGCTCTCCCGGGTGGAGGGGTGGCAGATGAGCGTGGCCGCGTCGTAGGCGTCGCGCAGGTCCCTTTCTCCCACGTAACCCACGTCTATGACCCGGTTGTAGAAGGCGAAGGGCAGGTCCAGCCGCCCCGTCCCCGTGAGCACCAGGCTCACGTCGCGGCCGGTGTTCTGCAGGTAGTTGCAGAAGTACTGCAGCAACGCCGGCGTGTTCTTGGCGCTCTCACGGCGTCCGGCATAGAGGACGAAGTCCCCCTCTATGGAGTACTTGTAACGGAAGCGGTCTCCCTCGGCGTCGTGGGGCGCGAACCCCATCCCCACCACCCGCCCCGGCAGGTCCTTGCCGTAGATGCGGCGGGCCAGCTCCATCTCGGGCACGCTGTTGAACATCAGGCCCCGCGCGGAGCGCATGAGCTGTTTGTAGATCTTCCTGTAGGCGTAGGCCTCGTCGTGCAGGCAAGGGATGATATAGGCCTTCTCGGGCACTTCGTGCACGCCCTGCCAGGTGGTGCCGAAAAGGTAGGGAGCGAAGACGAAGGCCCTGTAGTCGTCCCGGTGCTCGCCTATATAGGCACGCAGGGCGTCACTGGCGACCACGCTGCGTATCCACATCTCCTGGTGCCTGACCGACACCCTCTTGCCTAGGATCATGCGCGTCTCCGCCCGGGCCGTCTTCCGGTCCCGCCTGCGGCTCTGGGTGGGAAACCTTCGCACGGTGATGCCGCTCAATATCTCGGTGCCGGCAGGGAAATAGTTGTTCCAGCTGTGGGGGTCGATGGCGCAGGTGGTGAGCACCTCCACCGGCCATCCCCGGGCCGCCAGCTCCTCCACCAGGACGCGGGTGAGGGTCTCGGCGCCTCCCACGACCTGGGGGCCGTAGCGTACCGGCACGAAGGCCACCGTCTCCGCTCTCAAGGCATTATCTCCTCGCCTCCAGGAGATAGCGCCGCGGGGAGAAGAGCAGGTCCGCGAGGTCGCCGCTCTCCAGGTGCGCCCCTTCCAGCCTGCTCTTCCATTCCTCTATCTCCTGCGGGCCGAAGTCTCCCAGCGTCGAGACCTCGACCGCGCTGAAGCCGCTGCGCAGGAATAGCTCGCGCATGGTCTCCGGGTGCACCATGCGCAGCAGGGTGGGGTCGCAGAAGGCCTCCTCCGTCCCCAGGACGGAACGGGGGTGGTGGTTGAGCACCAGCACCTGCCCGCCGCCCTCCACGCGGTCGGCCAGGGCGGAGATGGTCCACAGCAGGTCGCGGGTGTCCACCCGCTCCCCCAGGTCCCTGAGGAAGACCGCCTGCAGCGAGGCCAAGGGCTGGGCCTCCAGGTAGTCCAGGGCCCTGGCCTGGACTACCCTGAGGTCCTTTTCCTGCACCATCTGGACCAAGCGCGTGTCCTCCTCGATGCCGTGGGCCTCCCGTCCTTCCTTCGCGGCCGCGGCGAGGAAATCCCCGGTGCCGCACTCGATGCATGTGATGTGCCTCCCCGCATCGAACCGCCTCGCCGCCTCCCGCAGCAGTTCTTCCTCGTCCTGCGCGAAGCCCAGCTCCACCCATGACTCGTAGCGGTCCAGGCCGCCGTGGTAGGAATGCTCCCGCTCCCTTATGATCATCTGCGACAGGGCCTCCATGGAACGCAGGCACTGGGCGTTGAACTCCCTCTGCTTGGCGAAGACCGCGTCCATGTAGGGGGTCATGATGCGGCGGATTACCTTCTTTACGGCCAGGATGACGGCACCCAGGAGCGAAGGGCGCGCTCCTATGGGATAATCGCTGGTGACTTCGGCGACCTGCCGCGCCATCTGGATACGGAAGATGAGCTCGTGCAGGGGGTCGACCCCGATCTCGGCGTCGCCCCCGCCCGTCCATTCCTGCTCCAGGTCCATGATGGGCAGGTCACGGTAAACACCCTGCTCGCGGCGCTGCTCCACCCTCTCCTGTATATGCCGCATTATGGACGGGACGTCCACTCCCTCCAGCTCCAGGGAGAGGTTGCCCGCGCCTTCCTCCGGAGCCGCCGCGGGCTCCTGCGCGAGGTCTCGCTTTTTCATCTCTCCTCTTCACCCCTTCCCTCCGGTGCGCCCGCGCCTTCCCGGTGTATACCGGGGAACATCCCACGCCGGCACGGCAGCACCGCTGCGTGCTACGTCGTCTGCAATATGGTCTTCGTTCGCGTCATGCCGTTTCCCTGCCCCGCCCTCGGGCTACTCCGGGATCATGGAGATATCGCATTCCATGGCGAAATAGCCTTCTTCCCGGTGGGGAGAGTGCACCTCGAAATGGTAACGTTTATCCAGCCAGTGATAGTTGACCGTGCCGTCCCGGGAGTGGGCGGCCACGGAGACGTAATACCTCCCGTCCAGCAGGGCCAGGGAGGGGACGCGGAACTCCATGCAGTGCCTGCCCTCCACTCGGTCGATGTCGATGCCCCGCAGGCGGGTGTTGGTGCCGTAGACCATGAAGCCCATGGGGTCGTAGAACCCGAAGCCGAAGACGGGGTCGTCGACGGGCTTCACCGCCTCGTAATGCATGCGCAGGGTGAGGGGGTCGCCCGTCTCGAACTCCTCCGCCTCCCGGCCCCCCGCGTCCAGCAGCTCCACGCGGTCGATGACGATGTCCCGCGTGCCGAACTCGCTCCCCTCGGGGTGCTGGCGCATGGCTTCGTGGTAGGCGTCGGTGACCTCGCTCGGGTCGCCCAGCATCTTCTCCACGCCCTTCTCCAGCCACAACACGCGGTCGCTGATGCTCTCGGCGATGCCGGCGTTGTGGGTGACCAGCACGATGGTCTTCCCCTCCTGCTGCATGCCGGCGATGCGGTTGAGGCACTTCACCTGGAAGGACTCGTCGCCCACCGCCAGCACCTCGTCGATGAGCAGGATGTCCGGATTGAGGTTGATGGCGATGGAAAACCCCAGGCGCACGTACATGCCGGAGGAGTAGTTCTTCACCTGGTTGTCGATGAAGGGGCCCAGCTCCGAGAAGGCGATTATCTCCTCGACGATGCCCTTGAGCATCTGCCGCTTGAAGCCCAGGATGGAGGCGTTCAAGTAGATGTTCTCCCTGCCGGTGAGGTCGGGATGGAAACCGGCCCCCAGCTCGAGCAGGGCGGCGATGGTGCCATGGGTGTTTATCCTGCCCTGGTTGGGGCTCATGATGCCGGTCATCATGCGCAGCAGGGTGGACTTGCCGGAGCCGTTGGGCCCGATGATGCTGATGGTCTCGCCCTTGTAGATGGTGAGGTCGATGTCCCGCAGGGCCCAGAATAGCTCGTAACCGCGTTTGCGGAAGTTGATGACCTTCTCCTTCAGGGAATAGTTGATGTCGTGGTAGAGGCGGAAGCTCTTGCTGACCCCCCGCAGCTCGATGACCGGGACCTCGGATTTGGTCCGTATGCCTATTTCCCTGGGCGCCATCAGATGAACTCCACGAATCTTCCCTCCAGGCGGCTGAAGGTATAATACCCGGCCAGCAGCAGGACGACGGAGAAGACCACCGTCCCCAGCAGGCCCCACGGGGACCAGTAGGAGGCCGTCGGGCCGTTTACCGGTGAGTTATATACGATGCGCTGCCACAGCAGGATAATATGGGCCATGGGGTTGAGCATGTACAGTTTCTCCGCCCAGCCGGGCAGGTTGTCGTAGATGAGGGATATGGGGTAGATGATGGGGGTCATCCAGAACCAGGCCATCAGCACGATCTCCAGGAAGTGCATGACGTCGCGGTAGAAGACGTTGAAGGTCGCCAGCAGCAGCGAGAGGCCGCCCACGAAGGTGAGCTGCAGCAGCAGGACCAGGGGGAAGGCCAGTATCCACCAGGTCATGGGCACCCGGAAGATGAGCATGAAGATGATCAGCACCAGCTCCTGCAGGAGGAAATGGAAGGACGAGGAGCCAAGGTAGGAGAGGGTCAGGGTCTCGCGCGGGAAATAGACCTTTTTCATGAGGTCGGCGTTGTTGACCAGCGATGCCACCCCCATCATCAGGGAGATGGACATGAAGTTCCACGGCAGGATGCCGGCCATGAGGTAGAAGGCGTAGTAGGACATGCCCTCTCCGCGCATCTTGAAGATGATCCCGAAGGCCACGTAGTAGACCACCAGCATCATCAGCGGCGTCACCAGCGACCACAGGAACCCGAGGAAGGAGTTCTTGTATTTGACCTTCACCTCCTTGCGGGTGAGGTTGAAGAGCAGCTCACGGTATTCGAACAGCCGCCGCAATTTCTCTTTCATATTCAAACAACATAAAGTACGCCACCTTTAAAGGCAAGTTGAGGCCGACCGCCCCGGGCGGGGTGGCGCGGGCAGGCTGCCGGCGGCGGCGTGGCGGTGCTGGCGGGGCAGCCGCGCCGGTTATGATCACGCGGAGCAGGGAGATGGAGGACGGGGCGCGAAGAAGTCTTAGTAAAACGAGCCACCGGGGCGGCAGTGCGGGGGACGGGCGCGGCGCGGCAGGTCAGCGGTGGGCCTCCCGGACCGGAACCCGCCCCGTGCGGGTGGGCTCTAAAGGGCTGGGGGGCGCAAGGCGGGAAGCTGCGGCCGGCCCGGCCGGGAACACGGGAGGATGCGGGTAGACGTGAGATTCTTGAGGGACCACCTGCTGATCATCATGCTCTTCCTGGCCCTCGCCTTCCTCTTCGCCCTCCCCGTCACCACCAACATGACCGACACCGTGGTGAGGCCCCATATCGACACCCCGCTTCAGGTCTGGATCATGTCCTGGGACGGCCACGCCCTGGGCACCGATCCCACCGCGCTCTTCCAGGCGAACATCAACTACCCCTCCCGGGACTCCCTGGCCTTCTCCGAGCACATCATGACCTTCAGCGTCGTCGCCATACCCATCAACTGGGTGACCGGCAACCCGGTGCTCACCTACAACGTGCTCCTGTTCATCGGTTTCGCCCTCTGCGGCTATACCATGTTCCTGCTCGCAAGGTACCTGACTGACAACTGGCTGGCAGCGCTGGCCGCCGGGGTCTTCTTCGCCCTGGCGCCGTACCATTTCTCCGCAATCATCCACGTGCACGTCAGCATCTACTGCTTCCAGCCGCTGCTCCTCTTCTTCCTCTTCAAGTACTGCGACCGCGGCGGCACCGGAAACCTGGTAGGCCTCGGGCTGACCTTCCTGGCCCAGGCCCTGCTCAGCTGGTATCAGCTCGCCTTCTCCGCCATACCCCTGGCGTTCTTCTTCGCCTGGCGCCTGCTGACGCGTGACGGCAGGGCGCAGTGGAGGCGCCTGCTCGCCGTCTTCGGCGTCCTCGCCCTCTGCGCCGCGCTCATCGTGCCCTTTGCCCTGCCCTACCTGCGCCTGCACCGCAACATATCGGACCGGGAGATCAACCCGGCCCTGGCGGAGATAAAGAGCGCTTCCGCGGAGGACTACTGGCGCGTCTACCCGGAGAACTGGCTCTACTCCACCTATGGCGACTTCTTCTACGACAAGCTGGGGCTCAAGACCGAGACCGGGGCGGGGGCGGGCAACGCCCTCTTCCCCGGTTTCACCTTCTTTCCCCTGGCCCTGGCCGCAGTGGTCTTCTTCCTGCTGTCCCTGGTGAAGAGGAACGGCCGCGGAACGGACGCCGTCTCCACCCCCGCGGAGCCGGGTGGGACGGTACCCGCGCAGGGGGGAGCGGCGGGCGGGGAGGAAGGGCTGCCGCCCGAGGGGCGCTCCCCCCCTCCCGGCGGAGGAGGGGGCGCGTCCCGGGGCAACGATGGCGCGGAGGGCAGAGCCCTCAGCGGCGGCTACTTCGTCTTCTTCCTGCTCCTGGGCGGCTTTTCCGCCGTCCTCTCCCTGGGCGCCGATCCGCATGGGATCAGGAACATCGTCTTCGAGGTAGTGCACAAGCTGCCGATATTCCAGTTCGTGCGCTTCCCCATCCGCTACCACATCCTGGTGATCATGTGCATGGGCGTGGTGGTCGCCTACGCCTGCGCCTACATCTGCCGCGCCCTGGCGCGACGCCGCCTCAACCTCCTGGGCGCCGCCATAGTGGTAGTGGTCATCCTGCTCCTGCTGCTGGAGTTCCTGGTGGTCGACATGCCCACGGTAAAGATGGTCACCGGCGATGCCGTGCCGGAGGTCTACCGCGACCTCGCGCGCATCGAGGACGCGGTGGTCGTGGAGACGCCCATGCCCCTTATCTACAACTGCACCGTCTTCACGGATCCCATGGACCTCAACTGGGGCAACCCGGACAACTACATGGAGTCCGTGCTGCGGGAGCAGGAGAGCATGTACTACTCCATCTTCAACTGGAAGCCCCTGCTGAACGGCCTCAGCGGCTACTATCCCATCTTCTACCGCCGGGCGCTGGTGGAGATGCAGGGCTTCCCCGGGACGCGCTCCCTGGAGTTCCTGGCGGCGGCGGGCGTCAACCACGTGGTGTGGCGCTGGGGCGACCTGCCCGAGGACTACCGTGAGGACATGCGCGAGAAGCTGGACGCGACGCCGGAGCTGGAGCTTCTGGAGGAGTACCCGGACGACGGCATAAGCCTCTACCGCCTGGACGCCGTAGCGACGGCCGGTGTCGCGGGGTTGGAGGTACGTGCCCTCATGCCGCGGACCTTCGAGCCCGGCGCGACCTTCAACGCCTCGCTGGGTTTCTTGAACCGTTCCCAGGCGCGCTTCTCGAACCTGGACGAGACCAGGCAGCACCTCAAGCTACGCTGGGTGGACGAGGACGGTAACGTCGAGATGACGGGACAGACCTACTTCTTCGCCCCCTTCTTCCTGCAACCCGGGGACAGCGCCGCCAGCTCCTTCGTCGCGGTGGCGCCGGGGGAGACCGGGTCCTACCACCTGGAGATCATCGCCTCCGGCGGCATCCTGGACGGCCAAACCTGGGAGACGGACGTCACCGTGGCCGCCATGCCGTCCACCAACTCCAACCACGCCACCGACGGGACGCTCGCATGGGACCAGGCGCGGGAAGCGCCCGGTCCTCCCGGCGAGGAGGCGGTGCTCTCCTTCAACCGCGCTACCGTCTTCTCCTTGGAGATGACCGCGGCGAACCTGGGCGATACGCGGTGGAGGCGGGGCGGGATGCTGGCGGGGAGCATCGTCGACAAAGGCGCCATCGCCATCTCCGCGTTGTGGAACAAGGTGGACGACCCGGGTTTCGTTGTGGGCCAGGTCGGAATGATCCCGTGCGACGTCTCCCCCGGGCAGGAGCTCTCCTTCCCCATCACCCTGCAGACCCCGTACGAGGACGGGGAATACACCCTCACCCTGCGCCTGAAGGTCATGGGTTCCCAGTATATGGGCGAGGCCACCGTCATCCGCGTCCACGTGGGCGGCCCCTGACGGGGTATGCCCGTCCGTCACCCATCTTGAAACATCTCGAAGTGTTTTCCTGTAACATGTCTGGTATCAAAGACCGGCTCCACCGCGGCAAAGGAGAAACCGTGGATGGCTTGGACCGCACTCGCGAGAGCCTGGTCAGCGTGGTCATCACGACCCACAACCGGGCCAGGCTCCTTGCCTTGGCCATGCGCAGCGTCCTGGAGCAGACCTACCGCCATCTCGAGCTGCTCGTGGTCGACGACGCTTCCACGGACGACACCGGGGAGACGGTGGGACGCCTCGCGGACGGCCGCGTCAGGTACCTGAGACACGCGGAGTGCAGGGGCGGTTCGGCGGCGCGCAACACCGGGATCCTCAACGCCTCGGGAGACTTCATCGCCTTCCTGGACGACGACGATGAGTGGTTTCCCCGCAAGCTGGAACTCCAGATGGAGAGGTTCCGGGCAAACCCCCGTGCGGGGGCGGTCTACACGGGGCTCCTTCACGTGGAACTGGAGACAGGGCGTACCGTGAACGCCCGGGTAGCGAGGAAGCGGGGTTACCTCTTCGATGACCTCATGGTCGCTAACGTGGTCGGCACGCCTTCGACCGTCGTGGTCAGAAGGGAGATCTTCGACCGCGGCGGGCTCTTCGACGAGACCATCCAGGCGTTGGAGGACCTGGACATGTGGAGGAGGATGGGCGGGACCTGTTACTTCGACTTCGTCAGGGAACCGTTGTTGAGATACGGGCTGCACGGCCATGAGCGTGTCACCGTGGACTACGGCAAGATGGCCCATGGTTTCGAGGCACAGCTCGAGAAGTTCGCGGACGAGTTCGCGCGCCGCGACAAGGCGCGGAGCGTGTGCCACTACTGGATCGGCCTCTATTACATCAGGGACGACCCGAAGCGGGCCAGGCAGGCCCTGTTGAGAGCGGTGGCCGCCTACCCGTTGCGGCCCAACCCTTACCCCTGGCTCGCCCTGACCTGCTGCGGGAAAACGGGCCTCCGCGCCCTGGACCTCTTCGAGAGATACCCCTGGAGGCGCTATACTTACCTCCGCGGCTGGCTCAAGTCACGATTCTATGGAGTCAACCACAGAAGAGCCCAGGCACATGCATAGCGACGGCAGGGATCAGGGCAGACCGTCCGGGTGTCGTCTATATGAAGACGCCTGCCCGGGCTCGACCGGGTCGGTCGGAGCATCCGTCTGCGCTGCCACTCGCCCGGCGAGCAAGGTGCTCGGAGGAGCCTGCGACGACGACCAGCCTTGTCGCCGGGCCATAAAAGCACCGGAACGAGGACCGTTACCTGGCGGCCCGGGCACTATGAGCCGGTGTAGCCCTCGGCGAAGAGCCAGGTGGTGGAGGTCTGCGGCATGCCCAGCGCGGCGTGGCCCCCGAGGCGCCCCAGGTGATAGAAGTACATGGCCCGCTCCACCACGACGGGCCTGCCGCTGGTCTCCTCCACGATCGCGGATATCTCGGCCTCAGGGAAATGCGCGTCGACGTTGAGGGTGAAGCGCGATAGCGGCGCCAGGTCGCAGAAGATCTCCTTGGCGAGACCCCCGTTGGTGAGGAAAGAGACCTTCACCCTCGCCGGCTCTCCCGAGGCGTTTCCCACCAGGACGTAGGTGTCGAACCCGCCGGCCGTGTAGCCCTCGGCAAGGTACCACTTGCCCGCTCCGGCGGCCGCCCCCAACGCGCAGGACCCTCCCCGCCTCCCCATGTAATCGAAGTACATGGCCCGCTCCGCCACCACCGGCAGGTCGCTCTCCACCCGGGCGGCCACCTCCGCGCCGGGCAGGTACTGGTCGGCGCTGAGGGTGTAGCGGGAATGGGGCGGCACCTCCACCTCCACCTTCCGGCCGCCCTCCCCTCCGGGGACGTAGAGGTCGAACCTGACCCGGGCCGCCGCGTCGTGCGGATTGCCCACCAGGAGCCAGGTATCGAAGGCGCCCCCGGTGTAGCCCTCCGCGAAGAGCCAGGTGCTGGAGAGCGAGGTGGCGCCCAGGGCCACGTGGCCGCCCCCCCTCCCGTAGCTGTCGAAATACATGGCCCGCTCCACCACCACCGGCTTGTCCGAGCCCACCTTCGCCGCCAGGGCGCACGCTTCGAACCCAGGCACCCCGTCGACGTAGAGGGTGGCCCGCGACCTCGCCGCCACGTCCATCTCCACACGCCCGGTGTGGCCGTCGTCGCGCAGGAGGTCCATGACGACATGGGCCGCCTCCCCCCCGGGGTTGTAAACCAGGACCCAGGTGTCGAAACCCTGGGCGGTGTACCCCTCCGCCAGGTTCCATTCCATCGCCGCCGCCGTGGCGCCGTGCTCGCATGAGCCACCGTCGTACTCCCCGAGGTAGTCGAAGTACATGGCCCGCTCCGCCACTATGCCCCTGTCGCTGGTGACCTCCGCGGATATCTCCTCCGCGCGGAAGTGATCGTCGGCGTGCACGGTGCGCCGCGACATCGGGGGCAGCTCCACCGCCACCTCCGTCTCCTCCCCCCGGGCCGAGTGCAGCCTGACCTTTGCCGCCGCCGTCTCGGGGCCGGGATTGGCCAGGAGGATGTATTCGTCGAAACCGTCGCTGCCCAGGTTGACCATGGAGGAGCGCAGGTTGAGATAGCCGCGCAGCTGTTCGCCGCTGACGCGCACCGTGCCCGCGCTGCCCGTGAAGTAGGCGTAGCGCACCCTGCCGCTGGGGGTGCGGTCGGAGAGGTCCATGCCGTAGAGCGTGCCCACGTAGGTGCCGCTGCGGTAGTTGAGGCGGGCCTCCATCTCCGCCCGGGAATAGGTGACGGTCCAGGAGGCGAAGGGGTTGTTTCCGGGGTCCTCGCACCAGGGGCAGGGGACGCCGCGCAGGTAGGCCACGGGGGAGCCGAACCACACGTCCTCGTTGTTGTCGGTGTGCCCCCCGCAGGAGGCCGAGTAGAAGCACTGCGCCACCCCGCCCCCGTAGACGAGGACCTGCCCCGCCGTGGCGTCCACCGCCTGCACCCAGCCGGTGTCCTTCTCCTGGTCGGACCCCTTGTAGTACTGGCAGTGCACGTCATCGCAGAGGTCATAACCGGACGCGGCATGCTTACCCATGCCGCGCACGGCATAGGAGCGCGCCGCCACCGCCTGCGCCTTCACCGCCTCCAGCGGCCAGCCCCCCGGTACCTCCGCGATCCCCCGCAGGTAGGTCTCGAACCAACTGATGAGGACGGCCCGCAGGGCATAGGAGCCGGACGAGGCGTAGAGGTCCAGCTCTAGCGGGGTGATGGCGGAGAGGTGGCTGACGCCGTGGTTGCCGTTCTGGGGCAGGCGCAGCACGTCCCCGTCGCCCGCGCCGCGCACGTACAGGGGTTTGCTGGCGCTGCCGTAGCTGGCGTCGTTCACGCGGCTGCCGTCGGGCCGCAGGATATAGAAAGCGCCCGCCGCGTCCGCGGCCACCGTCCAGGTGCCGCCGGGGGTCATGACGGCACCGGGGACGTCCCCGTCCGAGGTGAAGAAGGCGAACGAGCCGGACTCCGCCGCCAGGTTGATGGCGGACTGCCCATCCAGGAGCCCCACCCGTATGGATGGCGGGCAGGACCAGCCGCCGACCTGCGTCCCCTGGTAGTAGTAGGTGAGTATCTGCACGTAGTCGAAGCCGGCCGCGGCCATGCCCCTGGCGCCGTACTGGCACATGCCCACGCCGTGGCCCCAGCCCGAGCCGGTGAATGCGTATGTCTCCTGCAGGGCCTGGGCGTCCCCCGCCCCCAGGGGCAGCATCAGCGCCAGGAGCAGCGCCGCCATGACCGCCGCCGCCAGTGTCTTCCGCAAGGTCCCCTCCTCGGCTCCGATCGTTCTCACGGCCGCCGCCGCGGTGGCGTATCCGCTCCGGGCCGCCGGTGGCACGGGCCGGGGTCGACCCCGGGCGCGCCGTTATTCCTTGGACTCCTCCCACAGGCGGTCGAGTTCCTCCAGGGTCATCGCGCCCATGTCGCGTCCCTGCGCGCCGCACCTCTCCTCCATGTCGCGGAAGCGCCGGCCGAACTTCCGCGCCGAGGCGCGCAGGGCGACCTCGGGGTCCACCTTGTAGTGGCGGCAGATATTGACCAGGGTGAAGAGCATGTCCCCCAGTTCCATCTCCAGGTCCCCGCCGCCGCGCAGCGCCTCCTCGATCTCGCGCAGCTCCTCCGCGAGCTTGGGCAGGACGTCCTCGGCCGCCTCCCAGTCGAAGCCCACGCGCGCCGCGCGGGTCTGCATCTTGAAGGCGTAGAGGAGGGCGGGCAGCCCCTCGGCCAGCCCGTCCAGCACCGAGGGCTTTCCCCTCTCCTCCGCCTTGATGTGCTCCCAGCGGGCGATGACCTCCTCCGGGGTCTCCAGCTCCGCCTCGCCGAAGACGTGGGGGTGGCGGCGCACCAGCTTGGTGTTGATGGACCGCAGGGAATCGCGCACGTCGAAGGTGCCCTCCTCGGAGCCGAGCTGCGCGTGCAGCGCCACCTGCAGCAGCAGGTCTCCCAGTTCCTCTGAGAGGTGTTGCCAGTCCTGGCGCTGGATGGCTTCCACCGCCTCGTGGGCCTCCTCCACCATGTGGCGGGCCAGGGAGGCGTGGGTCTGCTTGCGGTCCCAGGGGCAGCCCCCCGGCCCGCGCAGGCGCGCGATGATCTCCAGCAGCCGCTGGAAGTCGTGTATCTCGTCGGCGGGAAGGGCGGGGACATGAAGGGTGGTGAGGTGGTCGAAGCGCTCCCCGTGGTCCAGCTCCTCCAGGAGGACCTCCTCCACCCGTTCCACCGGTGTGCCCGCCGCGCCCACCACTCGCAGGACGTGGGAGGGGGGATACACCTCCAGCAGCGCCAGCTTCACCCCGGAGGCCTTGAGGCGCGAGTCCACCTGGGACAGCAGGGTCTCCACCCGCGGGTCGAGGATGCCGTAGCCCCGCTCCAACAGGCGGTCCGAGTCCAGCACCAGCAGCCCCTCCACCGCGTCCAGGCCCAGGACCGCGAGGACGGCGTCGAGGAAGCTCACCGCCCCGTGCACCCGCACCTCCACGTCCGCCTCCGCCAGCAGCAATTGCACCGCGCGCTCCGCCAGCATGGGGAAACCGGGGACGGCATAGAACGCCTCGCCCGTGCGGCGCGCCTCCTCCACCACCTCCGCCGCTATGGCCGCGTAGACCTCATCCATGGAAGCGCCCCGTTCGTAGTGGCGGTCCAGGGGACGGAACCTGACGCCGCGGGCCTCCAGCCCGGGTACGCAGGGGTGGCGCGCGGTGCGCAGCAGCACCTCACCCGCCCCGCGCAGGATGTCCAGGGTCTCCAGGGTCACCAGGCCCAGGGGTCCCGGACCCAGCCCCAGCACGTGCACCACCGGCTTCTGTCCGCTCATAAGAGGCCTTTCGCGATCATCATCCTATTCTAGCAGGAGGCGTTCCCCGCCCACCGCCATCGCCCTGCGCCCGGCTGTCCTGGGTGGGGGCTCTCCAGGGCCCGGGTCACGCGGTGGCGACGGAATAGAGCATGCTGGTAATTCCTTCCATATAATCGCGGCCGCGTTCGGGCCAGGAGCCTGGCTCGAAATAGAGGACCAGCTCCTGCAGGGTCCCGCGGTAGCGCGAGCCGCGCCAGGGACGCCCTTCGGCGGCGGCCGCTCCCGCCAGCGCCTCCGCCCTCGCCGCGCCCTCCGCGTTCAGGCGCAGCGCCAGGTCGTCGCCGTCACGGCCCACCTCGCGCACCCCCGCGGCCCGGCAGGCCGGGCGCAGCCGCGCCACCCCGAAGAGGTTCTCCGCCTCCGGTGGAGGCGGGCCGTAACGGTCGCGCGCCTCTTCCTCGAGGGCGTCTATCTCCTGCGCGCTCGCCGCCTCCGACAGGCGCCGGTAGAGCTCGATACGGCGCGAGGTGCGCGCCACGTACTCCGGCGTGATGAACGCGCGCAGGGGGAGGTCGATGGTCACCTCCGAGGTGCGCGGGCGGCTCACCCCGCGCAGCTCGTCCACGGCCTCCGCCAGCATGCGGCAGTACAGCTCGAAGCCCACCGCCTCCACGTGGCCGTGCTGCTCGGCCCCCAGGAGGTTGCCCGCCCCCCTGATCTCCAGATCCTTCATGGCCACGCGCAGTCCCGACCCCAGCTCCGAGAAGTCGCGGATTACCTTGAGGCGCTGCAACGCCCCGCCGCTCAGGTAGCCCCCCTCGCGGAAGAGGAAGAAGGCGTAGGCCTGGCGGTTGCCGCGCCCTATCCGGCCCCGCAGGTGGTAGAGCTGCGACAGTCCCAGGTTCTCCGCCGCGTCCACGATAAGGGTGTTCACGTTGGGGATGTCCAGGCCGGACTCCACGATGGTGGTGCACACCAGCACGTCGGCGCGGCCGGCGATGAAATCGTCCATGACCGCCGCCAGCCGGCCCTCCTTCATCTGGCCGTGCCCCACCACGATCCTCGCCTCCGGCACCAGCTCGTGCAGCCTTTTCGCCGTCCGCTCGATGCTGCGCACCCGGTTGTGGACGAAGAAGACCTGCCCCTCGCGGGCCAGCTCCCGGCGCACGGCCTCGCGCACCAGCTCGTCGTCGTAAGGCCCCACCGAGGTGATGACCGCGTAGCGCTCCTCGATGGGGGTATCCATGATGCTGAGGTCGCGGATGCCAGAGAGGGACATCTGCAGGGTGCGCGGGATGGGGGTGGCGGTGAGGGTGAGCACGTCCACGCTGCGCCGCAGGGCCTTGAGGCGCTCCTTCTGGGCCACCCCGAAGCGGTGCTCCTCGTCCACTATGACCAGCCCCAGGTTGGCGGGCCTGACGTCGTCCTGCAGTAGGCGGTGGGTGCCGATGACCACGTCCACCTCGCCCGTGGCCAGCTTCTCCAGTACCTCTTTCTGCTCCCGCGGAGAGCGGAAACGCGACAGGCTCTCCAGGCGCACCGGGAAGGAAGCGAACCTCTCGGCGAAAGTGCGCTGGTGCTGCTGCGCCAGCACCGTGGTTGGCACGAGCACCGCCACCTGCTTGCCGTCCATGACCGCCTTGAAGGCGGCTCGTACCGCCACCTCCGTCTTTCCGAAACCGACGTCGCCGTAGACCAGGCGGTCCATGGGCCGCGCCTTCTCCATGTCCCGCTTCACGTCGCGGATGGCCCGCTCCTGGTCGGGGGTCTCCGCGTAGGGGAAGGACGACTCCAGCTCGCGCTGCCAGGGGTCGTCGGGGCCAAAGGCATGGCCCTCCCCCGCCATGCGGTCGGCGTACAGGCCGAGCAGGTCCATGGCCATCTCCTTCACCGCGGAACGGGCGCGGCGCTTGACGCGCCCCCAGTGGTGGCCGGAGAGGTGGTGAACCGCCGGCTTCTCCACCCCCACGTAGCGGTGCACGAGGTCGATGCGGTCGGTGGGCACGTAGAGGGCGTCGTCCCCGGCGTAGCGCAGGAGCAGGTACTCGCGCACCGCTCCGTCCACCTCGCGTTCCACCAGCCCGCTGTAGACGGCCACGCCGTGGTTGACGTGTACCACGTAGTCTCCCTCGTCCAGGTCCCACCAGCCCTCCACGGGCTTGCCGGATACCGCGCCAGCGGGGGCTGGGCGCATACGCACGCTCCCGAAGATATCGCCCTCGGTGAGCAGCGCCACCTTCTCGCGCGTCAGCCGGAACCCCCGGGTCCAGCTCCCCTCCGCCAGCGTCACCGTCCCCGGCCGCATGGGCTGACCCGGCCTGACGCCGATGCCCTCCTCGCCCAGTATCTCCCGCAGCCGCTCCGTCCGGCCCCGTGTGTCCATCAGCACGGCGACCCTCCAGCCGTCCGCGAGGAGCTGCCTCAGGTCGGCGAGGAGATCTTCATGGCGGCCGCGGTACTCCGTTGCCCCGAGACTGGGGACAGCCGCCGTGGGGTAGGGGGCCATGGGGTCCAGTTCCACCGTGAAGAAGGGCTTCCCGCGCGCCCACGCCGCGAGGTCCATGTCCTCGCCCCGGGCGCGCAGCTTCTCTCTAACCAGCATTGGCTGCAGCAGGGCGGCCACCGTCCCTTCCGGCGCCAGCTCCAGCAGTCCCATTCCGCCACCGCCCGCATCCGGCAGGACCACCGGGAAGATCTCCACCTCCTCGCGCGCCTCGTCCGAGCGCTGGTCGACGGGGTTGAAGTGGCGTATCCTCTCCACCGTGTCGCCGAAGAACTCCACCCGCACCGGCCGGGGCCAGCCGGGGTCGAAGACGTCCAGGATGCCGCCACGCACCGAGAACTGCCCCGCCCCCTCCACCAGGTAGTCCCGGACGTAGCCTGCCTCTGAGAGCCGCCGCGCCGTCCCGGCCATGTCCATCTCGGCCCCGACCTCGAAGCGGAGCGGCGAGACGGCCTTCTCCGCGGCTGGGAAGAGCTGCGTGAGGGCCCGGGCCTCGCAGACCACCGCCACACGCTCGCCCCTGCCCAGCGCCCTCAGGGCGCGCGAGCGCAGCGCCACCGCCTCCGGGTCCTCCCCGTGCTCCCCGGCGATGACCAGTTCGCGGAAGGGCAGCTGTCGCACCGCCTCCGGGCCGAGCAGCAGCTTGAGGAGCAGCGAGAGTTCCTCCTGCGCCGCCCTTCCCGGCACCACCGCCAGCAGCGGTCCGGACACGGCACGAAAGAGGGAGGCCGCCAGGAACGGGTGAAGCTCCTCTTCGGCCTTGACCGCCATGCCGCCACCTCCCCCGGCCAGCGACTCCCGCGGCCAGGGGCCCAGGCTCTCCTCTACCAGTCCCTCCAGTTCCCGCAGTATCTCCATGTCTCTCCTTGCCAGCACACGCCGAACGGGCCTCGATGCACAGCACCCAGGCCTCCGTACTATAATACAACACCCTACTTATCTCCCACGCCCGTTCTTTTCACCGTAGGTGGGGGTCAGCGCCTGGAAGGCCTGACCCCGCTTGCCATTACCTGCCTCCCCACACCCCACACCCCACGCCCCGTTGTGTTAGGAAAAATTGAAAAGTAGACACTTTAAGGTTTAAAAGTGGACCCTGGGAAACTCTCCCAATGGATAGACCACCGATTTGACCATCTTATCCCCCCACCATATCCTAAGCTCCATGGCACCCCTCTTCACGTCGGGGATGAGATGGACATCGACCTCGTCGTGCAGGGTCACCCCGGGCACTGGTATATCGTGCTTATGGATCTCTATCTTGCGATAGCTGTTCACCATCCTTCTCTCCCGCAGGCAGAAGACGTCCCGGGGAAGGGAATAGGGCTTGGGGATGGCAAAGGGCCTGAAGAGGCTGTTTCCCTCCGAGAGCGCCTTTCCGAAGCGCACAGCAGGTATCTCCCCGGTGGTGGAATGGACCTGGCGATTGTTGTAGCGGTCCACCTCTTCCTTGAGGACCGCCCGCACCTCCTCCATGGTGGAGAGCTTCTCCCGGGCGCAGGTCCTCACGATACGGTCCTGCAGCCAGCGGTAGGGCCTCTCCACCTTGCCTTTGGCCTGGGGGGAGAGGGCGTAGACCACCTCCACACCCAATACGCGCATCACCTTCTTCCACTGGGGGTCCACGTCGCCGGTTAAGGCCACGTGCCTTCTCCATACGCCGTCCCTTGTCTTTACGTAGCGGAAGACGGAGAGGGAATCCACGTAGTAGCGCAAGGGAATGCCGAATCGGCGCGTAACGTCCTCGGCGGCCCGGATATGGGCCCAGCTGCTCTCGGCGCCCCAGAAATCGGCGTAGAGGAGCAGGCGGGAAAAATCGCGAGGTTGGCAGGGCCCATTTCTCCAGGGCGTAGGGCGACCAGAGGTGATGGGAGGCGTCGTGCTGGATGAGGGCGTCCACCGCGGCGGTCACCACCTCGCGGTCATGCGCTTTCTTCTTCCTGCGCGGCTTATGGCATCCCATCCCCTTGGCCCGGTCGATGATGGTGGGCAGGGATACCTCTATTCCCTGTCCGACCAGACGGTCCCTGACCGCCGAGTAGTTGTAGCTGGTGATGGGAAGGGCGGGGTTGTCTATGAGCTCCTTCTCCTCGAGGATGGCGCGGGCGATCCCCTTCTCCCACAGTGCGGGGATCCTGGCCGGCGAGGACCTGCGGTACTCCACGCTGAAGCCATCCGGATTCTCTCTGTATTCCCGGAGCAGGGAGAAGAAGCGTGCCTTGCCTATCCCCAGGATCTCCTCCACCTCCCTGCGCTCCAGGTTTTTCTCCAGGTATCCCTTGAGCAAGGCTTTTACCTGTTCGGTGGTGAATCTCCTGTGGATCTGCTCCATGTCTCCTCCCTCCGTCCGGACTGTTTCTCCAGGCTTCAATTAAAGCCCGGTCGAGCGGAGGAGTCAGGTGGCAGTTCGGGCAGATCACCAGTTGGAATATCTTAGTGTCCAGTTTTCAAGCTTAAACTGTCCAGTTTTGAATTTTAGATAACAACCCACGCCCCGTTGTTGCCACCCTACCCGCTCTTCCCTATAATTGTATGGTTGGACCGGCCCGAAAGTGGGCGATAAGGAAGAAGAGGTGGCGAGAGATGCAAGCGGAACTGGTAGCCGTGCCCCGCGAGGAGAAGGGGAAAGAGGCGGCGAAACGGATGCGACATGCTGGGCGGATACCGGCCGTCCTCTACGGTCACGGGTTCGATCCCATGCTCATATCCCTCGATGAGAGGTCGTTCAAATCGCTGCTCCGGCACGAGAAGGGACTGCACGGACTCCTCGGCCTCAAGGTCGAGGGAGACGCGGGGGACCCCCATACCGTGGTGTTAAAGGAGCTGCAGCGCGATCCCATCAAGGACCACATCCTGCATGTGGATTTTCAGAAGATACGCGGCGACGAGGAACTCCACGCCGAAGTGGCGCTGCACTTCACGGGAGAGCCGGCCGGGGTCAAGGCAGGGGGGATCATGCAGCATTACCTCTACGAGGTGACGGTAGCCTGCCTGCCCAGGGACCTGCCCGAGGTCATCGAGGTCGACGTGTCCGGCCTCAAACTCAAAGAGAACCTTAGGGTGAGCGACCTTCCCTCCATGGAGGGGATAAGGTATATCAACAACCCCGATGAGATTGTCGCGGCGGTCACCCCCAAGCGCGTACGCGAGGAGGCAAGGGTCGTGGAGGAGCTCTTCGTGGAAGGCGAGGCCGCGCCCGCGGAGGGGGCGGCGGAGGCTCCGGCGGCAGCCGCGGAGGGCGAAGCCGCTCCCGGCGGAGAGCCGGAATAACCTGCATTCGAAGTCGGTCTCACAGGGGCGGGAAAACCGCCCCTGTGTTTATGGGGAGGCTGTATGTTCCTGATCCTGGGCCTGGGAAACCCGGGAGAGCATTACCGCAGGACGCGGCATAACGCCGGCTTCTGGGCGGTGGAGGAGCTTTCGCGCAAGCACGGCGTGGCCCTCAAGCCCAAAAAGGGCTACGACCTCGCGGAGGTCAAGTTCTATACCGAGGACGTCTACCTGGCCCGTCCCCTCACTTATATGAACCTCAGCGGCAAGGCGGCCCGCAAGCTGCGCCGCAAACTGAAGGTGGAGCCGGCCTCCATCCTGGTCATCCACGACGACATCGACCTCAGGGAGGGCACCATCCGCATCAGGAAGGGCGGCTCCTCCGGCGGCCACCTGGGCGTGCAGTCCCTCATCGAGAACCTCGGTACGCAGGATTTCCCGCGTATCCGGGTGGGAGTGGGCCGTCCCCCGCAGGGCATGGACCCCGCCAAGTACGTACTCGCCGAGATGAAGGGCCCCGGCCTGGACGATTTTCTCTCCTGGTGCGAGAAAGCGGCGGCGGCTGCCGAGGCCGTGGTCATGGACGGCCTGGAGACCGCCATGAACCTCTACAACTGAGCACTCTTCGGGCGCTCTTGGAGATCAACGCGGGATTGCCGACCGCGAATGCTTTCCCGGCTTTGTCGGGGTTCCCATATCCGTCTTCTCGATTATCTATTCCTTCTTCCTCATAGAAGACACGTCCGTCCTTATCGCCAACGACGTATCAAGCATTATGTGACATAACCCTCCTCCGTGACGTCAAACCGGATGAAGGATGAGGCTCGTGGGCTTGTTTAGAGGAATAAGCCCGCCGTTGAGAGAAGAAACGACGGAGATGAAAGCTAACAGGATCGTGATCCCGATGGTGGCGCTGCTTTTCGCGGTGGTCCTGGCCCTGCCGGGTTGCGGCAACTCCGAGGCCAAGTCCAAGGTGGAAGAAGCCGTGGGGGTGATCGCGGCGACCCGGTCCGTTCAAGACGACCTCATGAGCCTGAACCAGCGCCTCAACGCCCTGGGCACGCGCTCCTCCAACGTGGAGGACACCATCGCCGAGGGCAAGTCCCTGGTGGAGATAGCCCTCATGGACCTGGACGAGCTGGAGACCGACTACGCCCGGGCCAGGGACATCCTGCGGGAGGTCGAGTCCATGGACGGGGCCGGGGATTATGCGGAGTACGCCAGGCTCGCGCTGGCGGCACTGGAGACGGAGAGCGAGGCCCTGGCGGTAAACCGCCTGCTGCTCACCTCCGTCTGGGACATGCTGGACGTCCTGCCCATGGCCGAGAGCCAGGAGCAGCTCTCCTACTACGTGGAGGAGATCGACAGCCTCACCACCGAGGTGAACGACCTGCTGCAGCAGGGGGCGGCCGAGGCGGCCGAGGCCGACCGCTATTACCGGGAGGAAGGCCTGTGAAAAAGGCGCCGGCACTCGTCCTGGTGCTGCTGCTGGCGCTGGCCGCCGCCGCCGGCTGCGGCTCCAGCGCCCGCGAATACGCCAGGGAGGCGCGGTCGAGCTACATCTCCGCGCGGGCCGTGCTGGTGGGCGTCGAGAAGTTCCCCTCTCAGATGGAGGAGCTGCTGCGCTCCACGGGCATCAGCGCGGTGGAGGAAGACGCCGACGCCCTCATCGACGAGGCCCGCGACCTGCTGCCCACCGCCTCCTCCGCCTTCCTCTCCGCTAAGCAGGCCGCGGAGCTCCTCGGCGCGGAAGACAGCGAGAAGTTCAACCCTTACGCCGACCGGCTGCT
Source organism: Actinomycetota bacterium (assembly GCA_040757835.1). NCBI lineage: Bacteria > Bacillati > Actinomycetota > Actinomycetota bacterium. Next base: position 277,724 of record JBFLWJ010000003.1, read on the forward strand.
GCAGCTCTGCGGCCTCAACGAGCAGCTCATCAGCGCCTACTCGGAGTTCATCGCGGCCTCCAGCTCGGTGCTGCAGGGCCTGCCCTATGCCGAGGACCCCACCGCGCTCATGCCCACCCTCGACTACCTCGACGAGCTGAGCCGGGGCATCCAGGAGCTGGGCGCCAGCATCGAGGTGCTGGAGGAGGAGACCGAGGCGCTCTACCGGCAGATAACGCGGTGACCCGGCCCTTGGGGCCTCGAATCGATGGATGAGACCGACCTCTACGGCATGTTGTCGCCGCCGAAGAGTTCGCTCACCGACTCGTCCTTGAAGACGCTGGCGATGGTGTTGGCGAAGATGGAGGCTATGGAGAGCACCTCCACCTTACCGCTCAGGCGCTCCGCGGGGATGGGCAGGGTGTTGGTCACCACCACCTTTTTCAGGGGGCTCGCGTCCAGCCGTTCCCTGGCCGGCCCGGAGAAGATGCCGTGGGTTGCGCAGGCGTAGACCTCCCTGGCGCCGTTCCTGATCAAAGCTTCCGAGGACGCCGCCAGGGTGCCGGCGGTGTCGATCATGTCGTCCACCAGCACGGCGGTCTTTCCTTCCACCTCGCCGATGACGTGCAGCACCTCGGCCTGGTTGTGGCCCGGCCGGCGTTTGTGGAGTATGGCCATGGGCACGCCCAGTTGGTCGGTGTACTTGTTGGCCATCTTCACGCGCCCGGCATCGGGGGAGACGATGACCAGGTCCGGGAAGTCCTGGCGCGAGATATAGGAGGCCAGCAGGGGCACGGCGGTGAGGTGGTCCATGGGACCGGAGAAGAAACCCTGTATCTGGCCGGCGTGCAGGTCCATGGTGAGGATGCGGTCCGCTCCGGCCACGGCGAGTACGTCCGCCATGAGCCTCGCGGTGATGGGCTCCCTGGCCAGGGTCTTCTTGTCCTGGCGCGAGTAGCCGTAATAGGGGACCACCGCGGAGATGCGCTTGGCCGAGGCCCTCTCCAGGGCGTCGATCATGATCAGCAGCTCCATGATGTTGTCGTTGATGGGCTCGGAGCAGGTCTGGACGACGAAGGCGTCGCAGCCGCGCACGCTCTCCTCGAACCTGACGTATAGTTCGCCGTTGCTGAAGGTCTTGAGGTCCACCTTGCCCAGACCTATGCCCAGGTGGCCGGCGATCTGTCGCCCCAGTTCGGGATATGACCTCCCGCTGAAGATCATCAGCTTCTTGCGCGTTACCTCCTTCAAGGCCGCTCCTCCTCCTTCTTTCCGCCCCTCTTCCTGTATTCCGGGATGTTCTTCTGCTGGTTGCGTTCCACCCCCAGCCCGCCGGGCGGGACGTCCCTGGAAATGGTCGAGCCCGCGCCGGTCACCGCCCCCCTGCCTATGCGCACCGGGGCCACGAACATGGTATCGGACCCGATGAAGGCCTCGTCCTCGATGACGGTGCGGTGCTTGCTCACGCCGTCATAATTGCAGGTGATGCTGCCCGCCCCGACGTTCACGCCCTCGCCGATCTCCGCGTCGCCCATGTAGCTGAGGTGCGGCACCTTGCTCCCCCTGCCCACCACCGTCTTCTTCGTCTCCACGAAGGTGCCCGCCTTGGAGCCGGCGCGGAAGACGCTGCCCGGGCGCAGGCTGGCATAGGGGCCCACTTCCACCCCGTCCTCCAGCTCGCATTCCCGCACCGTGGCCTGCTCGACCGTGACCCCTCTGCCAAGGCGCGAATCGACGATGCGCGTGTTGGGGCCGATGACGCAACCCTCCCCCACCGCCGTGGTCCCCTCCAGCATCACCAGGGGACGCAGGACGGTATCCCTGCCGATGGTCACCTCGCCGCCGATGAAGGTGGTCGCGGGGTCCTCCATGGTCACCCCCTCGGTCATCCAGCGGCGGTTGATGCGCTGCCGCATCACCGCCTCGGCCTGGGCCAGGTGCTCGCGTGAATTGACCCCCAGGGCCTCCGAGGCATCCGGGGTGATATGGGCGGAGATGGCCTTCCCGGCCTGCGCCAGCAGCGTGATGGCATCGGTGAGGAAGTACTCTCCCTTGGCGTTGGCGGTGCCCAGTTCCGGCAGGACCTTTTTCAGCTCCTGCCAGCGGAAGACGTAGGTCGAGGTGTTGACCTCCCTGGTCTCTCTCTGCGCGGGGCTGGCCTCTACCTCTTCCACAATGCCTTTTACCTGGCCTTTTTCGTCGCGCACTATCCTGCCGTAACCGGTGGGGTCGTCGAGGACCGTGGTGAGGACGGTCGCCGCCGCGCCTCCGGAGCTGTGGCTCTCGCACAGCTCGCGCAGGGTGGATGGGGTGAGCAACGGCGAGTCGGCGGTCACTACCAGCAGCTCATCGGCGCTGATGTCGGGGGCGGCCACCATGACCGCGTGCCCCGTTCCCTTTCTCTCCTCCTGCACCACACAGGCGGCCCGCTCGCAGACCTCGCCCTGTACCTCGTCGGCACCCCTGCCCACCACCACCAGGATATCGCCGATATGCCCCGTATCCCTGGCCTGCTCAAGGGCATCCAGGACCCACGAGAGCATGGGGCGGCCGCAGACATGGTGCATGACCTTGGGCCTGTCCGATTTCATGCGGGTACCTTCTCCCGCCGCCAGCACCAGCGCCGTGCGCCTCATCTTCTCTCCTTACACCGCCTCGCTGAACAGGGAATCCAGCAAGTCACGCGCCTGGATCAGCCGGGTCCGCGCCGCCATCCGGCTGGATGCTCCCGACGGCATTATTGTATAGGACTGGTAGTGACAGTCCAACTCGGGGATAAAAAAAGAGGGCCCGGGGCCCTCGGTCAGCTGGCTGGGGCGGTAGGATTCGAACCTACGATAGCGGCTCCAAAGGCCGCTGCCTTACCACTTGGCGACGCCCCAGAGAAGAGGCACGCTTATCGCCCTAATCCTCTTGGAGCGGCTCGCTCTCTCCCCTTTTGACCTTGAAGAACTCTCGCAGGACCGCTTCCTGGATCTTCTCCCGCGTCTCCGAGTTCAGGGGGTGAGCGATGTCTTTAAAATCTCCGTTTGGGAGCTTCCGGGAGGGCATTGCCACGAAATATCCGCGGTCTCCGTCCACAACACGCAGATCGTGGATGACGAAGCAGTCGTCTAGGATGATGCTGGCGATTCCTTTGACCATGTTCATGTCGATCTCACGTACGGTTACCCTTGTGATCTCCAAGACTTGTGTCCCCCCTAAGTAGCTCGTTCGTCCCAATTTAACCGACAGGAAACTTGTTAATATATTATGCCCCTCAAGCTCCGTTTTCAAGCCGTTTGTCTGGTTTGCTAAACGTTTTCTGTAAACTATGTTCGCCGCGGGGGTTTAAATAGTGGCCTACACCCTTGCGGCGCGGCGGCGGGCCCGGCCCGGGACGGCTTCCCGCGCAGCGGAACGGCCTCCCGCCGTCCCGCCGGGGTCCGCTCCGGGACGATCTGGAACATGTTGAAGTGGCGGCGAACGTGGTAGAATCCACTCTGCCAGCAGAACGGCCACTGCGGCCCGGCGCCGCCCGGACCCGGGGGCTCAGTGTGTATGAGACCGCATGGAAGGACGGAAAGGAGAGTGTGATGGCAGGATTGAAAGGGGCCGCGACCGAGAAGAACCTGCTGACCGCCTTTGCCGGGGAGTCGCAGGCCAGGAACAGGTACAGCTTCTACGCCAGCAAGGCCAAGAAGGAAGGGTTTGTCCAGATCTCGCTGGCCTTCGAGGAGACCGCCAGCCAGGAGAAGGAGCATGCCAAGCGCCTCTTCAAGTTCCTCGAGGGAGGCGACGTGGAGGTGCGGGCGGCATTCCCCGCGGGCGTCATCGGGACCACCGCCGAGAACCTCAAGGCGGCGGCGGCCGGGGAGAACTACGAATGGACCGAGATGTACCCGGACTTCGCCAAGGTGGCGCGCGAGGAAGGCCTGGAGGAGGTCGCGAAGGTCTTCGAATCCATCGCGGTGGCCGAGAAACAGCACGAGAAACGCTACCTCGGGATGCTTGCGAATGTCGAGAACGGGACCGTCTTCAAGAAGGACAAGCCCGTCGTGTGGCGCTGCCTGAACTGCGGCTATCTCCATGAGGGCACCGAGGCTCTCGAGGAATGCCCGGCCTGCGCCCACCCGCGGGACCATTTCGAGCTGCTCTCGGAGAACTGGTAGCGCTTCACGGCTTGGGTGAGGCCAGTCAGCCCGCGCGGCTGACGCCGGAGGGGCGGAACCTGGTGCTGATAACCATGGGGGCGTACCTTCTCATCTCCGCCTCCAGGTCCGCCAGCCGTCCCTCGCCGGCGGGCAAGATGAAAACGGTGGGGCCGCTGCCGCTCACCAGGGCCCCGGCCGCACCCGCCCGCTCCGCCGCCCGCAGCAGCGATCCCACCTCCGGCATGAGCCCGCAGGCCGCGGGCTGCAGCGAGTTGTGCAGGAGGGAAGCGATGGCTCCGGCGTCGCCGCGGTGCAGCGCCGTGATGAGGTCCGCGGGACCGGGGACTGGCGGGTCTTCCCCACCCACTTCGTCGAAACGCCGGTAGACCTCGGCCGTGGAAAGTCCCCTGCCCGGGTTGGCCAACAGCACCGGCAGGGGCGGGGCCTGGGGAAGCGCGGTTATGCGCTCGCCCCTCCCCTCCCCTAGGGCGGTCCCCCCCACCAGGAAGAAGGGGACGTCCATACCCAGGGTCGAGGCCACCTGTAGCAGCTCCTCCCTGCCCAAGGCCTCGCCTGCGATGAAATTGAGCACGCGCAGCACCGCCGCCGCGTCCGAGCTCCCGCCACCCAGGCCGGCCGCCTGCGGGATGGCCTTGGTGAGGGCGATCCTGATGCCCATGCGCAGCCCCGTCGCGGCCAGGAAGGCGGCGGCGGCGCGGAGGCAGAGGTTGTCCTCCCCCGGGGGGGCGTCGCCTTCCACCTCCAGGTGCAGGCCCGACCCGCCGTCGGTCACCTCCACGGCCAGCAGGTCGCAGACCTCCACCGTTTGCAGCACCGTGCGTACGGGATGGTAGCCGTCCGGGCGCGCGGGGCCCACCTCGAGGTAGAGGTTGATCTTGGCCGGTGCCTCTATGACCACCCTGCTGCGCACCCTTCCTCCTCTCCGCGACCACTTCCGCCTCCATCTTACCAGCCCACGGCACGCTTGGGTCGAGGCCGAGGAGAGGCCGGGCCGATTTCCGGGCGTGACCCCTCGGCCTTGATCCGTAAAAGCATGGCCCGGTGCGGCATAATAGAGATGAACCGGTTGTATCAGCCGATAGCCTTGCGGGAGATTCGTTATGGGTGAACTTGCCAGGCCAAGCGTGGTGGCGGAGATCCTGGAGCGACACGGGCTGCGCCTCACACGCGCCCTGGGCCAGCACTTCCTGGTGGACGGCAACGTCCTCGCCCGCCTGGTGGACGCCGCCGCTCTCAACGAAAGGGACACGGTGCTGGAGATAGGTCCCGGCATCGGTACCCTCACCGAGGAACTGTGCGCCCGCGCCGGCCGGGTGGTGGCGGTTGAGATGGACAGGCGCCTCCTCTCCGTCCTGGACGAGACCCTCGGTCCCCGGACCAACCTGGAGGTGGTCGCGGGAGACGCCATGCACGTGGACCTGCCCGGCCTGTTCGCCGCCGGCGAGCCCGTGAAAGTGGTCTCCAACCTGCCCTACAACGTCGCCACCCCGCTCATCCTGCGCCTGCTGCGTGAACTCCCCCAGGCCACCGGCATGGTGGTCACGGTGCAGCGCGAACTCGCGGAGCGTTACATCGCGCAGCCCGGCCGCCCCGCCTACGGCGGCGTGTCGGTGAAGATGCGGCTGCTCGGCGAGGTGCGGCGACTGGCCTGGGTCCCCCCCACCGTGTTTCTCCCCCCGCCGCGGGTGGAATCGGCGGTGCTGCGAATCGACAGAAGAGGCGGGGAGGCTTCCCGGGTGGATATCGACTCCTTCTTCCGCTTCGTGGACGCCGCCTTCTCCGCCCGCAGGAAGATGCTGGTAAACTCGCTCGGCGGCGGGCGCACCCCCTATTGCGCGCGCGCCTCCGTCGCGGGGGCGCTGCTGGACGCGGGCCTGCCGCCGGGCACCCGGGCGGAGGAGCTCTCCTGCGAGCAGCTCCTGGAGATGTTCCGCCGGCTGTGAGCGGGCAAGCCCGGGCCAAGGGCGGTTCGTGCCCGGCGCGCCATCAAGCCACGGGTGACCGGTCGCTGACCGGGCATGAGTAAGGGCGGGAACGGCGCCCGCCCTTCAGGTATCGATGCGGAACGGAACCCTTACCCCCCTGTCCCGATCCGTCCCGGCTCGTGTCGTTTTCCTCTCGAGGCTACTTGCGCTTGATCTCGTTGATGCACTTCTGGCAGATGCGGCTGCCCTTGACCGTCTTTATCTTGTCGGGGTTGTTGCATATGATGCACCCCGGCTGATACTTCATCAGCACGATCTTCTCGCCGTCGACGAATATCTCTATGGGGTCGCGCTCCTTGATGTCCAGAGTGCGGCGCAGCTCCATGGGGATGACTATCCGTCCGAGCTCGTCGATTTTCCTTACGATTCCGGTCGCTTTCATGTGTAGCCCACCCTTTCTGGTTTGTCGGCCCGGTCTTATCTGTCCCGAAGCCTCTCGTTCTCCTTGACAATGCAGGGATATTCCAGGGATATAATTATATGTACATCGCGCGAAGGGTGTCAATAATATTCCTGTAATATTTTTACATGGAAAGGAAAAAATGGACAAAGCCTACTACGTGACCACGCCCATATATTACGTCAACGACCTGCCCCATATCGGCACCGCCTACACCACCGTGGTGGCCGACACCCTGGCGCGCTACCACCGCCTCAAGGGCGAGCGCGTATTCTTCCTCACCGGCGTCGACGAGCACGGCCAGCACGTGGCGCGCGCCGCGGAGCGCAACAACGTCACCCCCCAGGAGTGGGCCGACCGTATGGTGACCCATTTCACCGAGGTGTGGGAGAGACTGAACATCAGCAACGATTTCTTCATCCGCACCACCTCGCCCCGTCACGCCGCGGTGGCGCGAAAGTTCATCCAGGACCTCTACGACAAGGGCGACATCTACCTCGACACCTACGAGGGCTGGTACTGCGTGCCCGACGAGTCCTTCTGGCTCCCCTCGCAACTGGAGGGCGGCAAGTGCCCCCAGTGCGGGCGCGAGGTGGAGATGGTGCAGGAGGACAACTATTTCTTCCGCCTCTCCGCCTATGCCGGGCGCCTGCTCGAGCACATCGAGGCCAACCCGGACTTCGTGCAGCCGGAGATGCGCCGTAACGAGGTGACCAGCTTCATCAAGCAGGGGCTCACCGACCAGAGCATCAGCCGCAAGACCCTCACCTGGGGCATCCCGCTCCCCTTCGACGAGGACCAGGTGATGTACGTGTGGTTCGACGCCCTGCTCAACTACGTCAGCGCCATCGACTACGGCATCGACGAGGCGCGCTTCGGCGGCACCTGGCCCGCCGACGTCCACCTCATCGGTAAGGAGATCCTGCGCTTCCACGCCATCATCTGGCCGGCCATGCTCATGGCCGCCGGCCTCCCCCTCCCCCGCCAGGTCTTCGCCCACGGCTGGCTCACGGTGGAGGGCGAGAAGATGTCCAAATCCAAGGGCAACGCCATCAGCCCCTTCGAGCTCATCGACGAGTACGGCGTCGACGCTTACCGTTATTACTTCCTGCGCGAGTTCTCCTTCGGGTATGACGGCAACTTCTCGCGCGAGAACATGACCGGGCGATACAACTCCGACCTCGCCAACGCGCTGGGGAACATGGTCAGCCGGGTGTTGGCCATGGTCGAGCGCTACCGCGGCGGCGTGGTGCCCGAGGCCCAACCGGGAGACGGGGCAGACGTGGATGTGCGCCTCAAGGAGGCGGCGGAGCGGGTCTTCTCAGAGGTGGATGATCAGATGCGGAAACTGGCCTTCAACGAGGCCCTGCAGGCCGCCTGGAATTACCTGGGAGCCGTCAACCGCTACGTGGACGAGACCGCCGCCTGGGACCTGGCCAAGGACCCCGCCCTGGCAGGGCGCCTGGACACCGTGCTCTACAACGCGGTGGAGGCGGTGCGCCTCACCGCGCTGCTGGTCCTGCCGTCCATGCCCGCGACGGGAGAGGGCATCTGGAAGCGCCTGGGCTTTACGGACTCCGTCCACCTGCACCACCTTCCCGCCGCTGGCGCGTGGGGGCTCTTCCCCGCCGGGCAGAAGGTGGCCAAGGGCGAGGCCCTCTTCCCCCGCATCGAGACGAAGAAGTGAGGCCCTTGGACCTCATCGACACCCACGCCCACCTCGACCTCCTGGAGGGCGACCTGGCACAGGTCCTGCGACGGGCGGAGGACGCCGGCGTCACGGGCGTGGTCACCATCGGCATCGACGTGAAGTCCAGCCGCCGCGCCGTAGAGCTGGCGCACGCCTTCCCCCAGGTGCGGGCGGTGGTGGGCATGCACCCCCACGACGCCGCCGACCTCGACGCGGCGGCCCTGCGCGAGCTGCGCCGCCTGGCCGGAGATGCGCGCGTGGTGGGCATCGGCGAGACCGGCCTCGACTTCTACCGCAACCTCTCGCCCCGCTACGAGCAGGAGCGGGCCTTCCGTTCCCTGCTGGACCTGGCGCGCGAGACGTCCCTGCCGGTGGTGGTGCACGACCGCGAGGCCCATGCCGACGCCCTGCGCATCCTCGGCGAGTACGTGCCCTTCGACGGCCGCCTGGTCATGCACTGCTTCTCCGGCGACCTGGAGATGGCCCGCGCCGTCCTGGACATGGGGGGGTACGTCTCGGTGGCCGGGCCGGTCACCTTCCATAATGCCCGCAAGCTGCAAGACGTCGTGCGCGAGCTTCCCCTCGAGCGCCTGCTCATCGAGACCGACTGCCCCTTCCTCTCGCCCCACCCCTTCCGCGGCAAGCCCAACTCGCCCGAGCGGCTGGTGCTCATCGCGGAGAAGGTGGCCGAGCTGAAGGGGATCAGCGCAGAGGAACTTCATCTCCCCGACCCGTTCCCCCTGCGCGCGGGCTGAACCCCTGCTCACTGCCAAGCGACCGGGTGCCCCTCGCCAACCTCGTACGGGCTGCCGCCGCTCGTATCAAGCAGGGTGGCCTTCGCGTCTATTGCCAGGCGATCGGATACCCTTTCCCCGCCTCGTACAGGCTGCCGTCGCTTGTATCCAAGACGAAGACCACCTCACCGGCATCGTTATCCGGATACCCAAAAAGCAGGAGGAAGCTGCTGGCGTCCGTAGCGTCGCGAAAAGAGGAGTCCAGATAGTGCCTCTTCAGGGGTTCCCCGCTCGCACGCATGCTTCTGTAATCGATTACCAGCGGTTGTCCCCTGAAGGCTGCGTTTTCTTCCAGTACGGGGATGAACCCGATATATTGATTGGGGGTTTCCTCAGAGTCTGAAAAGATCCCGGCGAGCAGTGGTTCACCCTCAGCCGAGAGGACGATCTCGCCTTCCGACATGTAGTAAACATGGGTGATGGAGCGCACCAGCTCCAGGGAGGGAAAAGCGTACTCCCTTGTCTCTGTCTTTCTGGCGGGAACCTCCGTTGCCGCCACGACCCACATAGTCCCACCGCTTGTGGAGAGGCGAGCGTCGATGATGTATCCTCTGCCGATTTCCATTTCGTAGAACTCGCCGCTTGCGCTCTCCTCCACCCTGAGGTGAGTAGGCCGGAGAACCTCGCCCTGCAGTCTTTCGCGGATGCTCCATGTCCACTTGCCTTCCGCGTCCAGTTCTCCTTTGGGAAAAACGATATCGGAGCCCGGTTCGAGGTCCGTATAATAACCCGGTTGTGAGCCTTCCATCATCCAGGCCGCATCCTCGCTTAACCCCGTTATCTCGATTCGCCCGTCCGGATGGATCAACTTCGACCAGCTACCGTCTACGACCAGGATGTCGTCCTGCCATGGCCATTTCACGTGCGGAGCGGCTTCTACAGCGTTCCCATCCGACCGGACCCAGATCCCCAGCGGGAGCAGGACCGCCGAACTTACAAGGAGGGTGATGGTGAACACGGCTGCCATTTTTCCCAGCTGATTGCTCCCGTCTTCACGAGCAAAGCGGTAGGTGATTCCCGCAACCAACGCCATTGCCAGGGAGATGAGCAAAAACGCCCACCATGGAAGGTGATCGCCGCCCTGCGAGGCCGCCGCGAGGCCGGGCCACTGCTCCAGGAGGGAGGCATCGAGAGGCGAGAGGTAGAGGTCCTCCATTTCGTCTGGGGAAAAAGTAGCGCGCAGCTTGGTGATACAGCAGCCTCCGCTTGCTCCCATCTCCCCCGCCAGCTCGCTGAACTCTCCGAGCACCCCGATCTGGCCCGGCTGCCACCTCTCCGCGTACTCCAGCTCCAGGCTCGCATGCCCGTAGGCTTGCGGGCCCAGCACGTACAGGAGCACCTCCGTAAGTCCAGGGTTGAGAGAGGATATGCGCAGGGGATAGACCGGCACAGGGGCGTTGAAGGTGAAGCGCAGGGGGTCGACGATCCCCTGTGAGAGCTCACGGTCGGTGTTGCCTTGCCAGAACTCATCTTCCATGTCGCCTGACCCCTGGTCTGCGGCTGAAGGGTTGATGCGCATGGCGGTGAAGCACCAGCCGCGCTCGATGTAATCCGCCAGTATACCCTCGGCCTCAGCCTCATATACGAATCCTCTCTCCTCCAGCCAGGATACGAGTTCGCCGGCGTCGCCCGCGCGCACCACGGTGAGGTCGAAGGCGCCCACCGTGAGTTCATCTATCACTTCCACCCCCGCGCCCAGCTGTTCCGAACCCCCGTAGGAATCCTTCATATAGTCGGCGGACGTCGGGGTGAGCGTGCTCATCAGCTGGAAAAGGGCTATGCTCGATTCCTCGATGACCGGGGGCTCCGGGGTGGGGACGAGCCAGGCAAAATCCTCAGTTGCCCCATCGTAGCGCACGGAGAGCACGAGTTCTTCCGTGCCTTCATGGAAAAATATGACGGCTTTCTGCTCCGGCTCCGAGATATCGCTTCCCTCCGGCCCGAAAAAGCCGCCGTCCGCATAAGCGGGGGCGGCGAAGAGGAATGACATGACGAAGATAATGACTGTTATGCCCAGGATTCTCTTGCCCATTTTCAAACCCCCCTATAAGCCCGCATTCAAATCCGCCTGACCATACCACGCCCCTATTTTATTGACGCCGTATGGTACGATCCGGGTTCCAGGCAGGGATAGGGATGTGCGCTGCCCGCCCCCAACTTTCACGCTACCGCGCCGAAGAAGAGGATGCCCAGGGGCAAGCCGGCGGAGATGCCCGCGATCTGCGGCCACAGGCTGCGCCGGTTCTCCTTCACCGCCGTGAGCAGTTCCCTGCCGGTGGTCTTCCTGGCGACCAGGTAGAGCGGCAAGCCGCCCATGAGGACGAAGACCACGCCGCAGACGATCCAGCCCCACGCCAGCCCCTCGCCGGTGAAGAAACCGTATTCGAGGAAGTTCCATCCCAGGGAGAGAAATATGGCCGGCCAGAAGAAGAGCGCCACCAGGCTTACCGCGCCGTCCCCCCCGGAGAGAGCGCCCCTGCCGGAGAAGGGAGAGGAAGCGGAGCCCGCCATGCCCCTCATCAGAGAGAACATGCCCATGCTCGCGAAGACGATGATTATCATCCCGATGATGGAGACGGGGAATATCCACCAGTAATCCGGCGCGGGGTGGGCGATCTCGTAGGGCCCTCCCCTCGCCACCATGCCGCCCTCGTCCAGCACGCCGCGCATGGCCAGGAAGAGGAGGTGAGGAGGAAGGTGAAGCCCAGGGGCAGCAGGACCATCCACGCCCACTGCCCCGGTGTGGCTTTGCTCTCACCGGCATCGCGGGCTTCGTCCGGTTCCGTGTCCGCGAAGTCCGTGTACTCGGCATCTTCGCTGCCGCCATTCTCCTCCGGCGGTGGGCCCTCCCCGCCGGGCGCGGGCGGTCCCGAATGCATCCAGGTGGGGTCGGTGGGATCCATCGTCCCTCTATCCTTCCTTTCGGCGGAGTGGTTTGCGCGCTCTCCCTACGTGGGATCTTTGCTTTCTTCACCCGCTGCGTTCTTTTCCTCGAGCCAGGCGTCGTAGACCTGGCGCTGCGAGACGCCGTGCTTGAGCGCCACCGCGCGCACCGCCTCGCGCGCGGGCAGTCCCTCCGCGACCAGGCCGGCGACCTCCCCCGCCAACTCGGGCAGGGGCGACGCCTCCCCCTCTTCGCCGGGGGCCACGATGATCACGAACTCTCCCCGGGGTTTGGCGACCTCTAGGGCCGCGAGCACCTCGGTCGCGGTGCCGCGTAGCACCTCCTCGTGCACCTTGGTCAGCTCCCGCGTCACCACCACCCGGCGGCGGGGGGCCAGCTCCGCCAGGTCGGCCAGGGTCTCCAGCACGCGGTGGGGAGCCTCGTAGAAGACCAGCGCTTCTCCCTCGCGTAGCAGGTCTGAGAGGCGGCTGCGCCTCTCCCCCCGCTTACGCGGTACGAAGCCATCGTATCGGAACCCGTCCAGGGGCAGGCCCGAGAGGGCCAGGGAGGCGGTGAGGGAGCTGGGCCCGGGGACCACCTCCACCTTTAGGCCGCGCCGCGCGCACTCCTCGACCACCCGGAAGCCGGGGTCGGCCACGCCGGGCATGCCCGCGTCGCTGACCAGGGCGACCTTTTTGCCCGCCTCCACCTCTATGGCGATGGAGGAGGCCTTCTCGCGCTCGTTGTGGCCGTGGTAGCTGGTCACCGTGGTGTGGATGTCGTGGCGCGACAGCAGCTTGCGCGCGCGCCGCGTGTCCTCCGCCGCCACCAGGTCCGCCTCACGCAGCACCCGCAGGGCGCGCAGGGTGATGTCTTCCATGTTGCCGATGGGCGTCCCTACCAGCCACAGCCTTCCTTCGTCCATACAAGGATTATAGTCCAGTAGCGGCACCACCGGGGTCAAACCCTGAGCGTACCTGTGAGACATGGGGCCGTATCTTCAGTCTTCAATCCGTGTATCGAACGTTAATGGGGCCGTATCTTCAGTCTTCAATCCGTGTATCGGAAGACTTAAAGAGAGAACGTCAGATTGAACTGAAGACTGAAGATACGGCCCCTCAACGGCCCTAGTGGCGGGTGAGGAGGGTGTTGACCAGCTCGATCTGAGCGTTGTAGTCCATGTCCGGCGCCAGCTCGGCGATGCGCTTCAGGATCTGCGCCGAGGCGTAATAGATATAGATGGGCTCGGGGCGGGCGGGGACCTTGTTGCAGATGCCGTGCTCGGAGAGTTCCTCCAGGGCCGTCTCCACCTCTTCCCTGGAACGCCCCAGGCGGATGCAGATCTTCTCCGCGCTGTCCACCGTGCCCGGGTTGTCCTTGAAGAAGGTGATCAGCTCGAGCTTTATCCTGTCTATGTCCGCGTCGCGGACTATGAAGTTGCCTACCCTTGCCATCTCCTACCCGCCGTTATTCCGTACTCTCCCGTCCGCCATGCGGGCGGACAGTCCCTAATAAACGTCACGCCCCCGGACCAGCCGGCGAGGGAACGACATGCCTGATCCCTTCCCATCAACCGTTTTCTCTTGCTGGGCCCTGACGGCGCGCTTTTGTCTCCACTGTCCTTACTTGAATCGGCACAATCCTGCTCCATCTTGAACCGCCTCCCCGCCCCCGCGCGGCATGACGGCGGTATGATAAAAGCCCTTGTAAAAAGCATGCCGCCTGCCGATAATATCCACTGTGCCGGGAATGCCGTCCCGGGACTGTTTTCTAAGAGGTGTGATGAGGTCGATCAGTGCCCGCAGCGGTACGCTTTCCAGCCGGTTATGGCCGCTCTTCATCGCGGCGGTCCTGCTCTGCATGGCGGCCGCGCCCGCGGCGGCCCTGACAACGGAGCGCCCCCTTCCCCCTGGTAACCCCTGGGCGGCCGACCGCCCCGACGATAACGGGGGCAAGATCGACCTGGGATGGACGGACAGCCCGACGGCGGGTATCGCCGCCTACCGCGTCTACCGCGCGCAGCAACCCGGCGGCCCGTACGCCCTCCTCAGCGAGCGCTCCACCGACTCCACCGTCAACTACCTGGGGTACGTGGACACCGGCCTCACGGACGGCGCCACCTATTATTACGTGGTGACCGCCGTGGACGGCCAGGGCCTGGAGAGCGGATTCTCGCCGGAACTCTCCGCCGTCCCCTCGTCCCAGACCTTCCAGGCCGCCGTGACCATCCAGAAAAAGATGGTCCTCTCCATCGCCGAGCAGAAGCTCTACTGCATGGAGAACGGGCGCGTGGTCTACATCTTCCTCGTCTCCACCGGCGCCGGGGGCACGCCCACTCCCATCGGCGATTTCCGCATCCTCTACCACGACCAGGCGCACCCGGTGCCCAAGTACCCCGGCTGCGTCTGTTACTACTGGATGGGCTTCTACGAGGACTACGCCATCCATGCCTGGCCGACCTACAACGGGGTGCAGTCGAACTATGAGGGCCTGGGCTACCCGGCCTCCCACGGCTGCGTGCGGCTCGATCCCACCCAGGCTCACCTGCCCTTCTACTGGGCCCCGGACGGCACGCCGCTCTCCATCATCCCGGGGCCGTTCCAGGCGCCGCCGCCGCCCCTGCGGGGGGGCACCGTCTCCAAGGGCACTCCCGAGCCCTCCACCACGTGGTACTTCGCGGAGGGTTTCACCGGTGCGTCCTTCGACGAGTACATACTCATCCAGAACCCCAACGCCGCGGCCACCATCGTGGACATCGAGTATGTCAAGCCCGACGGCAGCTCCATCACCAAGCCCTACATGGTGAACGCGAACAGCCGGGTCACGGTGTCCGTTGACGGCGTGGAGGGCATGGGCGCAAGCGACGTCTCCGTCCGCCTCACCTCCGGTTACCCGGTGGTGGCGGAGCGGTCGATGTACTTCGACTACGGGGGCAAGACGGGCGGCCACGATGCCCTCGGCGTCTCCACCCCCTCCCTGGAGTGGTATTTCGCGGAAGGATACACGGGTGGCGGCTTCGACGAGTACATCCTCATCTTCAACCCGGAATCAGTGGACGCCACGGTGGCCCTCGATTGCCTCAAGCCGGACGGCAGCATCACCTCCCAGCAGTTGCAGGTGAAGGCGAACAGCCGCCTCACCGTCGGCGTGGACGGCCTGCCCGGCATGGACAACACCGACGTCTCCGTGCGGGTCCGCTCCAACAGCCCCGTGGTGGCGGAGCGGTCCACCTACTTCGGCTACATGGGCACCGACGGCGGGGACGTGAGCACCGGCGCCACCCAGCCTGCCCCGGACTGGTATTTCGCGGAAGGCTACACGGGCGGCGGTTTCGACGAGTACATCCTGGTGCTCAACCCCAACGATCGGGAAACCCGTGTGACCCTGGATTTCCTCAAGCCCGACGGAAGCACCACCTCGCAGGCCATCGTGGTCGGGGCGAACAGCCGTTATACCTTGAGCGTGGACGCGGTGCCGGGCCTGGAGTCGGCGGACGTCTCCACCCACGTCCGCTCGGACCTCCCCGTGGTCGCCGAGCGGGCCATGTACTTCGGGTACCCGGAATGCCCCGGGGGGCACGTGCAGACGGGATACACCGAGCCGGGCCAGCTCTTCTACCTGGCCGAGGGGCTCACCTCGCGTTTCTGCGACACCTACGTCCTGGTGATGAACCCCGGCGATACGGCGGTCTTCGCCGGCGTGATCCTCGTGGGTCCCGGCGGGACCCTGGCGGAGTGGCCCCTGGACGTGGCGGCGCACAGCCGCGCCACCGTGTGCGTGAACAAGCTCCCGAACCTCGAGAACAAGGAGTTCTCCATCCGCGTGGTCTCCAACGGCCCCGTGGTGGTCGAGCGTGCCATGTACTTCAGCTTCCCCCGCTAACGGTGTCAGCCCCTTGCGCAACCCGGACGCCACCACCTGCGTCTATAATCCAAGGTGACTGGGCGTGGCGGAGAGAATAAGATTAATGGCGAGCCTAGAGAGAGGTTGATAGATTGATCTGTCCCGAATGCGGCAGTTTCCAGCCTGACAGGGCCAAGTTCTGCGGTATATGCGGGGCGGGGCTCTCCCAGGACGGACTGGTGGAGAGTTTTCTGAGGAACGATCCCGAGCATGAGATCGTCCTGCCGCGCCACCGCAGCCCGTGGTTCTACCTTGCGCTGCTGGGAATCGTGCTCCTCGCCCTGGCCACCCTCGCCGGTGCCGGTTACCTCGTCTACAGGATCGCCTGGGGAGAGGAGGAGGCCGGGGAGGGGAACGGCATGGTCGAGGACAACACCCTGGACTACAGCGACCCCGTACTCGGTTTCAGCATCTCCTACCCCGACAACTGGACCCTCGAGCAGGGGGCCCTTGAGGATGGCGAACTTGCGGCGCTGGTCATCAGCCTCACCGCCAGCAAGAACCTGCAGTTGCGCGTGTCCCAGCTGGACCCGCTGGTGTCCATCGGCGGGATCGAGGCCATCGAGGAGTACCTGGCCGAGGACGCGACCGCGCGCATCACCGCCCTGGGCGGCCAGCCCTATAGCGGCGAGACGTCCCGGCCCGCCGGAGACCAGAGCGGCTACGGCCAGGAGGAGACGCAGGCGCCCACGGGGGGAGAGACGGTGCCGGGCGAGACGGAGGAGAGCAGCGGCGATATCTTCGAGTCGACCCGCGTCTCCGGCCTCCCCGCCTTCTACACCGAGTTCACCGCCAACTCCATGGGGGAGGAGACCCGTTTCCTCCTCTACTACATCGTTGCCGGGGACTCTATCTTCACCTTCCTGGGCCGCGCTCCATCCAGCGAGTTCAAGGACGTGCGGCCGCAGTTCTTCGCCATCACCGGCTCGTTCAAGTGGGAGGAGACCGACGGCGGGGAGATGCCGCAAGAGAACCCCGACGTAGGCGCTCTGCCGAGCAGAGGCGTGTTCCCTGTGATAACCTTTAGCTGACAAGGCCTGGACGGCACAGCGGCACCGGTAATGTGGGCTTTCCGTTGCCGGCTGGACACAGACAGGGAGGTGGATCGATTGCGCATCGTAGTCACTGGCGGGGCCGGTTTCATCGGCTCCAACCTCACCGATACCCTTCTCGCGGAAGGGCATGCGGTCACGGTGGTGGACAACCTGTCCACGGGCAAGTTCGACAACCTCATGGGCGTAAAAGACGCCGCCAAGGAGAACCGCTTCTCCTTCCTGCACACCGATATCCGCGACGACGCCCTGGCGGCCGCCTTCAAGGGCAAGGAGCAGGACGCGGTCATCCACCTTGCCGCCCAGCCCGACGTGAGGATATCGGTGAAAAACCCGGTGATGGACGCGGACATAAACGTCCTGGGCACCATCAACGTGCTGCAGATGGCGGCCGAGAGCGGGGTGAAGCGCTTCATCAACACCAGCTCCGGGGGCTGCGTCTACGGCGAGCCCGATACCATCCCCGTCTCGGAGGAGTTCCCCCGGCGGCCCGATTCGCCCTACGGCGTGAGCAAGCTCGTGGCCGAGGAGTATATACGTTACTACGAGCGCGCGCGCGGCATCTCCTGCTGCACCCTGGCCCTGGGCAACGTCTACGGACCGCGCCAGAACGCCTTTGGGGAAGCCGGCGTGGTGGCCATCTTCATCGGCAAGATGCTGGCCGGCGAGGACTGCACCATCTTCGGGGACGGCGAACAGACCCGCGATTTCGTCTTCGTCGAGGATGTGGTGGACGCCTACCGCGCCGCCCTCAGCAATGGCGGCGGTGAGTTCATGAACATCGGCACGGGCATACAGACCTCCGTCAACCAGCTTTACCGCGGCATCGCCGACATCATGGGCTGGGAGGCGGCCGCCGTGTACGAGCCTCCGCGCACCGGCGAGCTGGACCACATCGCCCTGGACGCTTCCAAGGCCGCCCGGGTCCTGGGCTGGACGCCCCGCACTTCCCTGCAGGACGGGCTCGCGCGCACGGTGGAATGGTACCGCCAGAACCTGCGGAGGTAAGATTGCCCTTTACCGACCTTCATTCCCATATACTTCCAGGTTTCGACGACGGCGCCTCCGACGACGGCGAGTTCCTGGAGATGGCCCGGGCCGCAGAGCGCGGCGGCACCGCCCGCATGGCCGCCACCCCCCATTACGACCCCGAGAACCCGGGGCTCGGGCTGGAGGCGGTGATCGAGGCGACCAGGCGGCACGGCGAGATGCTGCGCGGCGCGGGTATCGCGCTCGAGCTCATCCCCGGGGTGGAGGTGCGCATAAACGCGGGGCTCTACCGCCTGGCCAGGGGGGGCGGAGACCTCGAGTCCCTCACCCTGGGGGAGGGCCGAAGGTACCTGCTGGGCGACCTCCCGCTCATCGATATGCCCTCCGCCACCGCGGACATCCTCTTCCGGGTCCAGCTCAGCGGTATCGCGCCCATCCTGGCTCACCCGGAGCGTAACCGCTACCTCGCCACCAGGCCTGAGGCCGTGCGCGAGCTGGCGGAGCGCGGGGTGGAGCTGCAGGTGAACGGGGGCAGCCTGGAGGGACTGTACGGGAAGGCCGCCCGCGCCAGCGCCCTGACCCTCCTCGGCGAAGGCCTGGCAAGGCTGGTCGCCTCCGACGCGCATTCCTTGAGCGGCCGCGGTGCCGACCTCTCCGCGGCGGCACGCATCATCACGCAGCGCTTCGGCGAGGAGGCCGCGCGCCTGCTCCTCGAGGTCAATCCCGAGCGGGTGCTGGCCGGGGAGCCGCTGCTGGACACCGTCCCGGCGATGCCCGCTGCGCGTCCGGACCGGAGGCGCATGTCCCTCGGGGCGCGCGGGAGGAGGCGGCGATGAGCCCGCGACGCGACTGGATATCCACGTTCAGAGCGGATGCGCGCCGTTCCGGCATCTTCCTGGACTTCGACGGCACCATCAGCGAGATCGCCGACACCCCGGAGGGCGCGAGACTGCACCCCCGCGCCGCCGGGATCCTGCCCGGCCTGGCCCGCCGCTACCCCATGTGCGTGATGTCCGGACGCCGCGCCGGCGAGGTGGCGTCCCTGGTGGGACTGGCGCACGTGCACTACGTGGGGGTGCACGGAATGGAGTGGATGGAGGAGGAACCTCGTATCGATCCAGAGGTGCTCCCCCACCTGCCCGTGTTGGACCGCGCCCGCGAGGAGCTGGCCGCCGCAATGTCCGACCTGCCCGGGGTGAGCCTGGAGGACAAACTGGTCGCGGTCTCGCTGCATTTCCGCGAGGCTCCGGACAGGGAGGACGAAGCGGTGCGCCTGGCGGAGGGGCTTGCGGTGAAGCTCGGCCTCAGGGCGAGGCGTGGCCGCAGTACGGTGGAACTCCGCCCGCCCGTGGACATCGACAAGGGCACGGTCTTCATCCGCCTGGCCGCGGGATGGAGGCTGAAACGCGCCCTCTACGCCGGGGACGACCTCACCGATGTCGACGCCTTCCGGGGCATGCGCCATCTCATGAAGGAGGGCGGCTTCGAGGGTGTCGCCATCGCCGTGCTGTCGCCCGAGACCCCCGTCGAGCTTGAGGCGGTGGCGGACGTCAGCGTGGAAGGTCCCGACGGCCTCCTGGACCTGCTCTCCCGACTAATGGGGCCAGCCCCTGACATGTGACATTGTATCGGATGGGGTCAGCCCCTGACATGCGACATTGTGTTGCGTAACGGCAACCAGGGCTTCGGGTGTGCCTGGCATGTCACATGTCAGGGGCTGACCCCATCCGGACTCTACCAGACCAGCTCGTCGGCGTCCTTGGGGTTGTCCACCTTCAACACCTCGGCCACCTCGCCGCTGTGCAGGCGCACGGTGCGGTCGGACATCTCCGCGATGGCCGAGTTGTGGGTGACCAGGATGATGGTCTGCTTCTCCTCGCGGTTGATCTTCTGCATCACCTTGAGCACGTTCTTGCCGGTCTCGAAGTCCAGTTCCCCGGTGGGTTCGTCGCACAGGAGGATGGGCGGCTCCTTGCAGATAGCGCGGGCGATGGCCACCCGCTGCTGCTCGCCGCCGGAGAGCTGGCTCGGGAAATGGTCCGCGCGTTCGGACAGCCCCACCATCTCCAGTGCGCGCATGGACTTGTCGCGCGTGTCGCTCTCCACCAGCTCCAGGGCGAACTCCACGTTCTCCAAGGCGGTGAGGGTGGGGATGAGGTTGAAGAACTGGAAGATGAAACCGATCTGGGTACGCCGGTAATCGGTGAGGCCTTTGCCGTCCAGGTTGGATATGTCCTGCCCGTTGACGGTGAGCTTGCCCTCGCTGATGGTGTCCATGCCCCCGATGAGGTTGAGCAGGGTGGTCTTACCCGAGCCGCTGGGCCCCAGGATTACGATGAGTTCGCCCTCCTTTATGGTGAGATTTACCCCGCACAGCGCCCTCACCTCGAACTCGCCCATGGGGTAGGTCTTGCACACCCCGTCAAATACAATAAGGTCCCTTCCGTTGTCTCCCGGCTCGGCCAAGCTCGTTCCTCCTCGTCCTCTCAGCGCCCGCCCTCACCGGGCGCCCGCCCGTCGCCTCCGCCTCGATACGACCGGGCTCCGCTAAATGATACACCATAGCATGTCTCGACCGTTATGCTCCCTGTCCTTAACCCCGCACATGGGGGATAATAAGGCGAGGTGACCGGTTGGTAAAGTGCTCGGAGAAACGGAGGGGGATATGATCAACACCAGGTTAACCGAGATGTTGGGGATCAGGTATCCCGTAATCCAGGCCGGTATGGGGCCCTGGAACACCGACAAGTTGTGCGTAGCGGCGGCCAACGCGGGCGCCCTCGGCATCATCAGCACCGTGGGCATCGGGTACCTCTGGACCAAGCCGGAGGAGGGCGGGCCCAAGACCCCCTACGAGTTCCTGCGCTCCATCATCTCCAGCGTAGGTGAGGCCACGGCGGCGAAGAAGGGGGTGTTCGGGTGCAACATCCCGCTGGCCATCGAGTTCAGAGAGCAGATCGAGGGCCTCATCAAGGCGGTGGGAGACGCACGCAGGGAGGACTCGGAACTGGCGGACCGACTCAAGGTGATCATCACTTCCGCCGGCAGTCCGACCCCCTGGACGGATGCCATCAAGGAGACGGGGTGTTACTGGTTCCACGTGGCTCCCTCCGTCTATCATGCCCTGAAGGGAGAGAAGGCCGGGGCGGACGTGATCATCGCCTCGGGCCGCGAGGGCGGCGGACATGTGGCCTTCGAGCCCATCCACACCATGGTGCTCCTCCCCGCGGTTATCAAGGCGGTGAACGTCCCGGTGGTGGGTGCGGGCGGTTTCGCGGACGGCGCCAGCCTGGTGGCCGCCCTGTCGCTTGGCGCCATCGGCATACAGATGGGGACACGTTTCATCGCCACCAAGGAGAGCGACTTCCACGACCTGTGGAAGAACAAGGTGGTGGAGTCGTCGGAGATGGATTCCCTGGTGGGTATATCCATATTCGGCCCGGCCCGCTATCTGAAGAACGAGGTCTCGGTGAAACTGCACGAGCTCCTCAAGGGGGGTTTCGAATCCGGTTACGACGAGGGCGTGCTACTCGAGACCAAGGGCATCGCCCTCTCCATCGAGGGTGGTGATCCGGAATGGTCCATCTATTTCGGTGGCGAGGCCTCGGGGAGGATCGACAGCATCGTCGGCGTGGAGGAGCTGCTGCTGGGCATCGAGGAGCAGGCCGAGGCCACCATCCGCGACCTCCAACTCAACCTGGGCTGATCAACTGCGTGCCCGGGGTCGACCCCCGCATGCCATTGGCAAACCCGGGGTCCGCCCGGGCCGTGCCGCAAGCGTCGTCCTCGCGTGCGCTTACGACCCTGCGGGCGCTTTGAGGCCGCCTCGGCGCCCGGGGCGCTCGCGCTGACGGATCAGGTTCTCGCGCCTCGCGATGACAAGCCGGCCTGCGGCGCCTCGCACGGTCGGAACTTGCCGCGGCTCCCCACGATGATTTCGGCGTATGCCTAACCCTTGAGGAGGATGTGGAAGAAACGCAGGTAGTCCAGGACATGGCGGGTGGAGAGGAAGTTGCGCCGCACCTTGTCGTGACCGGCGTCCCCCATGCGCTGGGCCGTGGCGGGGCTCTCCAGCAGCAGGCTCACCTTCTCCGCCGCCTCGCCGATATCTTCGACCAGGAACCCGGTGACCCCGTCGTCCACCTGCAGCTTGATCCCGCCCACCGCCCCCGCAACCACCGGCTTGCGTTTCCACATGGCCTCGGTGACGGTGAGGCCGAACCCCTCGCGCAGGGACTTCTGCAGCACCACCGTGGACATGGCCTGGAAGGCGCTGACCTCGACGTTGCCTATCCCCTGCTGGTTCGAGAGCAGGAAGATGTCGGGGTCGCCCTCGCTGTAGTGAAAGGTCTTCTCGTAGTAGTGCCATCCCTCGGGATCGTCGTCGGCCATACTCGCCAGGTAGACCAGCTGCAGGTCGTGATGGCGGCGCTTCACGTCGCGGTAGCAATCGATGAGCCCCAGGGGGTCCTTCCAGGGGTCGAAGCGGGAGACCTGCAACATGATGGGACGGGACTCGTTCACGCCGTAACGGCGGGCGATATCCGATTGCACCCGCTTCTCGGGGATGATGTTCTTCGCGCTCAGCGGGTCGATGGAGGGGGGGATGAAGGCCAGGCAGGGCACCTCGAGGGGCGTCTTGATGTACCTGTCCATGGTGAAGACGGCCCCGTCGTAGAGGTCTATGTAAGGTTTGAGGAATTCCCACGCGTCGTCCTGGGCGAAGGTGGAGTCGATGTGGCAGCGCCAGATGAACCTGGCCTTGCGCGTCTTCGTGCCCTCCAGGGAAGCGATCATCGCGCAGGGCTGGGGGTCATGCACGATGACGAAATCGTACTCCTGGTCGCAGTCGGCGGCGTTCTCCTCGCATACCGCGAGGTACTTCGCCTTCATCTCGTCGGTGATGGGGATGTCCATGCCCTGCAGGGAGTTGTGGAACAGCTTGGTGATGGTGAAGAAATCGGAGTCGCCCTGCAGCAGGTGCCACTCCGCCTGCAGCCCCACGCTGTTCATCAGCGGCACTAGCGTGTAGAGCAGCTCGGCCACCCCGCCGCCGTGGGCGGTGCTGTTCACGTGCGCCACCCGCGCGCCCTTCAGGCCCTCCGCGAGCTCGAGGATCTCCTCGATTACCTCGTCGCCGGCGACGCCGCGGTAACTCTCGATGTTCTTCGGCTGGACCGGAACCAGGGGCAGCATATACGACCTCCATCCGAACTCACGCCGGGCGATCCGCCTAGAGCTTGTACCTCTCCACCAGGCCCTTCATGTTGTCGGCAAGACCGGTGAGCTGCTGGCTGGTGGCGGTCAATTCCTCCATCGCGGCCGCCTGCTCCTGGGAGGAGGCGGACAGCTCCTCGCTGTTCGAGGCGTTCTGCTCCGCGATGTTGCGGATCTCCTCCATGGCCTTCATTATCCGCTCGCCCAGCATCAACTGCCTCTTGGTGGTCTCGGCGATGGCGCTCGACAGCTCGGCCGACCTGCTCACGTACTCGTTGATCCTCTCAAGGCTGTTGCCGGTGACCTGCACAACCTGCATGCCCTCGGAGACCTCCTTCGACGCTCTCTCCGCCTGCTCCACCGCCGACCTGGTGTTCGCCTGGATGCCCCTCACCAGGGTGGCGATGCGGGCCGTCGACGCTGTGGACTCCACGGCGAGCTTGCGCACCTCTTCCGCCACCACGGAGAAGCCACGGCCCTGCTCCTGCGCCCGCGCCGCCTCGATGGCCGCGTTGAGCGCCAGCAGGTTGGTCTGGTCGGCGATGTTGTCGATCACCTCTCCCACGATCCCTATCTCCTCCGACTGCTCGCCCAGGGTCTTGATGGTCTCGACCGCGTCGCCGATGCTCTCCCTCACCCTGGTCATCTTCTCGATGGCGACCGCGGCGTCGTTCCTGCCCTCCTCGGCCAGGCTGGACGATGTCATGCTGGCCTCTGCCCCCTCGTCGGCCTGGCTTGCGCTGAGCTCCAGGGCACCGTGTATCTCGGTGCTCAGCGAATACACTTCCTCCGCCATGCGGGCCTCCCGGTTGGCGCTCTCCGCCATCTGCTGGATGATCCCGGAGAGCTGGTCCAGGGAGGACTGGATCTGCTGCGAGGTGGCGGCTACCCCCGACGCTCCCCCGCTCGTCTCGTCGGCCGCGCTCAGCGTCCGGGCGCTCAGGGCGTGCAGGCTCCTCAGCATATCCGAAAAGGCCGCGGTGAGCTGACCCACGTCATCCGAGGATGACATATCCAGATGCACCGTGAGGTCCCCTTCCGCCACCGAAGCGGCCGTCGCCCTCATGTCCCTGATAGGAACGGAGATGCTGTCCGAGGTGATCTTTCCCAGGTAATAGGCAAAAGGAAGCGCGATGAGCACGATGATCAGGTAAAAAAACGTCAGCGATGCGACCTCGCTCAGCATGGACTCCAGGGGACTTATCTGGACCAGGGAATAACCAGTATCCGAGATGGGAGCGATGGCCGCCACCATGGTCATGCTTTTGTTGAGGGTGGACTTTTCGCCGCTCTCGAGCAGTTCCACCAGGAGCTCGTCGGACTCCTCCTCCTCCACGCCTTCCCCCAGGACGACGCGGTCGACCACCCGCCCCCGTTCGTCGACGAGGATGACCATGCCGTCATCCGCAGAACCGAAGGAAACGGCGGTGTCTTCGTAGGCTTTCTCCGACCTCCAGGACTCCAGGGCGGCGGTCTCACCGGCCATCAGGGTGGTGCTCTCTTCCTGCCGTTCCATCTCGCTGGACTGCCCGCCGAAGATGTAACCGGTGGCCGCCACCGTCCACCCGATGATGAGGATGACGACGCACATGACCATCCCCAGGATGACGATGCGGCTCTTCAGCCGCAGGCCGCCGCTGTAACCCCGTTGCCAGTGGAGGGAGTATGCCGTCCTGCGCAGCGGTTCGACGGTGCTGTAGAGGATGTAGGCTTGCAGGTAGGCGGCGAAGAGCGCGATGCCGAACGTGATCACTCCGTAGACAAGACAGAGAAAGGCGTTGTAGTCCGCCATGAGATGCAGCAGGACCGATTCGATCACCGCGGCCGCCGAACCCGCCGCGAGCACGGTCAGGGCCATTGCCGTGGGATAAGAGTCTATGGCCTTCAGCGCGGCGGCGGCGCCAGGTGCGTCTTCGCGTGCTCCGCCCCCAGCGCCGGGAGAGGCCGCCTTGAATATGCGGTTGGTCCTCGAAACAAGGTAGATGACCGCCGGCGGCACCACTATGCCGATGGCGATGAGCGTGATGAACAGCCATTTCAGCATCATCTGGGCATCGAAACGGAAGACGATCAGAGACGCGGCGGCCGTGGCGATAAGGAAGAACAATATGGGGCTGCCGACTCCTAGCAGATAGATCCTGCGTTTGAGATCCCGCATCAGCATCACCTTTCAGGGAAACGGCATCTTGCACAGCACGATCACGCCCCCCGGTTGCGACCGCCTGCTTCCCCATCATCTTTCCTCGCTATAGCAATTCTAACACCAAATCAGGGCACATGAGCGTCCCGGGCACGGTGCCCGGATCAAGGGATAGGACCGGCAATGATCGGGCCCGCCGTCCAGGCCGGCTCCCGCGCCGCAGGCGTTCCGGGGGGACGGAGACCGGGCCCGGCTCCTTCAATCCCGGGCGTGGATATGCTACCTTCCAGGAAAGCGGGAAATTGCGCCTGAGAGCGCGGCCCCCCTACACGGTCACAGCGCGGAAGGAGATGATCGCATGGCCATGAAGCTGTTCGAGGAGCGGCGCAGCATCCGCAGATACGGCGACCGCCCGGTGGAGGAGGAGAAGCTCGCGGCGGTGCTGGAGGCGGCGCGACAGGCGCCCTCATGGGCCAACATGCAGTGCTGGACCTACGTCGTGGTCAGGGACGCCGGCATCAAGGAGGCCGTGGCCGCGACCCTTGAAAACAACCCCGGCCAGAAGGCGGTCCTCGCCGCCCCGGTGCTCATCGTGGCGTGCGCCGACCCGGAGAGGTCCGGCACCGTGAACGGCCAGCCCTACTACATGCTGGACATCGGCATCAGCATGCAGCAGCTCATGCTGGAGGCCTGGGACCAGGGCCTGGGCACGTGCTGGATCGGCTGGGTCAAGGAAGACGAGATCCGCGCCATCCTGGGAATCCCGGATAACATCCGCGTCGTCGCCCTCACCCCCCTCGGCTACCCCGCCGTGCTGCCGGAAAGCCCGGGGCGTAAACCCCTGCGGGAGGCTGTCCGCTACGACCGCTGGGGAGATTAGGGGTGGGCCGGGCGACCTTGACCTTGCATAAGGCTAAACGTACTAAATGATTTCTCCGAAAAAGAGATATAGTACTACTTCTACCCGGGAGGAAGAGATGCGTATCAGGAAGTGCAAGGTCTGCGGTTTTCCCTACTGGCTTGCCAGGTCGCTGGTGTGGAACGGCAACGGCACCATCACCAGCAAGAACCGGCCCGATTTCCGCACCCTGATCATCGAGGCCGATTATATCTCGGAGATCTTCAGAAAGATCGAGAAGGCGCTGGGCGTATCCATCCAGCACCTCGTCTTCGAGGCGCAGCGCAACGCCGCCAAGGACGTCATCGATGGCAATATAGACAGGGTGCGCTGGGCGATCCGCTATGTCCCGGGGGTGCGCAGGCTGGTCATCACCTACTTCAACCGCATGGCCTCCTGGACCGGTCAGGGTTATGCCAAGACCATCTCCTACGGCAAGAAGGGCGCCGGCGCGGCGATCATCCGCAACCCCTTCAACAAGGACCTCATGTCCGCGGTGGTGGTGGGCGCGCTGGAGAGCCTGGGCGAGGCGCCATACGACTACCACTGGGAAAAGCGGGACGGAGACGACGTCATCGTGGTCGAGCCCACCGGTGAGCACCCGGATATCTCGGAGCGCCTCACTTACACCACCCCGCCGCTCCTGCCTGGTGACCGCCGCTACGAGAGCTGTCCGGGCTGCGGCGTGCCCGTGCTCCTCAATGGAATGGAGTGGCGGGAGAACGAGGGGTTGATGATCGACACGAAGCGCGGGGTGCGCATGGTCGTGGCGGAGATATATACCACGGGGGTAGTGCTGCGCGAACTGGCCCGGGAACTGGGGGAGGACGTCTACCCCATCATCGTGGACGCGCAGCGCGAGTTCTCGCTGGAGCATATCCGAGGCGAGTTCCTCTCCGCACCGGGGCCGCGGGAGGATGCCGGCAAAGACGCTCTCTACCGCGACGTGCTGGACAGTATCGCCCTGCGCGGCCAGGGAAACCCGGCCATCCAGGAGATGGATGGAGGGAGACTGGTGATAAGGGTCGAGAACCCCTTCGACGAGCACGTGCTCGCCGGTCAACTCGCCGCCCTCTACGAGCTGGCAGAGGGCAAGCGGCCGCGGGTCAGCTGGGAAGCCTCCGGCCCCTCCACCGTCGTCTATACCCTCACCGCCTGAGACCCCCGGGCGCGCTCCCCGGCCGCCCCCGGGCGGCCGGCCGTGCTAAACTGTTGCCAGGAAGGGGGTGCGCCTTGGACGCAGAGATCCTGGAATTCGACGAACTCGACCTGGAGACCGTCACGCCGCGCCAGGTGCGCCAGTACCTCAGGGACAAGTTCGTCATCGTGGCCTCCAACCGTGGCCCGGTGGAGTTCCGGCGCGACAGGGACGGGACGGTCAAGGCCTTCCGCGGCGCGGGCGGGGTGGTCACCGCCATGTCCACCGCCCTGGTGGCCACCGATGCGGTGTGGATATCAAGCATGCGCACCAGGGAGGACGCCCTCATGGCCAGGGAGGCCCCCTACGGGCGCCTGGCCATGCCCCCCGACAAGCCGCAGTACTCGGTCAAGTTCATCGTCCCGGACGTGAGCGACTTCCAGCAGTACTACAGCGTCATCAGCAACTCCATCCTCTGGCCCCTGCAGCATTACCTCTTCGACGTGCTGCGGCGGCCGGCCATCGACGAGTCGGTCCACGAGGCCTGGAACAACGGCTACCGCAAGGTCAACCGCCTCTTCGCCGACGAGATCGTCCGCGAGATACGCTCCACCGAGAAGAAGCCCCTCGTCTTCCTCCAGGACTACCACCTCTACCTTTGCGCCCAGTACATCAGGCGCAAGGAGCCTGACGTCCTCATCCACCATTTCACCCACAGCCCCTGGGCGCAGCCGGACTACTTCCGCCTGCTCCCCCAGGGCATGCGGCGTGAACTGCTGCAGGGCATGCTGGCCAACGACATCCTGGGCTTCCACACCCCCCATTACGTAAACAACTTCCTGCAGTGCTGCCGCGAGGGTGAGGCGGTAAGGGTTTCCGTGGACGCCAAGCGGCGCCTGGTGCGCCAGGGGTCCCGCGAGACCTTGGTCCGCCATTACCCCATCTCCATCGACCACGAGGCCTTGAAGCGGACGGCCGCGCGCCCGGACGTCGCCAGGCACCAGGCCCGGCTGCGCGAGCTGGCGGGGGGACGCAAACTGCTGGTTAGGGTGGACCGCGTCGAGCCCTCCAAGAACATCATGCGCGGCCTGCAGAGCTATGAGCTCTTCCTGCGCCGCAACCCCAAGTGGCACAACCGCGTGGTCTTCGCCAACTTCCTCTATCCGTCCCGGCTGGACCTGAAGGAGTACCGGGACCTGCAGCGCGATATCGAGGAGGCCTCCAGGGCCATAAACGCCGATTTCGGCAGCCTGGACTGGGAACCCGTCCACCTGGAGGTGGAGGACAATTACCCGCGCTCCGTGGCAGCCCTCATGGAGTTCGACACCCTCCTGGTCAACCCGGTCGCCGACGGCATGAACCTGGTCTCTAAGGAGGGGGCGGTCCTCAACCGCCGGGACGGCGTCGTTATCCTCTCGGTGAACGCCGGGGCCTACCAGGAGATGCGCGGCGCGGTGTTCCCGGTCAACCCCCTGGACATCGCGGAGACCGCCGATGCCATCCGCCGGGCCCTGGAGACCGGGGAGAGGAGGCGCAAGTCCATGGCCGCCGCGGCGCGGGAGGTGGTGCAGGCCAATACCTCCTTCAAGTGGTTCCTGCAGCAGATGCGCGCCCTAAGGCGGGTGGAGAAGCAGCGCGAGGCGGGCGACAAGGAGACGGTGGGGCTGGTGGAGATGCCCCGCTACGAACGCTTCGAATGACATCCCATGGGATCAGCCTATGGGGTCAGCCCCTGACATGTGACATTTTCAATAGCGGTATCTTCTTCAATCTTGTCAGAACGAGAAAATGTCACATGTCAGGGGCTGACCCCGCCCACTACTAATGGAAAGCGGCCGATTATCCGATAATCTCTGCAGGTTTTTTTACCGATTCAGGAGGGGTTAGCCATGGCCGATTGCTGCAGGGAATGCGGGGTCCCCAGGCTGCTGAGCTTGACGCAAGCCTGGCGTGAAGGGTGCATCATCGACACCACCAGCGGTTCGGCCAGCCTGTGCGTCTACGAGGCCTCCTACCCCACGGCGCTCATCAGGGAACTCGAGGAGCGCCTGGGCATCCCGCTCGACCGCATCGTGTACCTGGCGGGCACCCACGCGGCGGTAAAGGTGCTGGGCGTGCTCTATGAATCGCACCCCCTGGTGGGGAAGCTGCTCTTCAGCGCCCCGCTCCACCGCATGACCGAGCGCATCCTGGTGAAGTTCGGGAGGGCCATCGGGGTGGCCAACGTGGAGATCCTGGAGCGGCACAGGAGAGAGGGCGCCCTGGTGATGATCGAGGACCCCTTCGACCTCTCCAACTGCCTCGCCATCATCTCCGGCATACTTCAGATCGCGGACGGATGCCAGATCGCCTACGAGATCCTGGAGGGCGGCGGGCCGGACGGTAGCGCCTCCGCCGGCGCGGCGGCCGACGGTTCCTATCTGGTGCGCTTCTTCCCAGCCCCCGCGGAGGACGGCGAGGAGGAGGCCTATCAACGCCTCTTCGCGGAGAACCTCTCCCCCGGGAGCACCGGGGGCAAGGAGCTGGCCCGCTGCGGGAAATGCGGCGCCCCGCGCGCCTTCGGAGATCTCCTCTCGTTCGACCTTGGGAAGGGCCTGATACGCGAGCGTGCGGGGGGAGAACGCGTCATCCTCATGGGGGTGCACGGTCTCAACACCATCATCCGTGAGCTTACCTGGGAACTGGGGCAGGTGGTCGGCGAGACCTTCATCGCCTTCGAGCGCCAGCACCTCCTCGCCAGGCTGCGGGGCGGGGGTGGCGTGAGCATCTCCCTGCATGAGGACCCCCTGCGCGAGTATCTAGCCCTGCGGGGACTGGGATATCTCCGCGAGGTGCGGGACGGGGACGGGGGGACATCCTTCGTGGTGGAGAACGCCTTCATCGCTCCCCTGGTGGCCGGCCGCCTGCTCGCCATGTGGGAAACGGAGTACGGCCGCACCGGCTCCTACGAGTTCGACGTCTCCGACGATGTCCTCCGCCTCTTCATCCACTGAGCGCAAACCAATGGGGTCAGCCCCTGACATGTGACATGCTGGTTGGCTCGAGGCTCTGGTTGCTGCTACGCAACACAATGTCACATGTCAGGGGCTGACCCCATGTTGACCGGCGTGCCGCTATGGCAGTTTGCGCAGGACGTTGCGGGTGTCCAGTACGGGCACCCCGGAACGCGCGATGAGTCCGTAATCGACGCCGCTGTGGGCGGTGACGATGACCACGCAGTCGCAGTCCCTCAGGGTGTCGTCGGTGAGTTCCACGCTGCGCAGTGCCGCTTCGCCCAGGCTGAACGAGGGGACGAAAGGGTCATGGTAGGCCACGTCCACCCCCGCATCCCCGAGCAGTTCCATGAGCTTCGCGGCCGGGGTCTCGCGCGTGTCGCCCACGTCCGGTTTGTAGGCCACCCCCACCACCAGCACCCGCGCGCCCTTGACGCTCCTGCCCTGGCGGTTGATCTCCCGCACCACCAGCCCGCTCACGAAGTAGGGCATGTTCACGTTGACCTTGCCGGCCAGCTCTATGAACTCGGTCTGGAAGTCGTATTCCCGCGCCTTCCATGCCAGGTAGAAGGGGTCCACGGGGATGCAGTGGCCGCCGAGCCCCGGCCCCGGCCAGAAGGGCATGAAGCCGAAGGGCTTGGTGGCGGCGGCCTCGATGACCTCCCACACATCCAGGCCCATGCGCTCGCAGAGCATCCACAGCTCGTTCACCAGCGCGATGTTCACGCCGCGGAAGATGTTCTCCAGGATCTTGGCCATCTCCGCGACCTCGGGCGAACTCACCTCCACCGTCCGCTCCACGAAAGAGCCGTAGAAGAGGCGAGCCAGCTCCGTGCACCTCTCGCACATCCCTCCCACCAGCTTGGGGGTGTTGGCGATGCCCCATCTCTCGTTGCCGGGATCGACCCTCTCGGGCGAGTAGGCCAGGAAGAAATCCTCGCAAAGCTCCGCCCCGTTCTCCTCGAGGATGGGCAGGACGACCTCCCGCGTGGTCCCCGGGTAGGAGGTGGACTCCACGATGACCAGCTTGGGCCCTCGCCCGGCGCCGAGGACATCCCTTATCTGCCGTGTCGCCTCGCGGATGAAGCCCAGGTCGGGATCGCGGGTCTTGGAGAGTGGGGTGGGGACGCACACGCATATCACATCGCAGGAGGCGAGGGCACCCGCATCTCCGGTGACCTCGAACCTTCCCGATGCCTGCAGCTCTTTGAGCCTGGCGTCGTCAAGCCCCTCGTAGAGGGCATCGCCCCGGGCCAGGCGGCATCTCTTATCGCCGTCCCGCTCCAGCCCCGTCACCCTGAAGCCCGCGCACCCCGCCTGCAGCGCCAGGGGGAGGCCGACGTATCCCAAGCCGATGACGCCCACCAGCGCGCTGCGGTCCTCTATAGACTCTCTGAGCCCCATGCCACCTCCCGTCTAACCGGCCGTCCTTCTGCCTGATTGCCTATATGTTATCATTTGGGAGGCGGTAAAAGCGCGCGTGTGAGGGGACGCGCCCGATCACGATACGGGAGGTCATGGGGTGTTAGAAGTGCCCGTACTGGACCCGGAGGAGGCGCTCCCTCACATCCTCGGTTTCATCCGCGAGCGCACCGCTGCGGCGGGCAGGTCGCGGCTGGTGGTGGGGCTCTCCGGGGGGCTGGACTCCGCCGTCTCCACATACCTCGCCGAGCGCGCCCTGGGGAGGGACAACCTCACCGCGTTCCTCATGCCCTATAAGACCACCGACCCGCAGAGCACCAAGGACGCGCTGCTGGTCGCGTCTGAACTGGGGATCGCCCACAGGATAATCGACATCACCCCCATGGTCGACGCCTACTTCGACCGCCTGCCCGAGGCCGACCGCAAGCGGCGCGGCAATTACATGGCGCGCACGCGCATGGCGGTGCTCTACGACCAGTCGGCTGCGCGGGACGCCCTGGTGCTGGGCACCGGCAACCGCACCGAGGCCCTGCTGGGCTACACCACCCTGTGGGGGGACATGGCCTGCGCCTTCACCCCCCTGGGCGACCTCTACAAGACGCAGGTCAGGCAGCTTGCGGGCGCCCTCGGGGTTCCCGCGCGCATCGTCGGCAAGCCCCCCTCCGCGGACCTCTGGCAGGGACAGACCGACGAAGGGGAGATGGGCCTCACCTACGACGAGGTGGACCGCCTGCTCTACGCCATGATCGACCTGGGCCACGGCGATGCGGAACTGGAGGCGGACGGGTTCGGGCCTGCCCTCGTCCGCAAGGTGCGGGACATGGTGGAGGCATCCTCCTTCAAGCGCTGCATGCCCCCCTCCTGTGGGGGGGTCAGCCCCTGACATGTGACATTTGTATATCTGGTCGTGGCCATTCGATCTCGTGAACCGTAAATGTCACATGTCAGGGGCTGACCCCATCACTATAATGAAGGCATGGAGAAGCTCAAGGTCCTCGAGGTGTGCAATCTCGACCGTTTTGCCGTCTCTCCCTACATGTTGCCGGTCTTCCGCTGGTTGGTGGAGCAGGGCCACGAGGTGCACGTTGCCTGCCGGGTGACCACCTTCGAGGACAGGCTGCGCGGGGCCGGCCTCGTCGTGCACGATCTGCCCATCACCCGCAGCGTCACTCCCCTGCAGGACCTCAAGGCCTACCGGCGCCTCAAGTCACTCATCCGCGAAGGCGGCTACGACATCGTTCATACCCACAATCCCAAGGACGGCGTACTGGGGAGGACCGCCGCCTGGAAGCTTGGGGTCCCCGCGGTCATCCACACCTGTAACGGTTTCTACTTCTCCCACCGCTCCTCGGGCCCGAGGCGGTGGCTGGTGACCAAGGCGGAACGCTTTGCCGGCAAGCGCTGCCACCTGGTCATCTTCGTCAACACCGACGACCTGGCCCTGGCCGCGGCCAAGAGGATCGTGAGCCCGCTCAAGGCTAAACTTATATACAACGGGGTGGACCTGGAGCGTTTCCGACCGGGGGAGGACGACGGACTCCGGGACGAGCTGGGTATCCCGACGGAGGCGACGGTCCTGGGGTACCTCGGCGAGATCAAGCGGGAACGGAACCTGGACGTGATGGTGGAAGCCGCTGCGCGCCTGACATCCGGGCGTGGCGATATCTACCTGGTCATGGTGGGAGATTCCTCCATGGAACCGCGGGAGCCGGAACGCCTGCGCCGGCTCGCCTCCGGACCGGCGCCCGCCCTCGCCGGACGCATCATCTTCACCGGATACCGCTCCGACCCCGAACGTTTCTACCGCATCTTCGACATCTACGTGCTCCCCTCGTCGCGGGAGGGGTTCGGGGTGACCCTCATCGAGGCCATGGCCACCGGGGTGCCGCTGGTCGCGTGCCGGGTGCGCGGCCCTAGGGACATCGTCGAGGACGGCAAGGACGGTATACTGGTCGAGGACCGCGACCCCGTGGAACTCGCAGAAGCGGTGAGCTTCTACCTCGACGCCCCCGAGGCCGTTGCCAAATACACGGGGCGGGCGCGCAAGAAGGTGGCGCGGGAGTTCGACCACGCGGTCATGCGAGACAAGATCTACGGGGAATACCTCCGCCTGGCGGGGTCAGCCCCTGACATGTGACATTTTCTCGTTCTGACAAGATTGAAGAAGATACCGCTATTGAAAATGTCACATGTCAGGGGCTGATACCATTAGGAGCTGAGGAAGAGCTTCACCGCGGCCGTCCTCGAGCTGACGCCCAGCTTGCGGTAGACGCCCGAGATCACCTTCTCCACCGTCTTCGGCGACACGAACAGCCTTGCGGCGATCTGCTTGTTGCTCATCCCCTCGCTCATCAGCGAGAGGACGTCCTTCTCGCGCGAGGTCAGCATCTCGATGGGCGAGGGTTTCGCCGCTGGGGCGCCTTCCCCCCGCACGGAGGCGACGATCATGTCCAGGACCTGCGGGCTGAAGGTCTTCTCGCCCTGGTAGGCCTTGCGCACGGCGCTAACCAGTTCGGAGCTGGCCACCTTCTTCAGCAGGTAGCCGTCGGCGCCCGCCTGCAACGCCTGGTTCACGTATTCGTAGTCCTCGTACATGGAAAGCATGATCACCTTGATCAGGGGGTGGGACGCCTTGAGCTGCTTGCATACCTCGATACCGGACATCCCCGGGAGCTTGATGTCCAGCACCACTACGTCGGGGATGAGCGTGGCGGTCCTCTCCAGGCACTCGCTTCCGTCCTCCGCCTCCCCCACCACCAGGATGTCCTGCTGCTTCTCGATGAGGGACGCGAGCCCCTCGCGCAGGATGGCGTGGTCGTCGGCCAGGAGCACCCTTATCCTCTCACCCTTGGCGTCCGGCATCGCGCATCACTCCCGCGGCGCTTCCAGGGGCAGGTGGACGGCTATGGTCACGCCGCGCTCACATGGCGGGCACTCGAAGGTCCCGCCTATCTGTTCCGCCCGTTCGCGCATGTTCACCATCCCCAGGTGCACCACGTCGTCCTCTGGAGGCGCCTCGAAACCGCGACCGTTATCGCTTATCACCAGCTCTATGCCGTCCGCATTGCGGCTGAACCTCACCATGGCCTCGCTGGCCCCGGAGTGCTTGATGATGTTGTTGCATGCCTCCTGTACGATGCGGTAGAGGTTGATCTTGGTCTCGCCCGGCAGCTCCCCCTCCACACCGGCGGTCACCAGCGAGAACTCGATGCCGTGGTCGGCGTTGAGGCGCCGTACCAGGTTGCGCAACGCCTCGCTTAGCCCCAGGTCGTCCAGGACCGGCGGGTGCAGGGACGCCGACAGGTCGTGCAGTTGCTTCACCACCTTGGAGATGGATGACGAAGCGGACTCGATGTGCTGTCGCATGTCCTCCGGCGTGCCCTCCTCGCTCAGCGCCAGCTCCAGGTTGACCAGGGCGTTGGTCAGGTTCTGCCCGGTGTCGTCGTGCAGGTCCCGCGCCACCGCCGCCCGCTCCCGCTCCTGGATCTCCACGAAAGACTGGAAGAGCGCCTTGAGCTCCGTGTTCTTGAACCACAACTTCCGGGTGAGATCGGTGTTCTCCTTGATCTGCTCCGAGAGCAGGTACTGCTTGAAGCTCATCTCCGTCAGCACCTGCGCGATGGCGTTGACCACGGAGAGCAGGAACTCGACCTCCTCGATGTTCACGTTGCGCACCTGCGAAAGTGAGGCCAGCAGGGGCTCGGGGTCCACGCCCAGCTCCTCCGCCAGCCGGCGGTACTTCTCGGGATCCGCGGGCTCCATGAGCGAGGCGTCCCCGCTGATCATCCCCACCATCTCCCCGCCCAGGATGAGGGGGGCGTCGAAGCAGATGAATCCCGCGTGGCAGATGCGCACCCTCGGCTTAAGGTTCCTCTTCAGCTCCGCGAGGCCGCCTATGGCGGAGTTGTAACAGCGCATCACGCCCTCCAGGGAGTCGATGATCAGCTTGCAGTGCTCGCCCCCGGCCACGCTCACCACAACCGGCATGCTGTTCATGTCCAGTACCCACAGGCGGACGCCGGTGATCTCCGCCAGCTCGTTCACCAGGTTCTGCAGGTACTTGACGTCGAGGACCTCGGAGAATGCGATCTCGCGCAGTTGCAGCGGGCGGATGAGCTCCGTATAGGCGGAGGGGGCCGAGAGGATGCCTATCTCCTGCAGGAACAGCCCTACCCCCATGGTCCACAGCTCCATGAAGGGAAGGAGCATGTCCAGCCGGAGCCTCTCGTCGCGGACCATGGCCAGGAAGAGATCCCCGAACTCAGCCGCGGTGGTAACGTCCTTAAAGGCCTCCAGGTCGCCGGGGTCCACGAAGTGGATCTCGAACAGGGGAGTTGCTTTCTGGGGGTCGATGAGGCCGATCTCCCCGTTCTTCTTCCTGCCGGCGGCGCACCCCCCCGGGGCGGATACGCGCAGAACCGCGCCGTCCTTGAGCAGATCGAGGGCGGAGCTAATCGGGCTGTCCGCGCTGATGAACAGCCTCTCCGCCAGTTCCTCCAGCAGCTCCTGCACCGCCATGATCAAGCCTCGTTTCCTTTTACACCTTGATTATACCCGGGGCACCGGTGCGTTTGGGGTCAGCCCCTGACATGTGACGTTTTCACAACCAGCATACGTTTCACGAACGAAAAATGTCACATGTCAGGGGCTGACCCCATCCTTCCAAATCCTATCCGAGAGAGACGTAGATGCGGCCGTCCTCCACTTTGACCTCGTAGGTCACAAAGGGCCTGGCCTTCCTGGGCGGCTTCTCCTCCAGTCCCGCCCAGTGGAGCACGCTGCCGCCGGCCAGGTCGAAACGCGCGCCGTGGAAGGGACAGGTGATCACGGTACCGTTGAGTCTCCCCATGGACAGGGAGCCCCCCTGGTGGGGGCAGCTGTCCGAGGCGGCGTAGTAGTTGTCTCCCACCCGGGCGAGCACTACGGCCCGGCCGCCGGCCTTGACCTTCCTGAGCCCGCCGTCCTCCAGGTCACTGACTGACGCTACCTCTATGTATGAGCCCATGCAATACCTCCCATGGGGCCGTATCTTCATTCTTCAATTCCCCTATTGTGGCACCAATGGGTTGCGCTTCGGGCGTGGAGCTTAAGAACGAGGACAAGACCCCTAGCCCACTTGTGTGGCAGGGGTGGTCCTCTTCCCCTTCAGCACGCTGCCCACGAACTCGTCGATCTGTTCGTCCATCGCGCTCATGGGCAGCATCCTGCGGATCCAGGAGTCACCCTGCAGCATGAGCGTCGGCAGCTTGGAGCGTTTCATGATCTCGCTGCGCACCACCGAGAACACGCTCCAGGTCTGCTTGCATGAGTGGTGCCCGCAATAGATGCAAGCGTCGGCATCGAGCTGCGAGGTCCAGTAGGCGATATCGTCCGCCCACTGCGCGCTCATGGACTCCGCCCCTACCTGCCGCGTCATGGCATAGTCCCAGCAGGTGTCCGCCAGACCGTCGATCATGGTGTCCTTGGAGGAAAGGTCCACGGGCTGGAAGAAAAAGGAACCCAGCAGGTCACCCAGGACGGTGATGCCCCGTTCCTCCATGCGGTTGAAGAAACCGTACCAGTCCCAGTAATAATAGGTGTAGATCCAGAAGCAGCGCGCCACCTCTTCCTGCGCGGGGTACAGCCCCTTCTCCATCCTCTCCTTCACCGTGTCGATCATCATGCGCAGGATATCCAGGCCCACCTCCGTCCCCCACAGTACGTAGCGCACGGCGTAAGCGTAGAGGGTGAAGAGGTTGGGGCAGGGGTTGGGGCGGATCTTGCGCAGCTCCCACAGGTCGTAGTAGAGCTGTGTGGCCTCGTTGGCCCTGGAGAGGACCTCGCGCATATGGTCCTCGTTCAGCTCCTCGCCCACGAACTCCTCCATGTCCCTGACCAACCGGCGGAAGTAGGTGCGGTAGGCCCTGCGCCCCCGCGGCGAATCGTCCACCGGCTTGTCCAGGATGAACTGCGGTACGCCGATGTAGCGCGCCACGAACTCGTGGATCTTGGAGTTGGCGTCGCAGCTGCCCGGGGCGGCCGAGATGACCGCGTCGGGCTCGAAGTCGGCCCCGGTGAGGGCCGAGCCCAGCTCGATGGTGTTGGAGGAACAGAGGTAGTCTGGGAGGCCCAGCCCCATGGCGAAGTCCCAGTACCTCTCGCCCTGTCCCTCCAGCGCCGCCACTCCCGACACGGTGAGGACTTCGCTGGTCAGCGGGTAGGCGTTCTCGAAGCAGTAGACGAACTCCGGGGGGAAATTGAAGGGCACGAGGATGATCTTCTTGCCCCTCGCCCTGGCCTCCGCGGCGCCGTCGAACCAGTGCTGCATACCCTTGAGAAGCGCGATGCTGGTCTTACGGATGCGTGGCGCCAACACCGCGCTGATGGCGCTGGACATGTCCTTGGGAAGGACGTGGAGGATGCCCTCCACTTCCTCGTCGCTCATGTCGTCCGGGAAGTGCTTGAGCAGCCCGTAGATGCCCATGGACCGGTTGACCAGGCCCTCGTAGTCCTTGAACTCTCTCTTTGCCATTGGCGCTACTTCCTTTCTCCCTCCCCCCGATCAAGCCCCGCCCGTCGCTCCGTCCCCCCGGGGTCAGCCCCTGACGTGTGACATCATCACACCAGCATACGTTATCCCGCCCGTCCGAACCAAAGAAATGTCACATGTCAGGGGCTGACCCCATCCTTTATTCCTCCTCGGCGGAGATGGCGGCTCCGATGGCGCACGCCAGCTGCGGGTCGAAGGGGAAGGAGTGGAACTCGCCCCTTATCTTCTCCCGCGCCGGCCCCGTCACCGACTGGTATTTGGCCACCCCACCGGTGAAGGTGTAATCGTCCTGGAAGCCGAACTTCAGCGCCTGCGATATCATTATTTTGGCCACGGATTCGCATATCCCCGCCATGATATCCGCCGGTTCTACCCCCTCGTTGACATGGGTTATGAGTTCGCTCTCCACGAAGACGCCGCACTGCGAACTCACCGGAACCTTGTTGGTGGAACGCGCGGCCATCTCGTCCAGCCCGTCGGCCGGGCATCCCAGGGCCGCCCCCATGACGGTGAGGAACTTCCCGGAACCCGAGGCGCACTTGTCGTTACGCATGAAGTCCACCACGCCGCCCTCCTCGTCCAGGAGGATGGAAGTCACGCTCTGCCCCCCGATGTCCAGCACCAGGTTGGCGCCGGGCACCAGGCGGCTCACCGCCTCGCACAGGCACGAGATGTCGTCGCGCTTGACGTCGCCGAAGTCCACCATGTCGGACCCGCGCCCGGTGACGCCGATGCCGGCCAGCTCGTCCCGGGAGACCCCCGCCGCCGCCAGCACCTCGTCCACCAGTACCTCCACCTCCTCGGCGACGTTCCCGGTGGTGTCGATGACCTTTGACGCCAGCAGTTCGTCGCCGTCGATGACCACCGCCTTGGTGTAGAGGCTGCCTATATCCAGTCCCAGGTATTTCATGAGTTGCCTCCCATGCGCCTGGCCATGAGGGCCGCGCCCAGCGCCCCCACGATCTGCGAGTCTGCGCCGTACTTGATCAGCCTGACGTTGAGCATGCGCTCCAGCTCCGCGCGCACCGCCACGTTCTTGGCCACGCCCCCGCTCATGGTCACCTCTTTCTCCAGGCCCACGCGGCGCACCAGGGCGGCGACGCGCTCGGCCATGGCGCGGTTCACCCCGGCCGCGATGTCCGCCTTGGAGTGGCCGCGCTGCAGGTAGTGCAGGACCTCGGTCTCGCAGAATATGCTGCAGCGGCTGGAGAGCTCCAGCACCTTCTCCGCCCCCAGGGAGACCGTGCCCAGCTCGTCCAGGGACAGCCCCAGGGTGCGCGCCTGCACCTCCAGGAAGCGCCCCGTCCCCGCCGCGCACTTGTCGTTCATGACGAAGTCGATGAGCTCGCCGCCGGGGCCGATGCGTATGACCTTCGCGTCCTGCCCTCCGATGTCGATCACCGTGCGTGCCTCTGGGACCAGAAAAGAGGCCCCCATGCCGTGGCATGATATCTCGCTCATGTTGTCCTGGGAGAGC
The DNA here is from genome assembly GCA_040757835.1 of Actinomycetota bacterium. Taxonomy (NCBI): domain Bacteria; kingdom Bacillati; phylum Actinomycetota; species Actinomycetota bacterium. Next base: position 317,369 of record JBFLWJ010000003.1, read on the forward strand.
CCTTCCGCCTGCACCTGCTCGCGGCCGTACCCGGTGCTGACGCAGAACTTCACCTGGCTCCAGGGCACGTTCTCCTCCTGGATGAGCATGTCCACCACCGCCTTGGCCGACTGCACCGGGTTGGGCTTCACCCCCATGCTCTTGTAGGCGTGGATGCCCTTGCCGTTGATGAGCACCGCCTGCGCGGTCAGCGAGCCAACGTCTATGCCGCCATAATACATCTCATACCTCCCTGCGCTATCGTATTGCCTGCCTGTTAATCACTTCCTTGCGGCCCGCTCCGGCCGATCTCCGGGCGTGACCCCTCGGCCCGCGGCTTCAGCCCACCTTGCGGGTGGGTGTGCCTTCCGTCCTCACCACGTTCTTCACGAACTCATCTATGGATTCCTGCAGAACGCTGATGGGGGTCATCCTCTTTATCCACGAGTCGCCCTGCAGGATCAGCGTCGGTATCTTCTCCCGTTTCATCAGCTCACTGCGGACCACCGAAGCCCCGCTCCAGGTCTGCTTGCACGAGTGGTGCCCGCAGTAGATGCAGCAGTCGGCGTCAAGTTCCCGCGAGGCGAAGGTTATATCGTCGAGCCATTGCACAGACATGGAATCCGCCCCCATCTGCCGCGTCATGGGCATGTTGCGCGCCGTCTCCGCCACCCCGCGCAGCATGGTCTCGCGCGAGGTAAGGTCGATGGCCATGGGGAAGACCAGGTCCAGCCCGTCTCCCAGGTGGGTGATGCCGTTCTCCTCCATCCAGTTGAAGAGGCCCGCCATGTCGTAGTAGTAACTGGTATAGGTCCACAGGCTGCGGGCTACCTCCTGCTCTGCCGGGTATTCGCCCCTCTCCAGCCTCTTCTTGCAGGTGTCCACCATGGACCGCATGATGTCCACCGCGTCCTGCGTGCCCCACTTGGTGAAGCGGGTCCCGTAGGTCATGAGGGAGAAGAGGTTGGGCACCGGGCAGGGCCTGAACTTGTGCAGGTCCCAGTACTCCCAGTACAGCTCCGAGGCCTGGTTGGCGAGGCCCAGCACTTCACGCATCCTGTCCTCGTCCAGCTTCTGACCCAGGAAATCCTCCATCTCCTCCACCAGCTTGAAGAAGTACCTGTAGTACTGCTCGATGCCCCGCTGGCTGTTGTCCACCGGCTTCTCCAGGTAGAGCAGGGGGATGTCCATGCAGCGGGCCAGGAACTCGTGGGTCTTGGAGTTGATGTCGCAGGAGCCGAAGCAGTCGCTGATGATCACGTCCGGCATGAAGTCGGCCTCCGTGAGCACGGAGCCCACCTCGATCATGTTCGCCGAGCAGGCGAAGTCCGGCAGCCCCAGCCCCATGGCGTAGTCCCAGTACCTCTCGCCCTGCCCCTCCAGCGCCAGCACGCCCAGAGTGGAGAGGACCTCGCTGGTCACCGGCCAGGCCCCCTCGAAGAGGTAGACCGTCTCCGGCGGGAAGTTGAAGGGGACGAGGAAGACCTTCCCCCCCTCCTGCTTGGTGCGGTAGGCGCCCTTCAACCATTCGTTCATCCTCTTGAAGAAGAGGATGCTCGTCTTCCTGATGCGCGGCGCCAGGAAGGCCTGCATGGTCTTCTTCAGGTCTCCCGGCAGTACGTGGATGATGCCCTCCAGCTCGTCGTCGGTCATGTCGTCGGGCAGGTAGTCGATGATTGAAAAGGTCTCGAATGCCCGGTCGATGAGACCCTCCCTCTTCCTTATCTCCATCTTGCCCATGCGAGCCACCCCCTTACTTTCCCAGCCTCTCCAGGAAGGCCTGCACGCGGGTCTTGATGCGCCCCGTGTCCGCCTGCGAGCCGTAGTCCTTCTCCAGCACCAGCACGGGGATGCCCGCCTTCTCCAGGTCCATGCGCTGCGAGACCGCCTCCACCCCGTGCAGGTCGCAGAACTTGTTGTAGGTGATGATGGCCCCGTCCACGCCCGCCCGCTCCGCGGTGTCCAGGATGTAGGCGATGCGCCGGTCGTAGTCGGTGAACATGCGCGGGCAGAAGAGGTGTCCCAGGTAGCGCTCGGCCAGCAGGCGCAGGGGGTCGCCGTCCTCGCCCTCGCGGTTCCAGAAGGCGCGCGAGCCGAAGCAGAGGGCGTCGGCCGCGATGAGCGCCCCGGTGGACTCGATGTCCGCGATGAGGTCCACCTCGTCGGTGGCGCTGCCCATGATTATCAGGCGCGCCTTGTAGCCGCTCACCCTGGCGTTCTCCTTCTCCGCCAGCACCTCGTCCAGCATGGCCGCGAAGTCCGCTCCCATCATCGACGAGCCGGTACAAACCAGCTCCATGACCTCGGCCCCGCTCACCGCGGGCGGCACTTGCTCGCGCAGGGCGTAGAGCCGCTTCAGCTTCGCGTTGACCTCGTCATAGGTGTCGATGGCCGCGCGCAGGTCGTCGTCGGTTATCTCCCTGCCGGCAAAGGCCGCCACCGCGTCGCGCATGAGCGCCAGCTCCTCGGTGAAGTACTCCAGGGAGTCGTCGCGCAGGAAGTGCGGCACCTTGAGGTAGTGGAAGAAGTCGTACTCCTTCACGTGCTGCCAGTTCTCGAACATGCCGCGCAGGTGGTCGCACCCGTTGGTCTCGACCAGGCCGTCGAGGAAGTCGTAAGAACCCTCCAGGCCCAGCTGCAGGCAGGAGCGGCAGAAACGGCAGTTGAAGCGGGCCAGGTAGGCGTCGCCCAGCTCGGTGTCGGGGTGCCCGAAGGCCTTGATGCGGTAAGGGAGGACCCCCGCTGCCTCGATGATCTCCACCGGCGTGGCCACGCAGGCGTAACCGAGCACCTTGCCGCCCTTCTTCTTCCAGTCACGCACGTAATCCGTTTCGAGGTCCGTCGATTGCCTCTGCAGAGTCGTCATGCCGACCTCCCCCTTACTTCCTCAGTTTGCGGACGACCAGGACGGTGGCGGCCAGTCCCGCCAGCGCGGCCGCTCCGGCACCCGCCGCCATCATCGCCGGCTTGGCCAACGGCTTGAGGGCCTTGCGCACCACTTCCGGGTTTTTCATCAGGGCCTTGATCCCGGCCCCGGCCAGCTCGCCCGCGGCCAGCACCAGCTGGTCCGTGTCCACCACCGCCAGGAAGCGCGCCGCCTTGTCGGCCATGACGCCGGGGTTCTGCCACGCGAAGCGGTTGAAGGCCGCCAGCCCGGCGTTTATCATCTCCCCCACCGCCTCCGGCTCCATGGCCGCCTTTATCGTGGGGTCGGCCAGGGCGGCCCCGGCCACCTGCAGCGCGGCCGTCTTGCCCGCCGCTACCAGCTCCTCGGTGTCCAGGCCCGCCAGCATCCTGCCCGTGTGCCGCGCCAGCTCGCCCGGCCTGGCCTCGAATACCTTGTTCATGTAAACGGCGCCGTAGTTGATGATCCTGGCCACTTCGCGCATGTCGATGGCTTCCTCGTAGCTGTCGATGAAGGCCCCGATGGCTTCCTCCGGCATCTCGGAGAAGCGGCGGAAGGTCTCGGCGGTGGCGCGCAGCCCGGCCCCGACGGCCAGGTACACCCCCCTCACCACCTGCGCGGTGGCCTCCGGGGTGGCGTAAACGTAGTCGGAGATCACCGAACCGATGACCGCCCCGTCATCCTTCAGGGCGAGGAGCATGTTCTTGAAGGCCTCGCCGTCCACGTTTTCCACCAGGTCGCGGCTGACGCGGCTAAACACCTCCTTGAAGCGGGGCTCGTCGCGTCCCAGCACCAGGTTGCCGCGGTGCAGCGCGTTAACGAACCCGGCCAGGGCGTTGACCAGCCCTCCGGTCTCCGCCATGTCGATGTCCTCCAGCAGTTGAAAGACGGCGTTGGCCAGGATCTCCGCCGGAAGGTTCAGCGCCTGCAGCGCCCTGGTCGTGACCCGCAGCGTGAAGTTGGCCAGCGGGGGCACCACGCCCAGCAGGTTGGAGATGGCCACCGGGTTGAAGAGCCCGGCCTCGCCCTGCAGCTCCTCGCGGCGCCCCTCCAGGTGCGCGGTGAGGCCCACGCGTATCTTGCCGAAGTCGGCCGTGTTCCAGATCTTGCGCCAGGTGCGCTCACCGGCCTGCATCATCTCCCCGGCGATGACCCCCAGGCCGGCGATGAGCCCGTCCAGGGCCTTGCGGTCCTCCAGCAACAGCTGGTTGACCAGGGGCGCGTAGGCGTCTGGGAGCGACCGCAGTTTCTCGATGTCCAGGTCCTGGCCCAGTTTGACCAGGAAGTCGCGCAGGATGTCCAGGGTGAAGTTGTTCAGCTGCACCCCCAGCTCGATGAGGGCTTCGGTGATCCAGTTGACCATCTTCGGCGAGGCGCCCAGCACGCTCATGGAGAACGCGACGTCCTCCCAGAGAGACGCCTTCACCAGCTCCCCGGCGTTGTCGGGGTTGATGTCCCGCAGGTGGATAAGCAGCAGTTCCTTGAAGCCGGGGGTGCGGATGAGTTCGCGCACGAGACCCGGCAGCGCGCTGTAACTGCCGCTCCCCGCCCCTCCCTCCTGTTCCGCGAGCTTCTCGATATCGATCTGGTCTACCATCGGCAACACCTCATTCCTTCCCTGCCGCGCCGGGCTTGCCCGTGCCGCCGGTCTTCTTCGCGGCCGGTTTCTTGGCGGCCGGCTTCCTGGCAGCGGTCTTGCTCGCGCCCGCCGGCCTTGCGGCCGCGGCGGCCTTGGCCGTCTTGCCGTCCTCACCCGCTCCGACCGCGGCCACCACGCCGGAGGAGGCCTCCTTCAGCTCCTCCACCACCGGCTCCAGCCGGTCGAGCACGGCCTTGAACTCCACCACCGCCTCCCTCATGGCCTCGAAGTCGAGGCCTTGCACCATCTGCGACATGAAGGCGATGAGCATGGGAGGGGGGAACGTGTTCAGCTGTGCGGTGACTTCCCGGCCCAGCGCCACAAGGAAATTTACCAGCGCCGGCATTGCGGAGACGGTGCCCATGAAGAACTCCACGTCCTCCCACATCAGGGCATTGGCCAGTCCCTTCGCCGTCTCCGGGTCGATGTTGGCCAGGAACATCTTCGCGCTGGCCTTGAACTTGGGGCTCTTGATGAGCTCCCTCAAGAGGCGCTCCGACGCGCCGCGCTTCTCCAGGGTCATCTCGGTCATACGCGCCACCACCTACACCGTCTCGAGGTCCCAGAACCAGCGCGCCACCTCAGCCTGCCCGAGTTGCTTGCCGCCCAGCCAGAGCTGCACGATCTTCAGGTCGCGCCAGTGCTTCTCGATGTCCCAGTCGCGGTCCGCGCCGTAGTTGGACATGAGGTTCATGGCCTTGCCCACGGTCCTCATGCCCACATCGGCGGACCAGTACTTGTACAGCCTCGCCTTGGCCACCTGCTCGTCGCTCCAGCGCGGGCCGTAGATGTCGGTCCGGTCGTTCATGCGGGCGTTCTGGTATCCGACGATACGGACGATCTCCGTGTCCCTGGCGATGTCGGCCAGCTGGGCGGCCACGGCGTCGTGTTCCTTCAAGGGCTGGCCCTTGTACTTCGTCTCGGTGACGAACTCGTACAGCCGCTCGAAGACGTTGAGCAGAACTCCCCCCACGAAGGCGGTCGAGGCCATGTTGCCCAGGGTCACCATCTCCTTGAAGTACAGGGCGTCGAGCCCCGGCCCGTGGGCGCGGTACGACTTGGGCACGCGCACGTTCTCGAACCAGATGTCGCCGTTCTTGTCCGCCGCCATGCCCGCCTTCTGGTAGGGCGGTCCCTGGGTGCACCCGGGGGTATCGGCGGGCACGAAGATGAAGGCGAAATCGTTGACATCGCGCGATCCGGGGTTGGTGGTGCACACCACGCCGAAGAGGTTGCACACCCCGCCGGAGTTGGTCGGCCACAGCTTGTGGCCGTTGATCACCCATTCGTCGCCGTCCAGCACCGCCGTGGTCTGGATGGTGGAGCCGCCCAGGATATCCATGTTCTCGATGTCCGACCCCCCCTGGGGCTCGGTCATGGCATTGGCCGCGAAGACGGCCTTGTCGGTCTCGCAGAACATGGGCGCGAACTCCGCGCACAGCTCGTAGTTCACATGGGGCTCTACCGCGATCATCAGCAGCGGCCAGTAGACGACGCCGTAGGCCACGGCCATGCCGGAGTCCGCCCGGGCCACCTCCTCCATGATGCGGTACATGGAGGTGCCGACGTGGTCGGAGCGGCCGAAGCCCCAGCCCCCCAGGTCCTCGGGGAAGAGCACCCGCTGCAGTCCCATCTCGCCCATGAGCTTGTCGAAGGCCGGCTCGATGAGCCTGTGCTCGGCGTAGTCCTCGTCGAACTTGCGCCGGTAGGGTATGACGTACTTCTCGGCCCAGTCGCGCACGATCCTGCCCAGGGGATCATCCATGGGAGAGATGTTCTCCAGGGGCCGGGTGAAATCATCTATGGTCCTCATGCTCAGCTCCTTTCTCCTCTCATCTGGCCTGGGACTGGTAGAAGTAGCGCGCGTAGTCCATCTTGGCCAGCTCGTAGGGGCCCAGGCAGAGCTGCATGGTCTTGGTGTCGCGCCAGTAGCGCTCGAGGTTCCACTCCGAGGCGTAGCCCGCGGAGGCCATCATCTCCATGGCGCCGCCGATTGCCTTCTCCGCCGACAGGGTCACGGTGTTGGCCACCATGGCCGCGAGTACGTAGTTGCCCTCCTGCCCCGCCGGCCCGTAGATGCCCGGCTCGGCCAGCACGCGGGCCAGGTCGCAGGTGAGCAGGCGGGACACGCTGATCTCCTTGGCCACCTCGGCCATGACCGAGGAGGTCATGGGGTTGCTCTTGAAGACCTGCCCCTTGCCCTTGATGACGCGGTTGTCTCCCCATTCCTTGAGGATCTCGTAGGCGGCGAAGAGGGCGCCCACCGTGGAGGCGGAGATGCCCAGGTAGAGCCAGGAGAGCATGGCGCGGCAGGCCTCCTCGCCACTTGCCACCAGCATCCCCTCGGGGGCCTTGGCCTTTTCGAAGCTGACGGGGGCGTTGCGGTCCGCGGCCAGGCCGGTCTTGAGGAAAGGCTTGCCCTGCTTGATTCCGTTCGTCCCGGCGGGCAGGGCGATGACGCCCACCCCGTCCCCGGAGCCGTCCAGGGAGCACAGCACCCCGAAGACGGCGGCGTCCGCCCCGGAGGCCATCGGCCGCGTATCCGCGGCCTCCACCGACCATGATCCCCTGGCGAGCTTCGCCTTCGCCTGGGGCTCGTCGCGGAAGAGGGGCAGGACCAGGGAGGTGATGGCCAGTGTGTCCTCGGACCCGAAGAGCCCCGCGAGGGCCTCGCAGGCCTCGGCGTTCTCCTTTCCCTCCATGGCCACGCAGCTCTGCAGCGCCCACATCCCGGAAAGCAGCATCGCGATGGAGGTATCTCCGCGGGATACCTGTTCCAGGGCCGCGACCATGGTCACGGCGGCCTTGGGGCTGTTGTGCCCGTCGCCCCCGTATTTCTCCGGCCACAGCAGGCGCTGCAGCCCGATCTCCAGGAGGAGCTGGCGCATGGCGGGCTCCAGGAGCTGCTCGTAGCTCTCCTTCAGCTCCAGCCGCTTGGCCATGACCTCGTTGTCCGCCCAGCGTTTGAGGTTCCCGGCCAGCGACACGTCCATGTCGCTCAGCCACTCGTACATACACGGAAAGATGTCGTGCTCGCTCATGGATTACCTCCCCTTCATCCCAATCCGCCCCTGACCGCGGACACGCGAAAACGAACTGGTAGTGGCTTGAAGTGCTGCGATGCCTCTTTTTCGTACGGCCGATATGTACAAACATGCCGAAACAGTATGGTTATACTATGATTTACCCAGCTGAGCTGGCAATAGGTGAAAGCCCTAGATTCTGGAGGGGGTAATCCCCCATCACCGGCCACGGAAGGGCACTGGCTGAAGGTGCCGCGGGTCATCCGGGTCTACCGCGAGCTGTTGGCGGCCGGCGATAGTTGACGCGGCGGCGCCGTTTCTGAAAGAATCCTCAAGTGGTATGCGTTCAGCGTGCTTCCAGGCCAAGTGCATGCCACCGCGCCGTACCGGTCGATGGCTTGGAGCGCTGAAGGCCCCGGCGAAGAACCCCGGGACATTCTCGCCACGAGCTCCGTCTAAAGGGCTGGCGCCGACCGCGTTGAAGGATTTAGGTGGAAGTAGCATGGACCGGGGTTGGCCCTGAACGTGCCGTGATGAGGTAGTGGGAGGAAGATGAGGCTGGTCAACTGGGTCTGGGGAGGATTCCTGTCCTTCCGGGAGAAGCACCCGCGCTTCAGCGCCTGGCTGGGGCGCTACGGCATCTACCTCGTGGTACTCTTCTTCATCCTCCTCTACAGCATGATCTCGCTGCTCAAGCACATGAACTTCCAGTCCCACGGCTGGGACCTGGGCATCTTCGACCAGCATACCTGGCAGCTATCCAACTTCGAGTTCGGCTTCAACACCGTGCGCATGGTGCCCTCGCTGTGGGGCGACCATTTCCACCCCATCTTCTTCCTGGTGGCGCCGGCCTACTGGATCTGGTCGGACGCGCGCATGCTCCTCATCTACCAGGCGGTCATCGTGGCCCTGGGGGCCCTGCCCGTCTTCTACGTGGTGAAGCGCGACTTCGAGAGCCGCTTCTGCGCCCTGTGCATGGCCCTCACCTACCTCATCTTCTGGGGGACCATGGAGCTCATCTTCTTCGACTTCCACACCGAGGCCTTCCTGGGCCCCGTGCTGGCCCTCTCCTATTTCTTCATCGACCGCGATAACATGGTCGGCTATATGTGCACCATACCCCTGCTGCTGTGGGTGAAGGAGACCACGGCCTTGCTCGTCTTCTTCCTAGGCCTGTACATGATCGTCTTCCGCCGCAAGTACTTCATCGGCGGGGCCACCTGCGCCATCTCCATGGGGTGGTTCTACGCCGTCACCAGGCTCATAATGCCGCCCCTGTCTTCGGGCACCAACTATTTTTACTTCAAGTATTACTCCCATATGGGGGATGACTGGGGCGGCGTGGTGAAGTACCTCATCACGCACCCCTGGGAAGGGGTGAAGCAGCTCTTCGTCCCCTATCACAAGGCCAAGCTGTTCTTCTTCATCCTGGCGCCCTTCCTCTTCCTGCCGCTCATCGGCGGCTTTTCCATCGTGGCCGTGCCGGCGCTGCTCGAGCGCCTGCTCTCCAACTACTACCCCCACTGGGAGATCCTGCGCCACTACAACGCCGTCTTCGCGCCCATCTTCATCTTCGCCCTGCTGGACGCCGTCCCCCGCCTGCACCGCTGGCTGGTCAGGCGCGGGCGCGAGATAGACTACCGCAAGATGGTCTTCGCGATCTGCGTGCTCATCCTGCTAGTCAACATACCGTTCACCTTCACGCGCTCGGCCAAGACCCTCTTCAACCCCTGGTTCTACCAGTTGGACCCCCGCATGGAGCAGATGGGCTACGACATCATCAGCATGATCCCGGAGGACGCCTCGGTGTGCGCGCAGGACATCGTCGTGCCCCATATGTCCCAGCGCGACCTCATCTTCCAGTACGACGGGGACACCTACGGGGCCGAGTACGTCATCCTCAACAAGTTCCTCGACTGCTACCCACTGACCAGCCGCACCCTGGTGTGGGAGATAGCCAGGCTCTACCGCGACCCGCGCTACGAAGCCCACCGCTTCGGCTACGGCTGGGTGGTCTTCACCATCAAGCCCGAATACGATATAGAGGGGAAGCTGCAGCCCCTCCCGGTATAGACCATCCCACGGGGGCTGACCCCGCTGTGAGAGAATGCCACGCGTGAGCGGGCTGACCCCGAGCGGGGGAAACGGGGGGAGCGCAAGGATCCAGGATTATATAGCTCTGCATTAATAATGCAATGTTGAGGTCAAAAAAGGGGAAGCTGGGATTGATGGACACAAGCACGCAACTTGGGCTGAGAAGACCGAAGATCGGCAAAGCAGGCAAGGAGATGGCCTTCGAGATCACAGATATCGTCGGGCCTGCCG
>JBFLWJ010000004.1:0-90025 GCA_040757835.1 Actinomycetota bacterium
CGGCCTGGGGCGCAATATCTTCAACCCGGCGCTCTTCGGCTACGTGTTCATCATCACCGTCTCGGGCCTGCTGGCCAGCTGGACCGGCAACCTGGGCATGCTCGCGGGAGGGTTCGACGGCGTCATGACCGCCACCCCCCTGGCCTACATCAAGCCGGGCCTGGAGAGCCTCGGTCCCAGTTATGGCGCCCTGCTCTTCGCCAACTACGGCGGTGCCCTGTGCGAGGTCGGCGCGTTCTGGATCCTTCTGGGCGGCGCCTACCTGATCTACCGCAAGGTCATCAGCTGGGTGATACCGGTGACCATCCTGGCCACCGTGCTCATCCTCGGCTACATCGTGGGCTCGGACGGCCTCTACCAGATCCTGGCCGGCGGCGTCATGCTCGGCGCCTTCTTCATGGCCACGGACTGGGTGACCAGCCCCATGTACACCTGGGGGCAGGTGATCTTCGGATTGATGATCGGGGTGCTTATCGTGCTCATCCGGGTCTACGGAGCGCCCACCGGCGCCGTGGCCTACTCCATCATCATCGCCAACTGCCTTGTGCCCCTGTGGGACAAGGTGTTCAAGCCGAAGCGGTTCGGAGAGGTGGCCGCGGCGTAGAGATATAGACGCTGGATTCCGTGCTTGCGCGGGCAGAGCGCAAGCACTGAATCCAGTAAAAAACCAAGCCCCCCACTTTCGGGAGATATGGAGCCACTTTCTCCCGGAATTGGTACGAAGTGGGCCGGGGAAACCCGGTCCATTTCAATTTAGAGCATAACCGATGAAACGGGAACAACTCAACAGTCACTCAGTTTCCTGAGTGACGGACGGATCGCGGCATGGATGTTGAAAGCGGTGGCCACGGGAATGATCGCCCCACGCCACGAACAACCTGGCGAGGTTGCACGTATGAGAGGAAGTATATACTATGCTAATGGCTTAATAAAGGCAGCTAATATTGAACCGCTGAACTCAAGAAGCATCACGTGAACAGGAGAAAAAGGGTTGGCTGCGGTTGTTTTGAAAAACGTGCGCAAGGAATACCGGGAGCAGGAAGCGGTCCGGGATTTCAGCCTCGAGATAGAGGACAATGAACTGGTGGTGCTGGTCGGACCCTCGGGTTGCGGCAAGACCACGACGCTGCGTATGATCGCCGGATTGGAGGACATCACCGCAGGCGAGATCTATATCGATGGCCGTCTGGTCAACGAGGTGCCGCCCAAGGACCGCGATATCGCCATGGTCTTTCAGAATTACGCGCTTTATCCCAATATGACCGTTTACGATAATCTGGCCTTCGGGCTGAAACTGCGCAAGGAAGCAAAGCCAGCCATCAGGCAAAGAGTAATGGATATCGCACAACTGCTGGACATAGAGCGTTACCTCGACCGCAAACCCGCCAAGCTGTCCGGTGGCGAGCGGCAGAGGGTGGCCATCGGGAGGGCCCTGGTGAGAAAGCCCAAGGTCTTTCTCATGGACGAGCCCCTCTCCAACCTTGACGCCAAGCTGCGCAACACCATGCGGGCGGAGATCCTTAAATTGCACCGGCGGATAAAGGCCACCATAATCTACGTCACCCACGACCAGGTCGAGGCCATGACCCTCGGTGACCGCATCGTAGTCATGAGGGATGGCCTGATCCAGCAGGTGGGGAACCCGGAGGATATCTACGTCAACCCCATCAACAAGTACGTGGCCGAGTTCATCGGCTCGCCACCCATGAACTTTCTTCCGGCGATGCTGGTTGAGGAAGCAGGATGTATTTACGCTCACCTCAGCGGATCGGGACACCTCATCCGCCTGCCGGACTCAATGATCCCATCACCCCTAGTCCGCGCTTTTGTGGGTGGGGAGGTCATCCTGGGGATACGTCCGGAACATATCCTCATCAACCCTTCGGTAATGGAAAGCAATGGCTTCGAGATGGAGTTGGACGTAGTGGAGCGGATGGGCTCCGAGACGCACCTGCATCTGAGGCTGGGCCCCGCGGACATCATCGCCAGGACCACCGCCACGGCCGCCTTCACCGTCGGAGAGCTGCTCAAGATCGAACTGCCGCCCGAGAGGGTTTTCATCTTTGACGTGGAGAGCGAGGAGAACATCCTGGCCGCTGCCGTCACCAAAAGCCCCTGACCCTAGACGTAGAGCAAGTATCGGTGCCAAGAAAGGAGAAGTGATCGCATTGAAGAAGGGCCTGGTCTGGATGCTGCTGTTGGTCATGGTAGTGATGGTCGCTCTTGCCGGTTGTGGTTCGGGCGGCGAGGAAGAGTTAAAGGAGGACGTGACCATCAAGTTCTCGTATCCGCCTTACGGGTACGATTTGGAGAAGGAGACCGAGTTCTGGAACACCCATATCGCCGAGTTCGAGGCCGAGTACCCGTACATCGACGTCGATTTCACCATCGAGAGTTGGGACGACATCTACACCAAGTGGGAGCAGGCGCTGGAGACCGGCGTGACTCCCGACATCGGCTACGATTGCCCGATTACCGCGGTGGACTATGCCCTGCAAGGCAAGGTGCTGCCCGTCACCGACCTGGTGGACAAACTAGGAGGCGGCGATGCCTTCAACGAGGGCGTACAGGACTTCCAGCTTGACGGCGAATGGTACGGCGTACCCCACGGCGACGCCTCGCAGGTGCTGCTGTACCGCAAAGACATCCTGAAGGCGGCCGGTTACGACGAGCCGCCCTCCGACTGGGAAGAGCTGGTCGAGATCGCCCAGGCGACCACCAGGGACGGCGTGTACGGGTTCGGGTTCTTCACCGGGGACACCTACCAGTCCAGCCAGATCCTCACCGGCCTGATGAAGGCGGCTGGCGGGGTGATGATCGACGATGAAGGCAACGTCACCCTCGACAGCCCGGAGAACCTCGAGGCTCTCGAGCTGGTGAACACCCTCTATAACGAGCTGAAGGTCGTACCCGAGAGCACCGTCACCTGGGAGCACAGCGACCCTGCCAACGCCATCGGCCTAGGGAATGTGGCCATGGCCATCACTTGGGGCGGCTACGGCACTCTGCTCGCGGACATGTTCCCGGAGACCTACGGCAACATCGGCTTCTCGGTGCTCCCCGATGGGCCTTCCGGCCATTCCGGCAGCTGGTCCGGTACGGGAGGTTTCTTCCTCTTCCGGGACGCGGAACATCCCGAGGAGGCTAAGAAGTTCATCGAGTTCATGAGCGCCCCCGAGCTCAGCAAGGAATGGGCCCTGATCTCCGGCAACGTCTCTCCCTTCGTGGACATCACCGACGACCCGGAGCTCACGGAATTCGACTGGTACCGTGCCATGCAGGAGCAGTCCCCCACCCAGATAACCCTGGGTTGGGACCACGAGATAATCCTGGGCGCCTACATGTGCGACCCGTTCTTCACGGAGGCCATGGTGAACGTCACCATCAATAAGATGGCTCCCCAGGATGCCTTGAAGATCCTGCAGGAAAACGTCGCCCGGACCATAGAGGAAGCCAACGCCCAGTAGGGCGGAAGGCTTGGGGTTTGTGCAGGCCGGCGCCGCGCGGGCCGGCCTGCGTGAACCTTGATGCAAGAGGTGCCGCGGTAAGACCATGAGCAAGTACTACGCCCGACTGAACCGGACGGCCATACTGTTCATGTCGCCGGCGACCCTAATAATCGTATGCGTGCTCGTGTATCCAATCATCAGCGGCATCTATATGGGTTTCACCGACCGCACGCTCTCCTACGAAGGCTATTCCTTCGTCTTCCTGGACAACTTCAAGGAGATCTACCGGGACCCGGTATTCTGGAAATCGCTGGCCAACTCGTGCAAGCTGGTTTTCTTCACCATCGTCTTCAACACCATCATCGGGTTCGCTTTGGCCATGCTGCTGAACGTCAGGGCATGGTATGCGAAATATTTTCGCACCCTGCTCTTCCTGCCCTGGGTGCTGCCGTCCGTGGTGGTGGCCTTCTCGTTCCGCTGGCTGTACAGTGATTCTTACGGCTACCTGAACCACCTACTGACTAAGTTCCACCTCATCGGCTCGCCCGTGAACCCTCTGGCCAGGACGGATCTGGTGTGGATGGCAATACTGGTGCCCGCCATCTGGTTCTCCTATCCCTTCATCCTCCTCGTCTTCTCCGCGGCCTTGAAATCAATTGACGGCAACCTGTACGAGGCGGCCAGGATCGACGGGGCGGGTAGGTGGCAGCAGTTCAGGTTCATCACCCTGCCTGCTTTGAAGCCCACCTTCATCATGGTGACCATCCTCCAGATCATCTGGGAATTCGCGGCCTTCGACCTCGTTTACCTGCTGACCAAGGGGGGACCGGCCAACGCCACCCTCACCCTGAGCCTCTATGTCTACAAGCAGGCCTTCCAGCACAAACGCCTGGGTTATGCCAGCGCGCTGGCGGTGATCCTCTTCCTGGTGCTTGCGGCCTTCACGATCCTGTATTTCAGGATAGTAAACAGAGGTGAGCGGGATGAGGCATGAGCAGCCATCCGGTACGGGTCCGGCACGTGGAAGAGGCAGGCGGCGCGCCTGGCTCGGTCATGCGCTGAGGATCACGGTCCTGGTCGTGGTCACCGCCATCGTCTGGCTTCCCCTCATCGTCGCCGTATTCACATCCTTCAAGCCGAGGGCGGAGATTGCCAGCGCCAGTCCGTCCCTGATCCCGGACGAGTTCACCCTGAGTAACTACTTCAGGCTCTTCAGGGTGATGGATTACGAGGTGTATCTGAAGAACAGTTTGGTCGTCGCGGGCTGCACGTCCGTCATCTGCCTGCTGGTAACGTCCCTGGCGGCGTATTCACTGGTCTGGCTCAGGTTCAGGGGAAAGAGGATGTTCCTGGGCATGACCCTGTTCGTCTACATGTTCCCGCAGATACTGCTGGTGATCCCCCTGTTCGTGATGTGCTTCAGGCTGCACCTGCTTGATACGAGATTCGCCCTGGTGTTGACCTACCTCTCCTTCGTCCTTCCCTTCGGTATCTGGATGCAGAGGAACTACTTCCTCTCCATCTCCAGCGACCTGGTGGACGCGGCCCTGACCGACGGCTGTAACTACTTCCAGTGCATGGTGAAGGTAATATTCCCGATCTCTCTGCCCGCTATGGCGACGGTTCTGACCTTCGCCTTCATTGCCGCCTGGAACGAGTATATGTTCGCCAACATCCTCATCAGTTCCGATGCCACGCGGACGGCATCCATCGGTCTGCAGACCCTTATCGGGAGCCACAGCACCGATTACGGCTTGTTGACCGCGGCCTCCGTGATCATGGCGGTCCCGGTGATCGTCTTCTTCCTGCTGATCCAGAGGTACTTCCGGGAAGGATTGGCAATGGGCGGCGTAAAAGGATAGAAAGGCCTGGGTGGCTGGTATGTACGAAGACGTCTATATCGATATCGTTAACTACTGCAACGGCAGGTGCCCCTACTGCCTAACGGGACGGGCCAACCGTGCGGGGCTCAATGCCCACAAGCCCAAAACGCATATGAGTTGCGAGGAGTTCCGAAGGATATTCGAGCACCTGCTGGACCGCCACATCATCAAGGACGATGCCTGGGTAGGCCTGTACAACTGGTACGAGCCGCTCCTGAACCCCGAGCTGCCCCAGATCATGGATTATGCCGCGGAGAGAGGGCTGCTGCTGGGGATCAGCACCAACGCTTCCGAATGTCCCGACTTCTCGCCCTTGAAAACATGCGAACACCTCACGGAACTCATCTTCTCCATGCCGGGTTTCAGCCAGGATTCGTACGATCGCATGCACGGCTTTCAGCTCAAGCGCATCAAGGAGAACATCCGGACCATCATAAAAGTGTTGCGTGAGAAGGGTTTCCGGAGCAAGGCCTACATCCACTTCCACGTCTACCAGTTCAATATCGATGAGGTCCATGCCGCGAAAAGCTTCGCCGACGAGGCAGGCATAGACATCAAGTTCACCTACGCATATTTCAACAACGACGAGTTCCGTGACTACCTGGACGGGACCATGACGGTGGAGAGGCTGAAGGAGGTCTCTAAGGACCTCTTTTTCTGCTACCTGGACGAGCTGTTCGAGAACATCGAGCGCTACAAGGCGGAGTTCGCGGAGCCCTCCACGCTGGTCATAAGCGAGAGGGGCAACGTCCTGCTGGACAGAAACCACAACGACGACGACGCACTGAGGAGCATCTTCGGTCTCGACAGCTACGAGGAACTCGCGGCTTTCCTGGATCGCGCCTACTGCCCGGACGAGATAGATGAGAAGATCGCCGTGTGGGGAAGGACGTTCAACTGCCCCATCAACCACCTTTTTGGCTACGAGTACAGTTGAGTCGTCTCATGGTGATACAATCTATCTGCCACTATTGGACAGGAAGTGGGAGGAACAGGGTTGGATAAAGAAGTCGTTTTCCTTATTGAGGAATCGATGGATGGCGGTTATGAAGCCGAGGCTCTCGGGCACCCCATATTTACTGAAGGCGAGTCCCTGGAGGAGATTAAAGAGTCCGTAGGGGTCGATCCCGGACAGTCTGAGCGGCTTCATAGAGTTACGAAACAGAGCAATCGTTTTGATGACACCAACTACAGCGGAGGGGTATTATTGGTGAAGAGAGAAGGTGGTATCGATGAAATTCGAGCGGATAACAATAGACCCGGAGATATGTACAGGGAAGCCGTGCATAAGGGGGCTGAGGTTCCCAGTTTCCCGCCTGTTGGGTTTGCTCGCCTCGGGAGAAAGCAGGGAGGAGATCCTGAAAGAATATCCCTACCTGGAACCCGAGGACATCGATGAAACCTTGCGCTACGCAGCCTTTCTTGCAGAAGAGGAGACCTTGGAGATCGCCAAGTGAGCTTTCTCGTCGATATGCCCCTCTCGCCGGGGCTTGTTGCATGGCTGCGAGATCAAGGATTCACGGCCGTACATGCCACTGAAATAGAGATGTCCAAGGCCACGGATGAAACTCTCTTGGGTTATGCCAAATCCAATAAAATGCTGGTGATCACAGCAGACCTGGATTATCCGCGCATATTGGCCCTCACCCAAGAAGAAGGCCCGGGTGTTATCCTGTTTCGGGGCGGCAATTACAGCGAAAAGCAGACCCTACTGTTACTGAGTAGGGTCTTTGAGCTGATCCCCATCGATGAGCTTGTAAGCAGTATCATAGTGATAGAGCAACAAAGGATTAGGCGTAGGCGACTCCCGATTATTTGATGATTGCGTATAGGCAACACTGGTAGATAGAGTTATCTGCAGATGAATTCAAGGACGCGAGCTCTATATCCAGCAAATAAAATGCCAAAATTTACTAGTTTCAGTCAACAAATAGTCAATATAGCTGTGCGCAACTGAGGAAAACCGAGTTCAACTGAGAACAACTCGGTTCCTGAAAAATCCCATGTAAAACGTAATTCAGTGCAACTGTTAGCACCTGTCGCAAACCCTGGGCAACCGTGTTTCCCGGACTGTAAATCCGTTGGCGCAGCCGTAGTGCCCCGATTCATAAATGCGCCGGCATTCGATCACCGCTATTTTCTGGCCTGCTAGGTTTGTTGGAGAGTGCATGAATAAAGGGAAAAGTATTTCCTATCCGTTAGCATCTATCCGATTTCTTGCCTGCGAAATGCGAAAACCCAAGCATGATTTGCCATTCTGCCTGTAACCTTTCTGCAAACGAAGAATCCTTTGAGAATCCGATCAACATATGGTCAACACCCCTTTATATCAGGACGGCGCTACAAGGGTTTTCACGGAGGCTTTGCAGGATGCCAAGGAGCTGCATTTTACAGAAAAGCGGAATAGACTTATTATTCATAGTATGAATAATAAGTATTCAGAGCATGAAATAGAATATAGGAAAAGAGATCTGGGGCCCAAGGTCGAATCGGCACTGGGCTCCTTTCCGGTTGTGGCGATAACCGGACCTCGCCAGGTAGGGAAGAGCACCTTCGTAAGGAACGAATTCAGGGGATTTCACTATATAAACCTGGATGACTTCTCGCTGCTAGGGCAGGCACAGGAGGACCCTGGATCCCTCTGGGAGGGACACGATGAAATAATAATCGACGAGGTACAGAAAGCGCCTCGGACGCTCGAGGCGGTCAAACTGGAGGTGGACCGCAGCAAGCGCAAGAAGCGCTTCCTGCTCTCGGGCTCATCCAACCTGCTGCTTATGAGCAAGGTGACGGAATCCCTGGCGGGCAGGGCTATATACCTGGAGATGCTGCCCTTCACCTATCGGGAGATGAAGGGTAGGGGCGGGGGACCATCCAGACTTGCAGAGATCATGCGCAAGGACTTCCAGCTGGATGAGAAGAGCGCAAAGAAAGAGGATCCGCTGCCGTATATTCTGAGAGGTTCATTGCCACCTCTTTTGGAGCTGAGCGAGCTCGGTGACGTTTTGCTGTGGTGGGAGAGCTACGTGAGGACCTACCTGGAGAGGGACCTGAGGGAGCTCTCGCAGATAGATAACCTGGTCGATTTCCGGCGGCTCCTGGGCGCGCTGGCCTTGAGGGCAGGCAGCGTCCTGAACCAGAGCGCCCTGGCGCGGGATACCGGCATAAGCCAGCCTACCGTATACCGCTATATCAAGCTGCTCGAGGTCTCGAACCTGCTGGTGAGGGTACCCCCCTTCACAGCCAGCCGCAGCAAACGCATCGTCAAGTCCCCCAAGCTGTATTATATCGATCCGGGGCTGAACACCTTTCTCGCCGGCTATCACGACATGGATTCCCTGCGTAACGCGCGCGAGCTGGGCGGCCTCTTCGAGTGCCTGGTCCATCTGCAATTGCGTGCGGACGCGGAATTGCAGGTCCCACGCATAAGTATCTACTTCTGGCGGACCTCCGGCGGGCGGGAGGTGGATTTCGTCCTGGAGCAAGGCAGGGACCTGGTGGCGGTTGAGGTCAAGATGACCACCCGGCCTTCCTACAACGATATCAAGAACCTCCTTGCTTTCCTCGAGGAACACCCCCGGGCGATGCGGGGACTGCTGGTGCATGCGGGGAGCGCCCTCCGCCATCTCCACAGCAATGTGATCGCGGTTCCCTGGTGGTGGCTGGGCTCCTGAGGGCTTTAAAGGCTTGGCCGCCATATTACCCACTAGTATACTTAGGATGAAAATAGTATACTTGGGCTACTATCAAAGAGCTGGCATGAGGGGGGTATTTGATGCGTAAGAGCACGCCGCTGTACCTGTTCATCCTGGGTTTCGCCTGCGTCCTGCTGACCGCGGGATGCTACATGCCCGGGGGACCCGTCCCGGAGGGAAAACACCCGCCCGCCGTGCGCGACTGGACGGCGCAGGACGTGGACGCCCTGGTGAGCATGGAGATGGAGAGCATCTATTCCCCGGCCCCGCGCGAAAACGGTGTGCCCCCGGAGGCGTGCGACTACATCAACTTCCTGCGCTTCCGCCCCAAGGGTTCGAGCGGAGATCCAGCCGATGCAGATGCCATCCTGGTGCTCATGCCCGGTTTTATGGGGGGAGCGAACAGCCTGGAGTACACGGGGCGCCAACTGGTGTACATGGCGCTCACCCAGGACAGCAAATATATGGAGGTCTGGGTGATGGACCGCAGGCCTAACAACCTCGAGGACCTCACCGGCTCCAACGCCGCCGAGGCGGCGGGCGACGTCCAGGTGGCCCTCGATTACTACTACCACGGCGCCGAGATCGGCGGGCGCACCTTCCAGGGTTTCCTGGACGATGGGGACATGCCCTTCCTCTCCGAGTTCGGACTGAAGCTGGCCATGGAGGACGTGTACGAGGTCATCACCACCATGGTGCCCGACCCCGCCATGCGCCGCTCCAAGGTCTTCGTGGGGGGGCACTCGCTGGGCGGTCCCCTCACCGCCTACTTCGCGGGATGGGACTTTGACGGCGACCCCGCCACGCTGGACGACGCCGGCTACATGAACTGCGCCGGCCTGGTGGGGCTGGACACCGCGCTGGTGCCGACGCTCCCCACCGAGGACCTTTCGCTCTCCATGTTCTTCGGCCTCCCGACCATCGCGGACGCGGAGGATTACGGCCAGGTGGTGGAGGGCATGCGCGATGGCACCTATGCCCGCAGGGTGCCGCTTCCACTGGTGTTCCCGGAGTTCCTGTCCCTGCAGGAGACATTGGCCATGGAGGCGGCCTGGCACCCGGACGCGGAATCGACCGTGTTGCGGCGCATCCCCAAGTCGCCCGAGGTGGACATGGTCCTGAGGATGCTGCAATCGCGGGCGATGGACCAGTTCCTGTTGCCGGTGCCCTACATGACCGATTTCCGCTTCACCAACGAGGCCCAGCTCGGGATCATCGTCGACGACAACTACCAGCCCGTGGTCGCGCTCCAGGCGAGCTGCGGGTTCCTGAACGGTGGCGCGGTGGTCGTGAAGGAGTTCCCCCTGCCCGAGGACCTGCAGGAGATACCGGAACTCACCGAGGCGCTGCGCTCGCTCATCAGCATCAAGGGGATGTTCATCGCCAACGACGCTGGCCCCGATTATTTCCACCTGGGGCAGGGACCCCTCTATTCCTGGGCCGACTTCGACGAGGTCGCGGACGCTGCCGACCCGGACTATACGGACACGGGAGGTACGCTGACCTACACTACAGCGGAAGAAGAGGTCTCGGACATCCAGGACGTGGCCAGGTTCCTGTACTACGGGCCCACCAACGCCCTGGAGTGGTACTTCGCGCTGCGGGTCAACCTGGACATGGAGGTCGCCGCCACCTCCTTCGGCCCCGATTGCGGCCTGCCCTACCTGCACCCGGACGCGGTGGGAGGCATGCCGCAGGTCACCTTCGTGGCGGAGAAGGGCCCTTTTATCCCCCCGGAAACAACCGAGACGCTCAAGGGCTACAACCACCTGGACGTCTGCGTGGCCGCGGCGAACTGCTCCGCGCGGCGGGAAAACGAGGTCATCCGCCCCACCATCGACTTCATGCTCGCGAACCTGGGGGACTAGGCGGCCTGCGCACGGCACATGCGGGGTCGGTACGTCCAGGGTAACCCCGGCCCGTGCCAAAGGGCACCGTGGTGAAGAGCAAACCTCGATATGTGGCAATCTGATAGAGTAATGGCTATGAAGTTCACGTGGGGATTCGGAAGAGGAGAGCAGGCCTTCGAGGTGCCCGACCACCTGTACCTGGGCACGGTGGAGGGCGTCGCGGTGGAGCCCCTGCCCGACCTGGAAAGGGCCTTGGAGGAAGCCCTCGCGCATCCCATCGCCTCACCCCCACTGGCGGAGCTGGTGCGGCCCGGGGACAAGGTGGCCGTCGCCTGCCCCGATCACCACCGCCTGTGGGTGCAGGCGCGGCGCTGGATGCCCCTGGTGGTGCGCGCCCTCAACCGGGCAGGCGTCCCCGATCGCGACATCACCGTGATCATCGCCAACGGCACCCACGCCAAACCATCATACCAGGGGATGATCGACATCCTCGGCGAGGGCTTTCCCCCCGGGGTGAGGGTGGTCAACCACGACGCTCGCGACCCCTCCATGCTGCGGTACCTGGGGAAGACGCCCTACGGCACGCCGGTGTGGGTGAACCGCCACGCCGCCGAAGCGGACCACGTCATCTGTACCGGGGCCGTCGTCCCCCACGCCTTTGCCGGTTTCGGAGGCGGGCGCAAGGCGGTGCTGCCGGGCATGTCAGGCATGGCGACCATCCTTGCAAACCACGGCCGTGCCCTCGGCGACACCCCCGGCAGCGGCACCAACCCCATGGCAGTTCCGGGCATGCTCGCGGGCAACCCGGTGCACGAGGACATGCTGGCCGCGGCGCGCATGCTGGGGCCGCGTTTCATCGTCAACTTCGCCCTCAGCGAAGAGGGCTCGTTCCTGGGAGTGTTCGCGGGCGAACTCGCCGCCGCCCACGAGCGGGGATGCGCCTTCGTCTCCGAGGCCTTCCGGGTAAAGATACCCGCGAAAGGGGACATCGTGGTGGCTTCCCGGGGAGGGCACCCCATGGACCATACCTTCTACCAGGCCTTCCAGTCCAACGCCAATGCGCGCGCCGCCCTGCGCGATGACGGTGAGGGAGTACTAATCATGGTGGGGGAGTGCACGGACGGCCTGGGGCCGTACGAGTTCAACCGCTGGTTCGACCTGGGGGGCGAGGACGAGATAGAGGCCGAGCTGCGGCGCGACTTCACCGTCGCCGGTTTCGTGGTCTTCCGGGCGGCCTTGCTCCACCGCCAGGCCAGGAAGGTGATGCTGGTATCCTGCCTGGATCCCGATGTGGTGAGCCGTATCGGCATCATTCCCCATACGAGCATAGCGGACGCCCTCGAGGAAGCCATGGAGACCGTTCCAGGCGGCAAGGTGCTACTCCTGCCCCATGCCTCGCAGACCATACCCTACCTGGCCTGCTGAAGCCGCGCCGGGCGCCCTGTTTCCGGCAGGCCTCGCCTATACACGGGCCGGTCGCTAGCGGCCCGCTCCCATCAAGGCCTCCACCGCCGCCGCGGGGGTGTCGGCGCGGACGATCTTGTCGTCCGCGGTGCCCTTGCTCGCGATCTCCCAACTGGAGAGGGCCACCACTTTCTTGCCCATCTTCAGGGCCATGGCGATCTCGGAGAGGGTGCCGTATTCCCCGCCCACCGCCACCACGGCGTCGGCGGAACGCACGATGATGGCGTTGCGCGCCTGCCCCATGTCGGTGGCGATGGCGAAGTCGACGTAGGGATTGGCGTCGCCACGGAAGGGGCCGGGCAGGACGCCGATGGTGGTCCCCCCCTGCTCCCTGGCGCCGCGGCACGCGGCCTCCATCACCCCGCCGAGCCCGCCGCAGACGATGATCGCGCCTTCCCTGGCGAGCAGGCCCCCCAACTCGTAGGCCACGCGCTCCTCTTCCTCGCTACAGAACTGGCCGCCTATGACTCCGATATACATGCGTCGAGTACCTCCCGTACCCTTATTCCTTCTCCTCTTCCTCCGCCGACAGCAGCGTCCGTGCCGCCTCCTCCGCCGCGGCGTAGACGTCCTTCAGGGGGACGCCGGAAGCAGCCGCGGCCTTGCGGCAGTCCTCGTATTCCGGGGCGATGTTCACCGGCCGGCCTTGTTGCCGCGCCAACTTCACGCGAAGCCGCCCGTAGGGGGTCTCCACCTGGATGATCTCGCGGTCCAGGTATTCCTTGTCCACCTCCGCCATGCGTATGCCCAGGGTCTTGGTTTCCGCGAACAGCACCTCCTTGATTTCCTCCTCCCGCGCCGGGGGCACCAGCACGTTGAGGGTGACGGCGGGGCGCGACTTTTTCATCTGGATGGGGTAGAGCCAGACGTCCTCCGCTCCGGCCTCGAAGAGCTTCTCGCCGACGTATGGGTAGAGTTCCGGGTTCATGTCGTCTATGTTGGCCGAGAACACCAGCCTCCTCTCCCGCGCGCGGCCGCGGGAGGCACCCTCGCGCTCGCCCAGGAAGGCGCGGAGCAGGTTGGGGATCTCCAGGTCGCGGTCGCCAGCGCCGTAGCCCACGGCCTGCACGCGCATGGGTGGCAGCAGGCAGAAGTCCGCGGCCAGGGCGGCGGCGATGGCCGCCCCGGTGGGCGTCACTATCTCCGTGGGTATGCCGCTGGAATAGACCGGCACGTCCTTGAGGATCTCCACCACCGCCGGCGCGGGTATGGGCAGGATGCCGTGGTGGGTTTTGACCATGCCCGTGCCCATGGGCAAGGGAGAGCACAACAGCTCCTCCACCCCCAGGTGCTCCAGCCCCGCCGCCGTGCCCGCCACGTCGACGAGGGTGTCGGCGCTGCCCAGTTCGTGGAAGTGCACCTGGTCGATACTGCGCGAATGGATACGGCTCTCGGCCTCGGCGATGAGTGCGAAGATGCGCTGGCTCTTGTCCTTCACCCCGGCGGAGAGAGAACTCGTCTCGATGAGGCCCTTGATGTGGGCGTAGGTCCTTACCACTCCGCGTTCCGCTGCATGCACGTGCACCTTGGCGGCGCCGATGCTCTTGCGCTCGGTCCGGGCCGCGCTTATCTCCACCTCGCTCAGGCCGAGCTTGGAGGCGGTGGAGCGGAAGACCTCCAGGGGCACGCCGAGGTCGACGAGGGCGCCGAGCATCATGTCACCGCTTATACCCGCGAAGGCGTCAAGGTAAAGGGTCTTCATCTCTCCCTTGTGCTCCGTTCCGACCGTGCTGCTTCACGGCTCAGCCGCCCGTGGTGCCGGTGCCGTTATCCCCATCATACAGGACCTCGCAGTTCCCGTGCGCGTGGCTCTCGTCCATGCTGCCGCTGCGGAACCCCTCCAGGTCCAGCGTTATGCGCCGGAAACCGAGGGCCTGCAACTTTTTTACCAGCCTATCACGGTTGTCTTTCACGTCAAGTACAGCCGTGTCTTCCGCACCCAACTCGATGCGGGCTTCACCGGGGGCATCCGTCCTCACCCTCAGCTCGCGCGCTCCCATGCCTTCCAGTTCCGCCTCCGCGGCGTCCACCGCGGCCATGAGCTCGCGGCGCAGTTCCGTGCGATAGGGAAAACGCGTGGCCAGGCAGGGACGGGACGGGGCGTCCCAGTTGGGCAGGCCAAGCTCCCTCGCCAGGGCGCGCACGTCGGACTTGGTCAGCCCCGCCTCCTCGAGCGGGCTCGCCGCGCCCGCTTCCCGCGTGGCGCGCCGCCCGGGACGGTGGGTCCCGGCATCGTCCAGGTTGGAGCCCTCGAGCACCATCTCCCACCCCTCCCGCGCCGCCAGGTCGCGCAGGATGCCCAGGCGGTATCCCTTGCAGAGATAGCAGCGGTCTGGGGGGTTGCGGTCGAAACCGGGGAGGGACAGCTCGTCTGCCTCCACCGCCGCGAGAGGCATCCCCAGGGAAGCGGCGATGCGCAGTGCGCGCTCCAATTCACGCGGTGGCAGCAGCGGCGAGTCCACCACCACCGCCTTCATGCGCTCCCCGAGTTCCTGGCGGGCGACGAGGGCCAGCAGGGTCGAGTCCACGCCGCCGGAATAAGCCACCAGGGCAGAAGCATACGACGCGACGACCCGCCGCAGTCTTTGCAGCTTTTCCTCCAACGCACCGTCCATAGCCACACTATACCCCACCAGCCGCAAGCACACATGGGGTCCCCGGTCCGTGCCACCGTACAGTGTCATCGCGAGACGCCGGCACGTTTGGGGTCCGTGCCACCGTACAGTGTCATCGCGAGGCGCCGCAGGCGCCGTGGCGACCTCGGGGTGCCCGCATCTCAATACGCGCGTGATGGGAATATGAATATGATCGGATAGGCACAGGCCGGGGTTGACCTCATGTGTGCCACCCCGCCTCTCCTCCTGGGGCTTGGGTATGATATCCTCTTGGATGGAAGGAGGACCACATAATAATGGACACCATAAAAGACAACGCGGGCATACTCATCGCCCTGCTCTTCCTGGTGGATGTGCTGCTCATCGTGGGCATCTTCGTGCTCTTCCGCCAGCTCTCGCTCATGCGCCGCAGCGTGACCATCCTCAAGCGGGGGGTGGAGGGCACCAGCCTGGTGGACAAGGTCGCCAACCAGGCTCTGCAGATAGAGGACCTCTTCGCTCTCCTGGACGAACAGGCGAAACAGAAGGACTATCTCACCGACGTCCTGGCCGGCACGATCCAGCGCGTCGCCGTGGTGCGCTACGACGCCTTCGAGGACATGGGCGGCAAACTCAGCTACTCAGCCACCATGCTCGACGAGAACGGTGACGGCGTCATCTTCACCTCCATCTACGGCCGCAACGAGAACCGGACCTATGCCAAGGCGGTGCGAGCGGGACAGGCTTCCCATGTACTCTCCGACGAAGAGAGCGAGTCGCTGCGCCGGGCGCTGAGCACCAAGCCGCCGCTGATACGCACCAAGAAAGGGCGCGCGCCCAAGCCCTTCGACGTCCAGGCCGCTCCGGACGAGGGCGGCGCATCCTCCAGGGAGGAGGACGGCTCGTGGGTGATCTGACCTCCCCGCGGAGCTGCCGCAGCGTGTCTTACCTCGGCCCGTCGGGCACCTTCACCGAGGAGGCCCTCCAGAACTGGCGCGGCCTCGAATACGAACAGGCCATCCCTTTCCCCACCGTGGAGGAGGCCATCCTGGCCGTGGAGGACAACGTCACCGAGAAGGCGGTGGTCCCCATCGAGAACTCCATCGAGGGTTCCGTCAACGCCACCCTGGACACCCTGGTCTTCGAGGCCGACGTGTTCATTCAGGGAGAGAAGGTCTGCGGGGTGAGCCATCACCTCCTGGCGCGCGCGGGCGTTGGCCTGGCCGGCGTGAAGCGCGTGGTCTCCCACCCCCAGGCCGCGGCGCAGTGCCGCAGGCACCTGGTGGAGTTGCTTCCGGGGGTGGAGGTGGAGGCGGCGAACAGCACCTCCGAGGCGGCGCAGCGCGTGGCGGGATCCAGCGAACCCCTGGCCGCCATCGGGAGCAGGCTGGCGGCGGAACTGTACGGCCTGGCGGTGCTGCGCGAGGGCATGGAGGACCACCCCGACAACCGCACCCGCTTCGTGCTGCTAGGCAAGGAGAAGCAGCCGCCGAGCGGCGACGACAAGACCTCCATGGTCTGTTTTATCTACCAGGACCGGCCGGGTATGCTGCTGCAGATCCTGCAGGAGTTCGCCTTCCGCTACATCAACCTGAGCAAGATAGAGTCGCGCCCCACCAAGCAGGTGCTGGGCGAGTACTGCTTCTTCATCGACTGCGAGGGGCATGAACAGGACGAGGTGGTGGCCTCGGCCCTGAAGTGCCTGGAATGCAAGCTGCCCCGGGTCAAGCTCCTGGGGTCCTACCCCGTATTCCACGAGGAGGGCGGCGATGCTTGAGCTGAAGTTCGTGCGGGAGAACACCGACGCCGTCTCCAAGGCGGCGCGGGACCGCGGCCTGGAGGTACCCCTGGAGGACCTGCTGGAGTTCGACCGCCGACGCCGCGCCCTCCAGACCGAGCTCGAGGAGAAGCGCGCTCGCCACAAGCGCGGCAACAGGGAGATCGGCGAGAAGGTGCGCGCCGGCGAGGACGACTCCGTACTAAGAAAGGAGATGGGCGCCCTCAGCGACGAGATCAAGACACTGGAGACGGAGGTGGACGGGCTCGACGCGCGCATGCGCGAGATCCTCATCCGCATCCCCAACGTGCCCCACGAGACCGTCCCTGTGGGCATGGACGAGAGCTTCAACCAGGAGGTGCGGCGCTGGGGCGAGCCCCGGCAGTTCGATTTCGAACCGCGCCCCCACTGGGAGGTGGGCGAGGGCCTGGACATCCTCGACTTCCAGCGGGGGGTGAAGATCGCCGAATCGCGTTTCACCCTGCTGAAGGGAAACGGCGCGCTGCTGGAACGAGCCCTCATCAACTTCATGCTCGACCTGCACACGCGCGAGCACGGCTACACGGAGGTCTTCCCGCCCATCCTGGTCAATGAGGAGAGCATGTTCGCGACCGGGCAGCTCCCCAAGCTGGAGGGGGAGATGTACCGCTGCCAGGACGACGTTCTATATCTCATCCCCACCGCCGAGGTGCCGGTGACCAACATCTACCGCGGCGAGATCCTGGCCGAGGAGGACCTGCCCATCTACTACTGCGCCTACACCCCGTGCTTCCGCCGCGAGGCCGGCTCCTACGGGCGCGACGTGCGCGGGCTCATCCGCCAGCACCAGTTCAACAAGGTGGAGATGGTCAAGTTCGTGCACCCCGACTCCTCCTTCGAGGAACTGGAGAAGCTCACCGACAACGCCGAGGAGGTGCTCCGGCGCCTGGGGCTGCCATACCGCGTGGTCATCCTCTCCACCGGCGACCTCTCCTTTGCCGCCTCCAAGTGCTACGACCTGGAGGTGTGGTTGCCCTCCGGCGCCGAGTACAAGGAGATATCGTCCTGCTCCAACTTCACCGACTTCCAGGCCCGCCGCGGTGACATCAGGTTCAAGCCCGCGGGGGGAGGCAAGTCGCGCCTGGTGCATACCCTCAACGGCTCCGGGGTGGCCATCGGCAGGACGGTGGCCGCCATCCTCGAGAACTACCAGCGCGAGGACGGCAGCGTGGAGGTACCCGAGGCCCTGCGCCCCTACATGCGGGGTATGGAAGAGATAACCGGCTCCTGACGCGGCCGTGCGGCCGTATCCTATAGGCATGTGACTCGCAGACACGTTGACTCGCAGGGGGAAGGAGCTGAAGATGGCTGTCCTCGAAGGTAAGAGCGTGGTGATCACCGGCGCCGGGTCCGGCCTGGGGAGGTCGCTGGCGCTGGCGCTGGCGCGCAAGGGATGCCGCATCGGCATCGCGGACATCGACATGGCGGGGGCGGAAGAGACCCTGGAGATGGTCGTGCGCAACGGTGGCAGCGGCGAGACCTGGGAGATGAACGCCAGGGTGGCCGATGAGGTGGGCGCCATGGCCGACCACTTCTTCTCGTCGTGGGGGGGCGTCGACCTCCTGGTCAACAACGCCGGGGTGGGCATGGGCGGCTTCACCGGCGATATCCCCCTGGAGGACTGGGAGTGGCTGATCAGCGTGAACTTCTGGGGCATGGTCTACGGTTGCCATTTCTTCATTCCCCGCATGAAAAAGCAGGGCGGCGGCTACATCCTCAACGTGGCCTCGGCCATGGGCATAACCTGCATGGGGGAGATGGCCCCCTACAACACCTCCAAAGCGGCCATCATCTCCCTCTCGGAGACCCTCTACAGCGAGCTTGCCCCGGACAGAATCGGCGTCACCGCACTCTGCCCCATGTTCTTCAACACCAACCTGTTCGAGCACTCGCGCTTCGGGAACGATACGGAACGCGAGATCGCCTACGCCGCCTTCAACTATTCCAGGATGACCACGGACGAGGTGGCCGCCGCGGCCATCAAGGCGGTGGAGAAAGGGAAGCTCTACTGCGTCCCCATGCTCTCGGGCAAGGTGCACTGGGCGATCAAACGCATCAGCCCCCAGCTCTACTACGGCAGTTTGGCTTTTCTCGCGCGGCGCGGGTGGCTGAACCCGCTGGAGTTGTGGATGGCGCGCAAGGGCCTGGTGTAGGCTGGGAGCTGGCCGGTTGCCAACCCGAAAGCCACGCGCTAGCCGTGTGATTTACTCAACCGCCACCCCCGATTAGAATTAGACCCGGAGGGGTGGCAGAGCGGACGAATGCGGTGGTCTTGAAAACCATTGGCCGGCAACGGCTCGCGGGTTCGAATCCCGCCCCCTCCGCCATCTAAAAAGCCATCTGATGTGCTCTTTTGCATCAACAGTTCGTGTATCCTAAAAGACCGCGAAATCCGGGTTTCACGGACTGTGCCCAAAATGGGTCCATTATGAAGTAGTAAGTATCGTTAAATAAGCAGATGCATAGATAATGGGAATTGCAAACCTCCAGGTCAACGACTTAAGTAATCCAGCATAGACTTTCATGGAGAGGCGTGCATTGGTTACGAAAACCATTGGCCGGCAACGACTCGCGGGTTCGAATCCCGCCCCCTCCATCGCTTCTAGCAGACCAATGAAATCAAGCCATGCAGTGACTTTTAATCTAATGGATTTCTAACACCAATGGAACACGCAGCGGAATAGACATATCCCTCACGGCCAAATTCCGGCATAAATAGATCTGCTCAGGAATCGTGTGCTTTCCTCCAGGCATAATGGCCAGTTGGGAGGGTGTTCTTGTGATCCGAGATGTGTGGGGCTACCCAGGTTGCGGAGGACAGAGGAGTTGCCTTATTATAATGGGCGTACGAAGAAGGGAAGCGGTGGGAAGCCGCTGTAGGTAGACCATTGAGCAGGACTGAGTAAGTGACCACGAAGGTCGCAGACCTTCGTGGTTTTCTTTTTCCGGTCCAACGCGCCCGCCAGAACCCGGAGCGCCGGGCCCGCGAAGCGGAGGAGATGTACGAATATGACTACTGCCATCAGGACCTTTTTCAACGAGAGGGCGGATGCCTGGGACGAAAGGTACGACGCGCACGGTGCGGCTGCAAGCGAACGCCTCATCTGTGGACTTGGGATAAAGCCCGGGAGCAGGGTGCTAGACGTGGGTTGCGGTACCGGACTCATCATCCCCTGGCTCCTGGAGGCGGTGGGCGGCGAGGGAAAGGTGATAGCCCTGGATATAGCGGAGAGGATGCTCCGGATCGCCCGGGACAAGTACGAGGCATGGAATGTAGAGTACATCAATGCTGACGTTGCACATACCCCCTTTCTCGACTTCTCCTTCGACGAGGTCGTATGCCATAACTGTTTCCCCCACGTGGTGGACAAGGAGGAGGCGGCGCGGGAGATGTTCCGCATCCTCAAACCGGGAGGAAGGGTAACCGTCTGTCACAACGAGAGCCGGGAGGCGATCAACGCCCTGCACCGCAGGATCGGGGGGGAAGTGGGCGGGGACATGCTCCCGGACGAGCGCGGCATGAGGGGCATCTTTGAAATAGCTGACTTCAATGAGATATCCATAGTGGACAAAGATGGTGGATATATGATGCAGGCCCGCAGACCGGATAATGTAAAGGGCGGTAAATGAAAGGCGCTGGCGATCAGTGCGGCACTTACGGATTTCAGAGCCAGGAAGGTTCCTGTGCGATCGACAGACATGGTCTTGTTCATTCCGGATATTGATGGTTGAGTAGGCCTTCATGCCCAGACGGCAGGCTGGGCTGGGATTTCTCATGCATGACGGGTGTCGCTCCATGGCAACCAGGATGGCCTCCACCCTAAAGCGGGCTGAAACGTAGAGAAAGGTGAAACAATGCCGAAGGTTATAGTGTGCGGCAGAGGGGGCAGCGGCAAGAGCACGCTCGTATCTCTGCTGGCGGGGGAGTTGAAGGGCGTCGCCGGCTGCCTCGTCGTGGACGCGGACGAGTCCAATCTCGGCCTTAACCTCATGCTGGGGCTGGAGCCTCCGGAACTTACGGTCATGGAACACCTGGGGGGGAAACCCATCGTGAGCGGAAAGTGGCTCGCCAGGTTGAGGGGTGAGGGAGACGAGGAATTGAGCCTCTTCGAAGCGGGCCTACATACTGGGAGACTTCCGGCCGAGTATTCCGCCGGCAACGGCAGTGTCAGACTGGCGAGGATAGGCAAGATCGAGCACAGCATGGAGGGTTGCGCCTGTCCCATGGGGGCGGTAGCCCGGTCCTTCCTCAATGCTTTGTCCCTGGACGAGGGGCAGTGGGTCCTGGTGGATACCGAAGCGGGGGTGGAACATTTCGGCCGCGGATTGCTGGAGGGCGCGGATTTCGTCCTAGTGACCGTCGACCCCTCCCACGAAGCGGTGATCCTCGCGGAAAAAACCTGCAGGCTGGCCGAGGAGGCGGAGAAGCCATGCGGCGTAGTGTTGAGCAAGGTTGACGCTCGAGCGGAAAGAGTCTTGAGGGAGAGGCTGGCCGGGAGGGGGATAAGTCCGCTGGGCGCGATCCATTATTCCGCCCTTATCGCCGAAGCAAACCTGGAGGGGAAGCCCCTCGAGGATGCATCCCTGCAGGAGGAGCTCCGCCGGATCCTGGTTGCGATCGATTCCTGTCTGTTTCATAACGGTCCGAGATGTTAGGGCCGCCTTGACGATCAGCGGCCTTATATAGGCCCGGTATTAAAGGGTAGTAAGGAGGGTATCATGAGAAAGCTGATGGTCGTTGTCATGGTATCGATTGTCCTGGCGGTGCTGCTGGCGGGATGCGGCGGCAGTAGCCAGGAGAGCCAGGAGGATACCAGGACGATAGTCGACATGCGGGGAAAGACCGTGGTGGTGCCCTTGCAGATCGATAGGGTAGTGGAATTGAGCGACGGCTTCATACCCAGCGTGATGTATTCATTCGGTGTGGAGGATAAAGTCGTCGGGCTCGGCTCGGACAACCTCAAGGAGGTGGACTCCTATGCTTTCGAACTGGTATCCGGCGAGACCACCACATATGAGAACGGCATGAATCCGGTTTCATATCTCTGCCCATGGATCATGGATCTGCCCGCCGTCGCGAAGTACGAAGAGGCGGTGAACATCGAGGAGATCGCTGCCCTAGACCCCGACGTCATCATCATCCGCAAGGGTTTCGGCTCCATGAATACCATGGAGTACGGCACAGAGGAGGATATCGAGAAGAGCATCGCACTCATCGAAAACTTGGGCATACCGACGGTGGTCCTCTACGGACCGCCGGCCTTCGAGCAGCCCGACGTAAGCAAGATCTCCGAGGAAATCGAGATCCTGGGGGAGGTCTTCGAGAAACAGGACGAGGCCGCGCGGCTCAACGTGTACCTGGAGGGCATCGTGGACATGGTCTCGGAGCGCACCGCGGGCGTGGCCGAGGAGGACAAGCCGCGCGTCCTTCTCTTCGGCCTCTCGCCCAATGCCAGGGACAGCGGGGGAGCGGGCGACGTGCTGTGCACCGACACCATCGAATCCTATTTCGTCACCGACATCGTCAACGCACACAACGCCTACGAGGAATCGGGAGGCTGGAAGATCGTCAGCACCGAGCAGATCCTCGCGCTCAACCCCGATGTCTTAGTGCTGCCTACGGACTGGGGCTACCACCCTCCCGAGGAGCTGTACGGGGCTTCTTACTACCAGAACCTGCGCGAGCTCGATGCGGTGAAGAACCAGCGGGTATGGGCGCTGCCCTGGACCCCCTACAACTGCGCCAAGCGTCTCGAATACCCCATAGAGGTCATGGTCATCGCGAAGGCCGCTTACCCCGAGCTCTTCGAGGACATTAAGGTAAATGAGTGGGTGCTGGAGTTCTACGAGAACGTTTATAACGTGGACGAGGAGACGGCTGAAGAGCTCCGCAGCGTGCAGTGGATGGACTGGACGGTGCAGGCCGATCTCTAGTTCCGGAAACGGTTTGAACACGATGTTGGAGGACGAGTTCGAGAAGCTTCCGGCCGGCATCTTCGCCGAGCGCCGTAAGCTTCTCGTGCTCGGCGGTCTCCTGGTCCTGCTGCTGCTCACCTGCCTGATCGCTCTGGTGCTTGGGGCCTACAACGTATCGTTAATGGACGTCTTAAGGATCCTCCTTCGCCACCTGGACCTCTTCGACGGCGCGGCCGAAGCCGACGCCATGCAGAACATAATAGTATGGGAGGTGCGCCTCCCCAGGATCATTCTGGCGGCCCTGGTGGGCATGACCCTGGCGGTGGCGGGCGGGGTCTTTCAGGGGTGTTTTCGCAATCCCCTGGTGGATACCTTCATACTGGGCGTGGCATCGGGCTCGGCCTTCGGTGCCGCTCTGGCCATCGTGATACCGAGCTTCTTTCTCTCCCTGCAACTGTCCGCCTTCCTCTTCGGGGCTCTCGCGGTTGCCGCCGCCTACTTTACGGCGAGGGTGCGCGGCGAGACGCCGGTCGTCACTCTCATCCTGGCCGGGGTGATCATCGGCTCGGTGTTCGACGCCCTCGTGGCCATGCTGCAGTACTTCGCCCGGGACGCTGCCCTGCGCGAGATCGTCTTCTGGCTCATGGGAGGATTCTACTATTCCACCTGGAAGGACGTACTCATGCTGGCGCCTTTCACCATCGCGAGCACGCTTTTCCTCTGGGGCATGGGTTGGAAGCTGAACATCCTGTCCATGGGTGACGAGGAGGCCAAAGCCCTCGGCATCCAGACCGAACGCCTCAAGGCCGTGCTCATCGCCGTCGCCACGCTGGCTACAGCTGTCGCGGTCTCCCTGGTCGGGATAATAGCCTGGGTGGGACTGCTCATGCCCCACGCGGCGAGGATGCTGCTGGGGCCCGACCACCGCTACATGCTTCCGGGAGCCGCCCTCCTCGGGGCCACCTACATGGTCGTATGTGATACCCTCGCCAAGACCCTCACCTCGGCGGAGATACCGGTGGGGATTCTGACTTCACTGGTGGGTGCGCCCTTCCTCATCATTCTTCTGCGCAGCAAAGCCGGCGCGGTTTTCGGGGGAAGCCCATGATCGAGGTAAGCGACCTCACCTTCTCCTATCCCCGGGGGCCGCAGGTTCTGAAGGGGATCACCTTCGGGGTAGAGAGCGGCAGTCTATGCGGTCTCTTCGGCCCGAACGGCAGCGGTAAGACCACCCTGTTCAGGTGCATGATGAGGTTTCTGGATTACCACCACGGCACCATCACCATAGAGGGGAGCGACTTGAAAAAGTTGAAGATCAGGAGCCTCGCGCGTCTCATCGCCTATGTCCCCCAGGAACACAAGGTGACCTTTCCCTTCCCGGTCAGGGACGTAATACTGATGGGCCGGACGCCACATCTCCGCAGCCCCTTCGGCGCTTCCCGGGAAGACAAGCTGGCGGCCATGAGGGCGATGAGCACGGTAGGCATCGAGGACCTGGCCCTGAAGCGCTACAACGAGCTGAGCGGCGGCCAGCGCCAGCTGGCGATAATCGCCCGTGCCCTGGCCCAGGACCCCAAGCTGCTGTTGTTGGACGAGCCCACCTCAGCGCTGGATTTCAGCAACCAGATCAAGGTGTGGAAGCTTCTCGAGGAGATAGCCGCGGGCGGGTCAACGGTGATAGCCTGCACCCACGATCCCAATCACGTGGCATGGTTCTGCGACGAGGCAGTCGTGCTCGGAGACAACCGCCTCGTGGCCGCGGGAAAAGCGGCCGATGTTATCAACGCCGTTGTCCTTCAGGAGCTCTACGGCGATCTCTGCGAGGTGGCGGAGTTCGGACTCGGCAAGTTCGTGTATCCGGAAGGCCTTGCCGGTGATGGATAAGGGATGTGACTACAGCGACGTATGGCGCAGGCGGATGCTCGAGCATCGCGAATCGGCCGACGGTGACTGCGTGCGCTTCTGGGAGAGTGAGCTACTGGTACGCAGCTACGACGATGTGGCCCGGACAAGTGATTGGGGCGAGACCCTGATTGCGGCGATAAACAACCTCGGCCTGGGCCGGCATGCGCGCATTCTGGACATCGGGGCGGGAACCGGGACCCACGTGATACCGCTTGCCGATACGGCATCTCTCGTTACCGCCGTGGAGCCCTCCGGGGCCATGCTCTCCCGCCTCAAGCAGAATCTCGCCTCGAGCGGTATCGCCAACGTCACGTGCCTTAATAAAAGATGGGAGGATGTGGACCCGGCACGTGACCTCAAGGCTCCCTACGACGTAGTGATCGCCTCTTTTTCCCTCGGCATGTTGGACTTGCGGGATGCGATCGCGCGCATGACAGATGTCTGCCGCGGTTACGTATTCCTGATCTGGAACCATGGTATACAGGGATGGGAGAGGATGTACATGGACCTATGGCCTTCCATTCACGGCAGGGATTACGTAACTATGCCGGGGGACGATATACTTCTGGGGGTTTTGCGCCAGATGGGAATCGCTCCCGATGTCTCTATCCATGGCTCAAACACCATGTACCGTTTCTCCAGCATAGAGGAGGCCGCGGCCCATTTCGCAGCGGAAATATGTATACCGGACGCGGTAGAACGCAACACGCTGGCAAAGTATTTAATGGAGGTTCTGGTTGAGGAGGGCGGAAGCCTTGCTTACTACGATCACGGCGATTACGTTATTATCTCCTGGCGGGATGAAGGCGATGCCGTAATCGGTTAATTGCAGTCTATAAGAAAGAATCTATATCAACAAATGTCGGCAAAGAACCTATGCAGACACATGTAGATAAGAGACCAATCGAGCTGTGCCCATTTTAGGCCTATTTCACCGCTGAGTATCGCGAAATATCGCTAAGGCTAAATGGTAATTTTTATAAATATGCAAGATAACAACTTGCAGAATTACCAGGTATTACTATGAATTCGGAAGGGAGAACTTGAAAACCATTGGCCGGCAACGGCTCGCGGGTTCGAATCCCGCCCCCCTCCGCCACTATAATGCCTGTTAAACACTTTGCAGGTTCGCGAATACCTCTGGCGGGAGACCATTCTTTTCTATGCGCTTCTTAAGATCGTGGGATTCCAGGGTGTCGGTGATTATCCATTGCCTTTTTATGTCACAGCCGACGATAGCGAAAATGAACGAGAGGTAGTTCATGATCTGTTCGGCGGGATAGGTGACGGGACTGTTCTGCGTTACGATTAAATAGAGGTGTTTGCCTCGGGGAAGACGTATAGATGGCATACCGTAGTCCTCGCCCGGGTGCTCCTCCTTGAACTCGCGCATAGCCTCGTACATGGATTTGCCCTTCTTCCCCAACCCCTCAACGTGTGAGATAAGAGAAACGCTCCTCTCGATGAATATCCGTGCCCATGCGGATTCCCTGAGTACGTAGACGGGGGTGCCGAAAACCAGCGCATCGGCTTCCCACAGCGCATCATGTATTTTCTGCCAGTCGTCTTTGACCACACACCTGCCTTTCACCTCACATGCATAACATGACTTGCAGGGAGCGATGTCCATCTTGCAGATATCAAAATGCACTGACTCTCCATGTCCGCCATTAATGGCATTCGCCAACAGCTTGCAGGCAAAGGCGGTGTTTCCATTATTACGCGAGCTGGTGTTGATGCTTAAGACTTTCATATTCAGGTCGATCTCCTTTCCACGGACTTTCGGGACCAGAATCTTCTGTATTGTCGGCGATAGTCATAGACACAGCATCCTTTAGCCGAGCTCGCGTACAGCTTCGATCATGGCGGTAAGGTTTTCCAGGGGGGTGTTGGGCGAGATGTCACAACCCGGCGCGCATATGAAACATGGAACGTGGCTCATCCTGGAACATAGCTCCGCGACCTCCCGCCTTATCCCCTCCGGGGTCCCCTCCTCCAGCACCGCGATGGGGTCGATGTTGCCGACTATGATGACGTCCTCGGGTATCCTCGGGACCAGGGAAGGCAGGTCACCCTTGTCCACGCTGATGGCGTCACACCCGGTGCGGACCATGAGTTCGATCAGGTGGTTGGCGTTGCCGCAGATGTGCAGGATGGTCGGCACGGGGCAGGCGTCGATGACCTCCTTGACGTATTTCCCCATGAACTCCCAGGCGTGTTTTCTGGACAGCATGCTCCCGGTGGGCTCGCCGATCAGCACGGCGTCCGCACCCGCGGCCACGTAGGCCAGGGCGACCGTCCTGCACACCTCGGTCGAATATTCCAACAACCTCGCCACGTATTCGGGATCGGTGATGATGCTCGAAGCCACGTTCTCAGCTCCGCCCAGCTCGCATGCGATAGTCAGAGGGCCGCCGACTGCGCACCCGCAGGATATGCCGTACCTGGCGCTGATGAGTCGGATGGCCTCCATCATCTGGGGCAGGCGGCCGTCCCGGTGGGGGTCGGGGATCACGAGTTTCTCCAGCTCCTCGAGAGTAGGCGCGGGATGGGTGATTACGCAGGGGACCCCGATCTCGGGATATGCGACTTCGCAGCCGCAGGCCTGGGGCTCGATGGAACCGTCGACGATCCCCAACAGCATATCCGATTTGAACATCCTGACCATTTCGTTGACGGTGTCGAAATTCACCATGGCGTCCTTGGTGGCCTGCTCGAAAGTCCTCCCCAGGTGCTTGTTTACCGGGGCGGCGCAGGGCACGCTAACGATAGGCCTCCCCCCCAGCCTTACGACGTATCTCAGCGGCATCCTGCGCAGGAGTGATCTCTTGATGGTACACATGATACGGCTGTTCTCCCTGGTTCCGGCCCAGTAAGAGATGTCGGTCGGTGCGGGAAGCGCACCTTTTAGGGCCTGGACTGGCGGAGACGAGACCACGGCCCGCGCCGCCGCTTCCGCCCGTATGCGGGCGTCGAACAGGAGCCTCTTTCCGCCCAGGTATGCAGAGGTGAGGGTCGGAGTCAGCAAGGCCGCGGCCCGCGACGCCACTTCGCGCGCGGCCGGCTTGGCCAGCAAGCTGGAGAGGAAAGTGGGCGGGAATGGCAGGGAGCCGAGGGCAAGCTCCGTCTTCTCCCCGGAGGGGATCTCATCTATGAACATCCTCTTCTCCCCGGACTTCAGGTGGTCGATGACCCCGTCGGCCATTACCCCCATGATCTGCCAGGCCCTCTCGTCGTGTATGTCCTGCAGGGGTTCTTCCCCCGCTGCCATGCGCACCAGCTCGAAGACGTGATGGATGGGCAGACTCGAGCCGCTCAGCACCCGGGCCACGCAGAGAGCCCACAGGCAGCCGGTGCAGTAGACCACCAGGCCCTCGGCCCCCGTGGCCTCCGCTTCCCTCAACCTGGCCACCATCTGGGTAAGCATGTCGGTGAGGCTGAAGGCGCGCGAACCTCCACCCAGGCCACAACAGGCCGCCCTCTCCCGGGTGCGCTCCATTTCCACAAGTCCGCCACCCAGAAGGGAGACGATCTCCCTCACTCTATCCATCATTGGTCGGAAGTCACGTGACATACAGTTGTCGTGTACGGTAAGTCTCTTTCCCAGATGCTTGGTCGCTAAGATCTTCCCGTCGGCTATACGCTGCCGCAGCCACTCGGAGATGTGGGTAACCTCAAGATCCATCCTGAACCCGAAGAGGTCATGCTTCATGAGCATATCGTAACCGTCGGTCTCGCAGACCACCCTCTTCACCCCCAGCTTCGCGAGGGTCTTGATGATGAAGCCAAGGGCCTGGCTAGCGGGGTCCATGTACCCCGGCACGGCGTAGAAAGCCCCGGCGTCCAGTCTCTCGCCGCAGAGTACGGCCATATCCCCCAGCAGGGGTGAGTCATAGAGATAGGGGACAAGCAAAGAGTTGTTTCCTGGCAGGAAGACCTCTTCGCCCTTCTGCGGGGAGTCCCATCTTTTCATCACCTCGCGCTCCCGTTCGGTGAGCTTCCCCCTCAACGCCGTGAAGACGTTAGGAGGGAAGTGGGGTGCGAGCAGCCCGAATATGCTGCTTATCCCCCGGCCCTCGCAGCGATAATTGCGCAAGGCGCTGACCAGCCCCCAGGGGTTGCATCCGTTGGGGCAGAGGGCGTTGCACACCCGGCAGGAGGTACACCGGCCCAGGACGTACCTGGGCCTCCCCTTGATGGCCAGGTCGATCTCCTCTCTGGCTATACGCAGTGGAAGACCCATCTCCGGGCACTCCGAAAAGCAGATGCCGCAGAGGTCGCAAGCCTCGCGGTTGAAGAAAACCTCCAGGTCCAGGGGTCTTATGTTCACGGGATTCCCTCCATTGATGAAGTCAACATCTCAGCTTGTTCCACTGCCCCCTTCAACCAGTGCCTCGATGTTCTCGAAGGGTGTGTCCAGAGGCAGGTCGCAGCCCGAACTGAATATAAAGTTGTCCCAGCAGCCCATGGCCGAACGCAGGGCGTCTACCCCCGCTCTAACCGCCTCCGGGCCCTTCTCCAGCATCACCTCGACGGGGGCGATGTTGCCTATGAGGAAGAGGTCGGGAGGAACGGCTTCGGCCACCGCGGCCATGTCTATCGGGCTGTCCAGGGAAAGACCTTCTACACCCGTCCTGATCATTTCCGGGATGAGATGGGTCGATTCTCCACAGATATGCAGGATGGGGGAGGCACCGCCCCTGCGTATCAACTCGGCGATTTCACATATATAAGGAAAAGAGTATCGCTCGAATGATGCGGGAGAAAGGATCACCGGGGTGGGCTCCAGAATGATCACGAGGTCCGCACCTGCTTCACACAGAGCATAAGCATAGTCCTTGATCACCACGGTTGTGAATGAGAGCAGGCCTTCCACAAATGCCCTGTCCCGGATGGTGGAGGTGGCCAGGTGTTCGGCCCCGGCCAGCTCTCCCGCCAGGGTGAAAGGCCCGATGACATAGGCGCCCACCGGGATGTCCAGCCTTGCCTTCAGCATCGATACGGCAGCCGTAAACGACGGCATCCTGCCGTCTCGTGATGGGTCGGGCCTCTTCAGGGAGCTGAAGGATGCGATGGACTTGATGGGATGCAACGAGGTGCTGGGGGGCCCGTCCTCGGGCATGGTCACGGGGATGCCTGCGGCCTCCGCCTCCACCGTCAAGTCCATGAGGGCGAAGACCGCATCGGGCATAAACTTCTCAGCCAGCGCCTCTATCGTGCTCACGTGGGCCGCGGCATCGCTGAGGGCCTCCCTTACCGAAAACCCGTTCAACCGCACTCCCGGATACCCCATCAGGGGCACGACGGGCACCCTGCCCAGGGAGGCGGCCCAGTCCGGCAACCTCATGGACACAGCTCCCTCGCGGCTTTTACCGCCTCGTTGGCATCCTCGCAGTAGACATCTGCCCCGATACGCCGGGCGAACTCGGGGGTGATGGCGGCTCCCCCCACCATCACCTTGGTGTGCTCCCTGATCCCCGCCTCCACGAGCATATCCATGGTGTCCTGCATGCTGCGCATGGCCGTGGTGAGAAGGGAGGACATGCCCAGGATATCGGCGTCCATCTCCTCCACCGCCGCGACGAAGTCCTCGGAACTCACATCCACTCCCAGGTTGTTCACCTGGAAACCGGCACCCTGCAGCATCATGGCCACGATGTTCTTTCCGATCTCGTGCAGGTCCCCCTTGACCGTCCCGATGACCACCTTGGCGGCCGGCCTCTCATCGCTCTGGGCTAACACGGGTTCGAGCAAAGCCAGGGAGGCCTGCATGGCGTGGGCCGCCACCAGCACCTCCGGGACGAAGTACTCCTGCTCCTCGAATTTCTCCCCTACCGCCTGCATGGCCGGGATCATGTATTTGTCCATGATCTCTTTGGGGGAGATACTGTCATCCAGAAGGGCCTGGGTGATGTCCGGGGTATCGTCTATCCGGCCCTCGATGATGGCCTCCATCAGTTCCTCGCCGAGCATTTACAACCCCCTTGTCTCTTCACGCTGCATTCCCGCCGTTGCTACTGCAGCTGTCCGTTCAACCGCCAGGTAATAGCGCCTTTTTACGCGCGTTTTCGCCCGCCCACTGAAGGATCCTGTGGCCCGAATCTGCATGCCGTTTGTAAAGGTAGAGCCACCAAACAAGGCGAAACAGCGGGTTATAGGTCTTCATGTCGAACCCTATGCTCAAACGGCAGCTATCGGGCTCCAAAGGATCGATGGATATCTGCCAGCTCCCCCTGACCGGCCCGGTAAGGAAGAGGAGATCGGCGCCGCGGTCCTCGACGACCTCCCGGGCATAGACCTTTATATGCACGCCGCGCCCGGGGGAGAAGTCATAGAGGTTTCCCCACTCCAGTCGAGGCCGGTTGCAGGACACCTTCAACCCCAGCTCCCCGAAGAGGGCGAACAGGTCGGCGTGGTTACCGAAAAGCCCGAACACGTTCGATGCCGGTGCCTCTATCTTCCTTGATATGGTCTGGTCATCGAGGGTGGTGTATCTTTTCCATAATCCGCTGATGATGATCACCGCCTAGCTTTTCACGAAGAAGATGGAGTCATCGATGACGAATTCTATCTTCCGGAAGAGGAAACTCAAGGCAGGTCGCGAGATCTCTTCCGGCATCATTATCCCCAGGTCCGTGAGGTAATCTATGCGGCCGACCTTGGCCCGAGCGGGAAGCGGTCTGATCACCTTGAACCGCTGGTCGGGCATGGTAAGCACCCCCTCCCGCGGCCACGGAAAGAGGAAAGGCGCGGCGTTGAACAGGGCCGGCTTTATCAGCAGCCGACCCAGGAGAGCTCGGGGGGAACCTCTCATGGCCGACATGGCCTCGAACTCGATCCGCAGCGGGTGATCGCTCTGGTTCTCCACCTTCAGGTAGCCCACGCCGATCTCCGTAGTCGGGTTCTGCAGCAGCTTGGGCCAGCCCGCCTGTTCGATCCCCAGGCGCGTGGCTTCGGGATGGTTGAGTTCCATGCGGTAGGCGTGCATTCCCACCAGGCCGTTGACGTTGACCGGCGAGAAATAACATATCTCGTTGAAGGGCTTGTCCACCACCGGCTTAAAGCCGTCGGCGCGGCCGACGTAGTGAAAATGCATGGCGATCACTCCTACCACCGAACGCCCCAGGATCTTCAACGGCTTGTAATCCGGAGGGAGGTGCACCTCCAGCCGTTGGGGTGGCACGAGGTAGAGCGCCGCTGCCGCCGCCCTGGACCTGAAGATGTAGGGAGGGGGATAGGGGGCTTGCAGGCACTCGGCCAGGGGGATCGGGCTTCTGCTGTACCCCGGCGGCGGGCAGGCCGTTCCGCCTAAAACCTTTACACTTAAAGCTGGGTTTACATCCCTAAGTAACATGACGATGACTCCCTC
This sequence comes from Actinomycetota bacterium, assembly GCA_040757835.1. Classification (NCBI taxonomy): domain Bacteria; kingdom Bacillati; phylum Actinomycetota; species Actinomycetota bacterium. The sequence continues at coordinate 31,942 of JBFLWJ010000004.1, forward strand.
GCCGTACATCGATTGTGGAATGATAATTCATTCATTTTATAATCAGATGTCCGTACTGTCAAGACAGCGGAACATCTCGGAAAAAAGCCATAAATACAGGAATAATGCGCCTCATAAGGATCAGTTGTTTTTAACGGGGTCTCCGGCGAAAATCCATGGACGAATATCAATATATAATATATAATATGCGATATTAATAGATGCGGAGATTGGATTCCGGCGGAGGGGTCATTCCCTGATCAGTATGCCGTTCAACAGCGCGTCGGCGAAATTGTCGATCAGGGTCTCCGGCGAATAACTGTCGTCCTGGGATATCAGGTAACCCATCATGAGGACCATCCCGAAGAGCTCGTAGGAAGCGGCCTTGGGGTCTATATCCCTGATAAGGCCCATGCTTACGGCATCATCAAGGTCCTCGATCATTGCGCCGGTGTATTTGGCGATCAGGGTCGCGGCCTTGCTGGAGAAGTCGGCATCCTCACCCACAGCCTCTCCCTCCAGGATGAACATGATGTCCTTGATCTGGTTGTAGTTGCCGAGGAAAGCCAGGCCCTTTTTTCTTATCCTTGCGATGGGGTTATCCTCGGTCTCGTTGATGCGGTCCATCTTCTCCAGTACGATGTCTATGATGCCGTCCACGGCGGCAAGGAGCAGGTTCTTTTTACCTGGGAAGTAGTTGTAGATCGTGCCGACTCCGCAGCCGATCCTCTCCGCGATATCGCTGATCTTGGTCTCGTGGTATCCCTTGTGGGAGAAGGACAGAATCGCCGCATCGACTATCTCCGCGCGCCGGCCTTCTGGCTTTCCCTCCGTGTTAACGGGGGCTTTAACATCGGGAACACCTTGCGTTCCAGATGCCAACGGACCTTCCTTTTCCAGGATTTCTTTTACCGCCTCCAGCCTCAAGTACCTCGACTTGAGTTCCACAATACGGGATATGAGGCGCGTGTAGTCCTCGGAAAAAATGCGTGTGCCTCCCTTGGTCCGGGGTGGCGGGGGTATAAGCCCGATCCGCTCGTAGTTGTTTATCATCGCCGGCGTACAGCGCTCCCCGGTCCTCTCCTCTACAGACCTGCAGATTTCCTTCAGCTTCATTCGCTTATCCTCCAAGAGATATACGATATCCCATCTGGTATTCTATCAATTAAACATCACCACCTATGCCAGCTCTTTAACTTCGTGACTCCGCCTGCATAACGACCACTCGGAATGCCAGCTGTTCTTATATAGTATATTATATAACATATTGTAAAACTAATACAGATCACCCCTCATCACCTCGATGCCTCCATCTAAAGGAGTGGGATTCGATGAATATGGTTCACCATCCATTAAACCCCATTCTATGATGCTGCTGAAGATATGAGATAGATGGCTATGCGATTCTTTGGATAACCAGGATAATGGATTATCTGGAGCTTGACAAGCCGGGTTGCCTCGTTCTAGTATGAATGAACCATCATTCGATTATCATATAAGGAATGTATGAATAAGACCATCTTGCCAGATATATTTGGTTTGAGGAAAGGGGTAACGGATGGTAGATTTCGCGCTCACCGAGGAGGAACAGGACACGAGGCGCATGCTCAGGGAGTTCGCGTTGAACGAGATCAGGCCCAGGGCGATAGAGGTTGACAAGGATCCTGAACATAAGTTCGACTGGGAGATCATCAGGAAGGCCGCTGAGCTTGACATACTCGGCATGCCCATACCGGAGGCATATGGCGGGGCTGGAATGCCGCTCTTCTCACTGGTGCTGGCCATAGAGGAGATCGCCTACGGTGACGCGGGCATCGCTACAACCATAGGGATAAACTGGGCCAATATTGCCCTCATCCTCATTGAGGGAAAGCCGGAAAATTATAGCAAGTACCTCCCCTTGTTGGCCTCTCGGGAAGGCATGTTGAGCTGCAACGCCTGCACGGAGGCCTCGGGAGGATCGGATTGCGCCACCTACTCGCGTTATATCCCAGGCACCCACAAGACGATGGCCAGGAAGGACGGCAGCGATTACGTGCTCAATGGCACCAAGACCTTCATCACCAACGCAGGCGTGGCGGATCTATACCTCATCCTGGCATCGCTGGAGGGCTACGAGGGGCGTGACAGCACCGCCTTCTTCTACGTGCCCGGAGACGCACCCGGGCTGTCCATAGGAAAGGTCGAGGACAAGATGGGCCAGCGCACGTCTCCCACGGCGGATGTGGTCCTCAGCGACGTGCGCGTACCGCAGGAGAACGTCTTCGGGGAACCGGGCAAGGGCGTATGGTACGTAGAGAACTGTCTCTTCCCCATCTCCCGGGGAGCCGTCGGGGCCCTTTCCGTAGGCATTGCGCAGGCGGCGTACGATGAAGCCCTGGCTTACGCACGGGAGAGGAAGCAGGGCGGGAAGCGGATAATCGAGCATCAGGCGGTGGCGTTCAAACTGGTGGACATGCTGACCAATATAGAGGCGGGCAGGGCCCTGGCCTGGAAATCCGCCTGGGCCAACATAACCACCTTTGGTGCGAGCCCCGAGCTCTCCTGTATGGCCAAGGTCTTCTGCACGGATATGGCCATGCGCGTGACCATCGACGCGGTGCAGATCTTCGGCGGCTACGGCTATATGAAGGACTACCCGGTGGAGAAGTTCATGCGGGACGTCAAGCTCACCCAGATTTACGAAGGGACCAACGACATCAACCGGCTGGATATATCCTGCTATCTATAGATATCTTCAGGGACTATTTAGGAGGTGGTCGGTGTGCCGGAATACACCAAGTCAGAGGCCAAGGACTGGGCGCGGGAGAAGTTCCGCGGAATCGAGAACGTACTCATACCCTCCCTCAAACCCACGGAGATGGGGGAGGGAAAGATGCTGCTCATGGACGAGGCGGGCATCAGGTACGACGTCAACATGGTAGCCAGGCACGGGTTCTTTATGACTACCGTAGCATGCGAGGGCATCCATTTCATGCTGCAGGAGATGATCTTGAGGCCTTATTACGAGTGGGTTGTCGACGAGAACAAAGGGAGGGTGATCCTCGATGCGTATATCTGCAACAACACCATCGAGGAGCAGATCAACAACGTGAAGATCGCCGAGGAGACGGGCATTGACTGTGTCATGGTAGCCTTTCCTCCCAGCTTCTATCCCAAGAGCGAGGACGATATCTACGAGTATTTCAAGACCATATGCGATTCCACCAACCTGGCTGTGGTGGCCTACCCCTCCCACAAGTACAACTTCGAGAGGTTCCATCCCAGTGGCTTCAACCCCAGGACGATCGAGAGGATCGCCCATATAGAAAACGTGGTGGCCATGAAGCTGGGGGTAGTGGACATGGCCCATACCATGGAGTGCGTCCGCCGCTTCGGCGACGTGGTCATGCTCAATCAGCCCATGATCTCGTGGTGGCCCGTGTGCGTGATGGAGCTGGGGCTCAAGTGGGCGGGGTCGGCCCCTTACGAGTACCTGCAGACCCCGGAAAATCCGCGCCTGGTGGAACATTTCAACCTCTTGCTGGACGGAAAGATGGACGAGGCCATGGAGATATTCTGGGAACTCAAGCCCGCGCGGGATGTCTGGGAAGAGTTCCAGATGCCCCAGGTGGCGGAGGGAAGCTACAATTTCATGCACTGGAAATACGTGGGCTGGCTGACGGGTATGAACGGCGGCCCTATGTATCTCTCCACGCCCCGCATCTACGAGCACGAGAAGGAGAGGTACAAGGAAGGGCTGCGCAAGATCGGCATCACCCCAAGGGAGCCCGATGAGGAGTTCTATGTCGGCCGCGTGAACTACTCCGGGAAGTGAGAGCAACAGCCCAAACATCAAGAGAGCGTCCTCAAATCGGGGATGGTCGCGGAGTCGTCATAGCCTCTAACATCTCCCGGAGGACGGCGGGAAGGAACCTGGATGATTAACTCTCTACAGCACGTAGGGGTTGGCGTGACGGATGTCGACCGCTCGTATGAGTTCTACCACCGCCATCTGCGCTTCAAGATGAAACTGAGCGAACTGGAGGACGATATCGAGGAACTGGTACCCATGTTCGGGCGCAGGCCGCGCATGCGTATCTTGAACGCCCTGAACGCTTACGGAGGAGCGACGCTCGAGCTTTTTCAGCATGTCGATACACCTCCCAGGACAAAGCCGTCTCCGCCCAGCTGGGGCGATACCGGCTACCTGGAACTGGGCGTCGAGGTGAAAGGTCTCGAGAAGGTGTTTGGAGTCATGGAAAAGGCGGGAGTAGACATGCTGACCGACATCCATGAGCTGAAAACCGCGACCGGGGCCACCTGGCGTTACGCCTACCTCAAGGACCCGGACGGTCTGCCCATACAGTTGATCGACCTCGACGACGCAAGGTCGGACCAGGGGCCTGGCCTCGTATGCGGCATCGTCCACGTCGGCCTGGGCGTTTCGGACCTGGAGAGGGCCCAGGCTTTCTACGGTGTCCTGGGCTTCGATGAGGAGCTATGCCATGGACAGGATGTTGCCGGGGAACTGGAGCCGGTCATGCCCGGCCCGGACGGGTTGGAAGTCGTTTACCTAGGCCGGAGCGCCGGCTCCACGGCGCGGCTGGTCTCCTTTACCGGCGGCATGGTCAAGCTTTTCCATTGCGGGGGACGTAGCGGTGAGCGGGTGTTCGAGGGAAGACGTTTCGGCGATCCGGGCCTGGTGGAGATCGGCCTCGACGTCGACGACGCAGCCGCGGCGTCGGAAAGGGCCACAGGTGCAGGTGGCAGGGAAGTGGTTCCGCCCACCGACTTTGATTGGGGCTTCGGCCCTCGTGGCACCCTGGTTTATATAGGTGATCCGGAGGGAAACGTGGTGGAGTTCGTGAGGTTGAAGAGCGTCTTCAAGTTGTCCCCCGGAGCCCTGAACTGGGTGGTGGCCAGGCCTGGGCGCCTGCTGGCTCGGATGCATATCCTGTGATCTGCAAGTGGTGACGTGCTTATGGCAGTAGGAGGGAAAACGTGGAAGAGAAGGACAGGACAGACAAGGCCCTCGTGGTCTACTACTCGTTGACCGGAAGAGGGAAGGACGTAGCCGGGATCCTGGAGGAAGATTTGAAGGAGGCCGGCATAGAGGTGACGGTGACCGCCCTGGAGCCCGACCCACCCTTCGAACTGCCGGTCAAGTTCCTGGAGACGCTGATACTGACCGCCTACGGCGGGATGGGAATGGGACGCAAGTTGAAACCGCTGCCGCAGTCCGTATACGAGGGTGACTACGACATGGTGGTCCTGGTGGGTCCTTCCTGGGGCTTCCATCCCGCCCCTCCCATGGCTTATTTCGCCAGGGAGGTACTGCCTGGTATACGTTTATCTCCTACGGTAAAGACGGCGGTTGTGATAACCTGCCGCTCTTACTGGCGCAGGCACCTCAAGATATTGAGGGAGTACCTGGCGCGCTCGGGGCTGAAGGTCGCCGGTTATCTGGCCCTGGAACATCAGGGCCGGGAGCCCCTGAGATTCCTGGCCATCACCGCCCGTCTGGCCCTGAAGGAGCCGCCTCTGTATCGGCTGCTGGGAAGGTTCTATCCGCCGTTCGGCCTTTCCGAGGAACAGGTGGGACGCATCCACGCCCTGGCATCCGGGATGGCGGAGGGAAACATCGGGCGTAGCGCAAGGGCAGCCGGTGGAAAGGAGAGACGGCTGAACGACAATCAGGCCTACCTTATATCCACACAGGAGAAGGTGACAATCCTCGCCAGGCGCCTGGTCACCATCCCCTATCTCATCCTGCGCTACTGGCTGAGAGGCCTCATACCAACGGACATGCGTGAACCCGGGGATATAATGCGCAAATACATCCGGGACTACGAGGCGGAGATGATCCTGGAAAGGCTGGGGGTCGTGGAGAGGGACGCTACCGCCGCCATGAAAGCCCTTACCTATATGCATAATCTAACCACCAAAGGGGAGATCGTCGAGATGACCACCCACAGATGCGTACGCAGGGAAAGCCACTGTCCTGCGGCCGGGTTCCTGAATAAGGGGTTCTGCCGGGATATCCTCAGCGGGCCCGCTTTCCGGGGTCTGTGCGAGGCCATAAACCCCGACCTCGAGCACATCCATACCAGCTATCTCTCCGGAGGGGACGACGTATGCGAGCTGATCTTCGAGATGAGGCGATAGGATTAACAGAGCGGTGGTTGGCAGGGTAGAGGATAAGATGGGCCAGCGTGCCCTGCAGAACGCCGAGGTCATCTTCACCGATGTACGCGTTCCGGCGGAGGTAGCCTGCTTCAGCTCCCTGCTCAAAGCCGGGAGAAATGAAGAGATACTCGAGCTTATCGATAGAGGGCCAAAGAGCTTCCGGTTCTATCGCGAATGGGGCGTGAAGGCGCTCCTGGCCACGGGGAAGAAGGCTCGTGCCCTGCGGTACGCGGAGGAATCGCGTGATGGATATACCAGCTCTTCCTATATCTCCAGGCAATGCCAGGAGATCCTCCTGTCGAGCGGTCTTTCCGAGGAAGCCTATGATCGCTACGCGCTTGATGCCAACTGGAAAACGACCTATCTCGCCACCTTCCGCGAGGTGGCGAGGAAGTTCCCCGACATCGACAAGTCGCGGATACTCGAGGATCTCGTGGCATCAACTCCCGGGAACGAAGGCAAGTGGTTCGCCGCGGCGAAGTGGGCGGGACTTTACGACCGGGCTATCGAGCTGGCCAATACCAGCCCCTGCGACCCGAAAACCCTTACTAGAGCCGCGAGGGACATGGCGCAAACCCAGCCGCGTTTCGCCGTCGAGGCGGGCATAGCGGCCATACATTGGCTGGTGGAGGGTTATGGGTACGAGATAACCGGAATGGATGTGATCAGCGCCTTCGACTACGCCATGCAAGCCGCCAACAGCGCAGGATGCGCGGAAGAAGTCCACAGGCGTATCTGCGAGATCGTTGCTGGAGAGAAGTCGTCGGATCGTTTCGTCGCCAAGCATCTGAGCCGCAAGCTCGGACCGGGATAAAGTGTCGGTGTCGGATCTACATGGCGAGCCAGACGATTGGAATCACTGCACCAACCCCAGCATTCTTGAACTCGGGATCACCGGTGACGAGAGCGGCGTCCTTGATTTAAGCGAGTGCGGCAGAGAAACAATCAGCGTATGCGATAGGGTATTGAGCCTTGAGGTGAGCGGCGGCGAGAGCTAGGCGCCTGTCTACAGCCCCTTTCAACATGCCGGCCGACTCCTTTATTGCATTTATGGATAGAGGCACCACTGCGATGGTGCTCCCATACATCTCTGTTACCTTGAACTTATCAGCGAGAAGCGGCTCAGGCTCTCTCTGCCTGACTACCCCGTTATAAGGAATGGATCCCGTAGAGGCGCATCATCTCGTAGAGAACACGGTATCCCGAGCGTTGGAGGAATTCGTCCAGGTCTCCGGCTTCTCCCCTCTCGATGGCCTTTCCGCTCTCCACGCTGACGAACCTCTCCAGCTCCCCCAGGAAATCCCCGGGTGCATAGATGACGTTGCTCAAGAGTTCGTGCCGTCCTCCCGTATCGCCCAGGAACCCTCCGACGAGATCGCCCTCCGCTGTGTCCGGCCCGAGAAAGTCGCCGGACACGCGGTACCGTTCGTTCCGGAATACGTCGCGCAGCGATGTCCCGCCGTCGTCCATGCTCTCGATCTCGTAGACGGAGAAACGGGCGGACACCAATCCGCGCAGCAGCCGGGCCTGCTCATCCTTCAGGTCCGAGCCGTGCGCCGCCGCGAATTCCTCGGCCACGGTTCTTCCGCTTTCACCAAGGGGCCATCTTATGAGGAACCAGTCATTGAAGAGTGCCTCCTCGAGTATCTCCACTCCCTCCGTGCCGCCTTCCCCGAAGCGGGTGCGGCCGAGCGACCCCAGGTATTCGTCCCTGGCCGCTTTCCTTTCCGCCGCCTTGGAATGCTCGCGCGCGAAATCCGCCAGCGAAGACATGAGCAATGCTCCCAGCCAGGGTTCACCTTCATCGAACCCCCCGTACAGCAGGATATCGCGCAGCTCCTCCAGCCGCGGCAGGCAGCACTTCTTGAACTTGCTGCCGCTGCCGCAGGGACAGGGATCGTTTCTTCCCGTCCTCAGCTGCTCCTCGACCCAGCCGAGGTCCGGCAGCCACTCTTCGTCCTCCTCCGGGATGAGCTCAAGATCTTCCTCCCTCTCCCGCGTCATGGTGGAACGCAGTCGGTCGATCTCAAAATCGAGTTCGAACTCCCTGAGGTCGGCCATATCCTCATCCACGAAGCCCTCGAGCCGGCAACCCAGGCCCGTGCTGTCGCGGCCCGCGAGGGATTCGCGCGCGAAAGCCGCGGCGGCCTCGTCTAGGAAGGAGTGGTGTTCCGACAGCGCGGCGCCGATAACCTCCCCCACCTCCTCGCCACCGGACGACACCAGGGCCTGCACGATGAAGATGAACATATCGTTGTAGAAGGGGTCTTCCGGGTCCAGCCCCAGCAGCATCTCCCGCAGGAACCCGCCATTGCCCGCCTCCCTGCCCAACAGGCCGAGAGCTTCGACGGCCGCCAACCTGGCCTCGCCGTATGCGGGATCTCCCGCCACGCGGCGCAGCCCGGCCGAGACCTCGTCGGGGTAGAGTGAGCCCAGCTTGGCCAGGGCCAGCACCGTTTCGTGCAGTTCCTCGCCGCAACAACCCTCCAGCGCCAGCATGAGGACGGGGAGCGCCTGACGCGGCTTGTGGCAGCCGATGAGGCGCAGCAGGAAGACGAACCCGTCCGGGAGTAAGTCCGGTTCTATCTCCGCCAGCAGGTCCGCGCACATGGCGATGGCGATGGGTATCAGCCGCTCGCCCCTCTCCAGCGCGAGCGTGAGCACTTCCTCCTCTATTTCCAAGCAGCTTCTCAGGATCTCCTCGGCCAGCACATGGTCCAACAGGTGATCCTCACACTTCTCGACGTAGTTGCGGGCCCGCAGCAGATCATCGCACTCGCCGGCGGTTCTTGCCAGTTCCCGGAATCCCTGCGGCGCGCTGTCCGGCGTATCGCCGATATAATCCTCCTATCCGACTTGAGGCGGCGCATGATGAAGGGGGCGGTTATACGGCGCAGCCGGTCGATGCTTGCCGCGTCCCGGAACTTCTCGATAGGCGCCGCGTAGTCCTGGCGGAACGATTCCAGCGACCCGAGGTATCCCGGATTGAGGAAGTCGAAGATGCTCCACAACTCACCGAGGTGGTTCTCCACCGGGGTCCCACTCAGGGCGACCCGGAAGTCGGCCTTGACCTCCTTCACCGCTCGGGCTTGGTCGGTGCGCGGATTCTTGATGTTCTGGGCCTCGTCTATGATCAGTGGCCCCCAGGCGCGGGCCTTGAACTTGTCCAGGTCCCGCCGGAGAATGCCGTAGGAGGTGATCACAAGGTCCCGGTCCTTGGTGGCCAGGCGCCTCTCCGCTCCGTGGTAGATGGACACGCGCAGGGAGGGCGTGAAGCGTTCTACCTCCTTCCGCCAGTTGCCCACCACCGTCGTTGGGCACACCACCAGGGCCGGGTGCTTGCCTGCCTTCCTTTCCTTCAGCGCCAGGACGAGCGCGATGGCCTGGATGGTCTTTCCCAGGCCCATGTCGTCGGCGAGGCACGACCCGATGCCCCGCGCTGCATTGGTGTAGAGCCACCCCAGGCCGCGCTCCTGGTAGGGGCGGAGGCTCCCTGTCAGGGTGGCCGGGACATCTATCCTCTCCGGCTTGGCCATCCGCTTCAGCCAGCGCGCGAGGGCGGCGTCGGTGTGAAGCTCCATGCCTCGCTCCTCGCCCGCCAGAGCCCAGCGCAGCAGCTCCATGGAGGACGGGGTCGGCGGGGGCTTGGACATCTGCCGCAGCATCCTCTCGGCCTCGTCGGGGCTCAGCATGACGTAGCCATCCCGGAACCTCACCACGCCCTGCGCCGAGCGGACGAGCTCCAGGAACTCCTCCCTGGTCATCACCGTTTCGCCCAGGGAGATCTCCCAGTCGAACTCGAGCATCTCCGCGAGGGACAGGTAGTTCTTGGTCCTGGCGCTTCCGGACAGAGACGCCCGCAGCGCCAGCTTGGGGGAGAGGAGCTTAGCCAGCTCCCTGGGGAGGACCATTCTGATGCCCAGGATGCCCAGGACGGTGGCGTGCCGGGTGAGCAGGTCGGCCATCTCGACCGGGCTCACGGCGGCGCTCATCACCCCGCGCGAGTCGAGGATATCCAGAAGCTGGGGCAGGTATTCCCCGGCGACGGCTATCTGCCGCGCCAGGTCGTGCCGCACGCGCCGGGCGGGGCGGGAGAACACCTCGTCCTCGGAGGCGAAGACCTCGGAGAGGGAGAGTATCGGCGCCAGCGGGTCGTCGCGGTCCTCCACGTCCAGGTGCAGGCCGAAGAGGTCCTTTGCGGGGGTCTCTATCCTGACCACCGGGGAGACGGCCTTACCCCGCATGGCAAGCCTTTCCAGCCAGTTGGAGATGCTCGCCACCGTGCGCCTCTCCTCGAACCTGGTGGGCTCGTAGGTCCCGCCCGCGAAGAAGGCGTTTGTGAGCTTGTCCCTTACGAGGTCCGCGGGGGCGTGGGCGAAGCGGGCCACGATGCGGTCCAGGAAGAGTGCCACCAGGCGGGACGCCGCGCCCGGGGCGTAGACCGCCTGCCCCCGGCGGCGGTACCCGAGGTTGGCGGGCAACACCTCCTCGAGCCAAGCCAGTGCCCGCCAGACCTTCTCCCCCTGGGCGAGGGGGAGGTACCGCACGGTGAACGCGCCATCCCAGCCCGGGACGACCTCGGGGATGAAGGACGAGGTCATCGCCAGGGAGAGGGCGATCGCACCCGCCGCGCACAGGGCGCGTGAGGACACGGAATGGCGGGCCAGGTCCGTCTCCAGTGGCAGGGCCAGGAAGAAGTCGAGCACCGGGGCGCACTCGAGCCTGATTCCCTCGCGGGAGGCCTGTCGCAGCCCGCCGCCGTCGATCACCGGCAGCTTCCGGCGCGAAGGCCTCGGGGCGTGCGCCCGGCGATCCCCCGGGGCGGGGCCATCCCCGGGGTGGGGCGGGGCGTTGGAAGGCGAGGTGGTGGTGGCCACGCCTTCATGGGTCGCGCCGTCCCGGACGGGCCGCCCACGCCGGCTGGACGCCCGTGCTTTCTCGCGCGGCGGTTCGTCCTCCCCTGTTTCCGCGGCCCTTATCGCCTCCATAAGCACGCGGGGAGGCGGGGAATCGTCGCGATCGAGTGCGACGAAGAAGAAGGGCCCGGGTTCGTCGTGGACGAGGTAGAAATCCGCGCCGCGCAGGGAAGGGAAGTCCTCGATTATCTCGGGGGCTCTCGCCGCGGCGGACACCCTCCCGCAGGCCTCGAACAACACCTTCTTGAAGTCGCCCCCCTCCTAAAAGAGGGGGGCGTCCTGCAGCAGGGAGAACACGCCGTTCAGGTCCAGGCCGGGAAACGAGAGGTCCAGGTCCGGTGGTTGCGAAGTTGCCTCGGCGCGATCCGCCGCCTCCGCCTCCCGGTAGGCGATGAACGGCCAGGCCTCTGTCCCGCCCCAACCTTCCTCCCCCTCATCCTCCGGCGCCATCCCCGCCGCATCCCGGAGCGACACGGTGGATACGCCCCGCAGGTTGAAGGCGATGAAGGGATCCTTATCGATTTCGTTGGCCACTATGTAGTAGACGGCCGCCAAGTGCTTACAGGGATTCGCCCAGTCGGGGCAGGAGCAGGAGGCCTCGATATCCCTCCAGGACCGGGGAAAGAGGGAGACGCCCGTGTTCTCCAGCAGGCCCAGCATGCGCTCGGGTAGCTTCCCCAGGCTCAGCTCCGAGGCGATGGCGGAACTGGAGGCCACCAGGAGCTTCACCTTGGACGCCTGCGCCCGTGTGAAGTCCTTCAGCTTGATGCTCACCTTATAGGGTTGCCGCCGAGTGCCCTGCACCCGCGCTCGCAACGTCCCGTCCCCTTCGAGATGGATCTCCAGCACGCTGCCGTTGCGCGCATAGCGCCTCCCCCGTGGCAGGCGATTGGTATCGTAGTCGATCCTTTCCATCGCCTCCACCCAGGCCTCGCCCCACCAGGTGCGCCCGAACGCGGTCCTCGCCGCCATTGCTTCCTCTCCCCTTCACGGTACCAAGCCGGTTCTTGAAGTATTCTACCGGGACCAAGAGACAGGTCTTATAATTCCGGTCCGATCATCGGCCGTAGGGGCTGACGAAAGTCAGCCCCTACGGCCGATGATACCTTTACTTAGCCTCGACCTCACAGACCTCCCCGGCCCTTTTCCTGCCGGATATCTTCTGCCGTATGATCAGCAGACTGGGAAGCACTAAGATGGAGCCTATCGGCGCGGCAAGAAGGCCAACCGCGGTCATCCAGCCGAGATGCCTCGGAAAGACCACGTTGGAGAGACCCAATATCCCGTATACCCCCGCCGTGGTCAGCGCGCCTGCTGCCGGGGCGCGGCCCACATCGAGGACCTTTGTCCGGACCGACTCCTCGAGGATCATCCCATGCTCGTCGTGCTGTTCCCTGAAACGGTGGGTAATGTGGATACCTTGCTTGCCGATATAATGTCAGCAAGAGGAGCGTATGTGAGAGAATCCGAATAGCATGGTGGCGGCACGAAAGGTCAGGAGGTGTGCGGCATGGGTTTTTTTCAGGGGAAGACGGCTATCGTGACCGGGGCGGGTTCCGGCATCGGCAGGGCGCTGGCCCTGGCGCTAGCTGACGCCGGCTGCAGGGTGGTGATAACGGACATCGTCCAGGAGCGTATCGATGCGGTCCTGGAGGAACTCAAGGCCAGGGGCGCCGACTGCGGCGGCTACCGCGTCGACCACTCGCGGCGCGAGGAGGTCGCGAGCTTCGCCGGCGCCTTCTTCTCCGCGTGGGACCACGTGGACATCCTGTGCAGCAATGCCGGGGTCGGCCACGGGGGCAGGTTCGAGGAGACCCCCCTCGAGGACTGGGACTGGGTCCTGGGGGTGAACCTCTTCGGCGCCATCTACATGCTCCACAGCTTCGTCCCCAGGATGATCGAGCGCGGGCAGGGCTCCATATTGCTCACCGCCAGCGACGCCGGCCTCTATTCCATCCCCTGCATGTCTCCCTACAACACCAGTAAGCACGCGGTCTTCGGCCTGGGCGAGACGCTGCGCATGGAGCTTATCACCCACAACATCAAGGTCAGCGTGCTCTGCCCGGGGTTCATCGATACCAGGATCATAAGCGACGGCAGGATATACCTCTACAACAGCAGCGGGAAGAGTTCCAAGGAAGAGATAGTGGCGTTCTACAAGAAACAGGGGGTGGACCCCTCCATCGTGGCCGCGGCAGCCCTGCGCGGGCTGGAGAAGGACAAGGGCATCATCCTGGCGCCCCCCTCCCATTCCCTTCCTCAGTTCATCCTCTTCCGCATCTCGCCCTCGCTCTACTACCGCCTCTTCCGCTTCCTGTGGAAGAAGGGGTTCATCCACAAGATCTTCGGCGCCAAGCCCTGAAGGCCGGCGGAGGCCCGGGGAGAAGGTGTACGAAAAGATCCCGGGGTACTGGCTCGCCTAATACCTTGAAGCGTGGGCGCAGCGCGGCCCGGAGGTGAAGTTCCCTGCCGACGGCCGTCTAACGCACCGACCAGCCGGCGGCGGTATCGGACGTGTCACGGCCTGCGGTCGGTGACGAAGTCGGCGAAGACGTCGACGACCGAGTAGATGTCGTCCTCCCCGGCGAACCAGTCAAGCTTGAGGAACTCGACATATGCCAGGATGAAATGAAACCCTAGGATGCAGGCGACCGCCGAAAGGGTGCTCACGTCCTCGTTTATCTCTCCACGCTGCTTGGCCTTCTCGATGATGGCCGAAAATAGTTCGTAGATTGACTGGAAGGTGTCCCGGATGTCCTCGCGGAGGTCTTCGTCACCCATGACATCGAGGGCCTGGAAGATGAGTTTGACCTTCAGCGGGTGCTCTTCGAGGTAGGTGAGGAAGTTCCTCTCGCTCATCTTCAGGAAGGTCCGGATGTCATCCATGGGAGGAGCGGACCGGCCCAGGGCCTCGAACAGCTCGTGGTGTGCCTGCGTTACGGCCTCGCGGTAGAGTTCCTTCTTGTTCTCGAAGTAGAGGAAGAGAGTGCGCTCGGAGACCCCCGCCGCCTGGGCGATCTCCTTGGTCGTGGCCCAGTGGTAACATTTCCCTCCGATCACCTCGGCGGCGGCATCGAGTATCTGCTTGCGGCGGATTTCAGCTCCGGGCCTTTTCGCCTTTTCGGCCATCACACACCTCCAGATATAAATAAGTAAGTGATTACTTATATTAGGAATAGCACATCCACAAGGCGTTGTAAATATTCATTTATGTGTTATTTAAGCGGGTATTCAGGCAATTACGCTTCATACTTGACCACAATAGCGATATTTTGTTAAATTAGCAAAATATAGTGAAGACTATACTCGATTGCATGGCGGCAGGAGTACAGATGAACCGGGAGAAGCTGCGAAAATACCGCCAGGTGCTGTTCATCGCCTGGCGAGGCCTGCGCAGCGGGGCGCTGTTCCTCGCGGATGAGATGCGCCGGGGGACGCTGCCCGAGAACCTGCTCTCCATCCTAAGGGCACGGGGCCTCTCCATAGCGGCCGACATGTCCCATGCCGAGCTCCTGGAGGAGAGGGCGGAGAAGATCGGGGAGAGGACGTTCCTCGAGTTCAAGGACTGGTCCTTCACCTATTCCGATATGGACCGCAACGCCAACCGCGTCGCCAACTTCCTGCGCGGGATGGGAGGAGGCCCCGGCGACGGGCTGGCGGTGATCATGAAGAACTCTCCCCGCTGGCTGGACGTCTTCTTCGGTTTGGAGAAGCTCGGGATGTACGCCGTGCCGGTGAACGTGGCCCTGCGGGACGACCAGCTCGCGTATATAATCGACAACTCCGACGCCCGTTTCGTCGTCATCGACCACGACCTGCTGCCGCACTACCTGGCGGTCGCGGACAGGCTCGGAAAGGTCGAGAGGGTCATCGTGAACGCGCGGGGCGCGCCCCCGGGACCCTCGCTGCCCGCCGGCATGGCGGACCTGGAAGATGCTTACGGGCCGGGAAGCGACGCGTCGAAACCGCCCGTGGGCTATGACCCGGACGACTTGATGATCATCATGTATACCTCCGGCACCACGGGGCTTCCCAAGGGGGTTGTCTACCGCTACGGTAACTCCGGCGTGAAGATGGTCTCGATCATGAGCCGGTTCTTCCTTGACCGCAACGATGTCTACTACACCTGCTACCCCCTCTTCCACGCCAACGCCCTCTTCCTCACCGTCACGCCCTGCCTGCACGCCGGGTGCAGGGTCGCGCTGGGCGAGAGGTTCAGCGCGAGCAGGTTCTGGGACGAGATGCGGCGCCACCGCGTGACCATCTTCAACGGGCTGGGCGCGGTGATGCCCATCCTGATGAAGCAGCCCGCCAGGCCCGACGACGGCGAAAACAGCGTCCGCGCGGTGCTCTCGGCCGGCTGCCCGGCGGGCATGTGGGAGGCGTTCGAGTCCCGTTTCGGCGTCCGCATCTACGAGGCTTACGGCGCGGTGGACGGCGCGGGGGTGGTCCTCATCAACCTGGGGACCGGGCCGGTGGGCTCCATGGGCAAACCGCTCGGCTCCAAGTGTCGCATCGTGGACGGAGAGGGCAACGACGTCCCGGCGGGGGCCCCGGGCGAGCTAATCAGTTACGTGGGCAACCGCCCCAGCGCCGTCGAGTATTACCGCAACGCGGAGGCGTCGAGCGACAAGGTGCGGGGCGGCTGGCTGCACACCGGCGACCTCGTCTACAGGGACGACGGGGGCTACATCTACTTTCTGGGGCGCAACACCGAGTCGATGCGCTGCAGGGGCGAGAACGTCTCCGCATACGAGGTCGAGCAGGCGATATTGAAGCACCCCGACGTGCTGGAATGCGCGGTATACGCCGTTCCTTCCGAGCTGGCCGAGGACGAGATCATGGTTACGCTGGTGCCCCTGGAGGGAAAGACCATCGACCCCGGGCGCCTGGCGGAGTTCCTCGCCGATAGACTGGCGAAGTTCGCCATCCCCAGGTACTACCGGGTCGTTTCCGGGCTTCCGAAAACTGAGACGCACCGCGTCATCAAGAAAGAGCTGGAATCTCTGGGCGTGACGGAAGACACGGTCGACATGGCGAGCGGGGAGAGCCGCGGGTGAGCGCGAAGGCAAGGGCGCTCAACGCCATCGGAGGGATCCCGGACCGAATGCTCCTGGGCATCCCCGACGTGACCGTCGGGAAGACCTCGGTGGAGCGCGAGACGTATCTCCGGCGGCTCGCCTTTTACGACCCCGACTCCTGGGACCCAGAGCGGAAGCCGTTCTTCCGCCTGCCCGACGGGCCTCCCGCCAGCGAGGTCGTCGAGTCCACGCCGTTCCTCACGGGGCGGCGCGACCTCTTCCGCTACCCGAGCCGTTACTCCCCCCGCAACCCCGAGTTGAGGGACCGCTTCAACTCCCGGCTGGAGGACCTCTCGGGCTATCTCCACCTCTGGCGCCACGACGGTTCCGCGGACCGGCCGCTCGTCCTGGTCATCCACGGGCTGATGATGGGAGGGCCGGCTAAGGCGCGGCGCATGTTCAGGATAGACACGCTCTTCCAGCTCGGCCTGGACGTGGCCCTCCACACCCTGCCCGGCCACTGGCGGCGGAGTAACCACCCCTGGTTCCAGCGGCTGCTGAGCCCCGCCGACGTGCCCCTCACGGTGGAGCGCCTGGCCCAGAACATCCACGACCTCCACTCCGCCCTGATCCTCCTGAGGCACACGGGCTACGGGAACATCGGGATCATCGGGGCGAGCATGGGCGGTTTCTCGGCGGCGCTCTACGCGGCACAGGTCAGCGGCGGGCCCGACTTCATGTTCATGGCCGTTCCGGCCGTCGCGGTCACCAACTACCTGAGACCCAGGCAGCGCCGCTTCGGGTTCCCGGTCGACGATGCGCTCGCCCGCTCTACGGGCCGCGCCCAGGAGCTGTGCTCGCCGCTGTACCTCGAGCCCCGTTTCGACGTGGGGCGCATCAGGGTGGTGGCCCACGCGGGCGACCGGGTCTGCGACGTGCGGGACACGAGGCGCTGGATAAAGAGATGGGGGATCGAGGACTACGCGGAGGTGACGGGCGGCCATTTTCTCTACCTGGACAAGCGGGCCCGGGGAGAGGCCTGGTACGGGCTCTTGAGGGAACACGGCTATATCGGGCGGGGGAAGCCACAGGCAAAGGCCCTGTCTCTGGCCTGACGTTTGAGGAGGAAAGGTGAGGCGGATGGAGATCCCGGGCAGGAAGGCCTTGATCACCGGCGCGGCGAGCGGCATCGGCAAGGCGACGGCCCTCGCCATGGCGGAACGCGGCGCCAGGCTGTTTATCACCGACATCAACGCGCGGGGGCTCGAGGAGACGCGGCGCCAGATCGAGGACCGGGGCGGAGAGGTGTGCTTTTCAATGCCCCTGGACATCTCGGATCACGCCGCGGTCAGGAAGATGGCGGATGAGGTCCATGCCGGGTTCGGCCCGCTGGACATCCTGGCCAACATCGCCGGGGTGGCGCTGTTCTCCCAGGTGGAAGACATGACCCACGCGCAGTGGGAGCGCATAGTGAACGTGAACCTCTGGGGGCCGTACCATGCCATCGAGTGCTTCGTCCCCGAGATGGTCCGCGCCGGTAAGGGCGGCCACCTGCTGCTCGTCTCCTCTACCGCGGGGATAATAGGGCTTCCCTGGCATGTCGCGTATGCCGGCACCAAGCACGCACTGGTGGGGAGCGCGGAGGTGCTGCGCTATGACCTGAGAAAGCACGGCATCGGCGTCAGCGTCATCCTGCCCGGCGCCGTCAACACTGGCCTGGTCCAGACGGTGGTCATCAACGCGGACGCGGACGCCTGCGAGAGGGGGCGCAGGCTGTTCAGCCGGCACGCCATAAGCCCCGAGAAGGTCGCCGGCCTGATCGTCGGCGCCATCGAGAAGAACAGGTACATGGTCATCACGTCCCCGGACATCAAGCTGCTGTATCTCCTGAAGAGAACGTTCCCGCCGCTGTACCACTTGGTCATGCGTATTATGACCTGGCTTGTGGACATGGTCCTTACGAGAGACAGCCTGCCTACTCGACCCTAAGGCAGGCTTTCCGGGGCCGTCCCACTGCATCATGGAACAACGGCGGGAGAGTAAGATCGGCACCCCGTCACAGAGACCGCACGAAATCCAGGATGGCCCTGCTCACTTCCTCGGGCTTCTCCATGGGGGAGAGGTGTCCGGCGTCGGCGATGTCCACGTGGACGGCGCCCGCTATGTGCTCGGCCAGGAACGCGCCGTACTTCACCGGGGTCATCTTATCGTCGGACCCGGTCAGGACGAGGACGGGCACCGCGATCTCGCCGAGGCGCTCCATGACATCGAAAGTATCGCAGGCCGTGAAATCCCCCCTGGTGACGGCGGGGGGGCACGCGGCCATGGCGTCCACGATGGGCTTCACCAGGGACGGGTCCGTCTGCTCGGAGGCGCTGAAGGCGTAGGACGCGTTTATAAAACCCTCGAAGTCCTTCTCCAGGGTCTCGAAGATGAGCGGCATCACCCGCAGCCTGGCCCCCGAGTTCACCAAGATGCCGGCCTCGTACTTTCCGGGCGAGTCCAGGAGGAGCTGCAGCACGATGGCGCCTCCGATGCTCAGGCCGCAGGGGATGACCCTAGGGGCGGCGATGGATGCGATGAAGTCCTCGAGGGACGCCGCGTAGTCCTCGACGCGGTCCATGCCCCCGCCGCCGCTCGCGCCGTGCCCCGGCAGATCGACGGCGATGGTGTTGGAGTGGTCCGTGAGGGCCTCCACCTGCGCGCGCCAGAGGACGCTCGTACCGCCCGACCCGTGGATGAACACGATGGTGGGCAGGTCCGGGTCCATCGGCCAGCGGCCCGCGGTGAAGCTGATGCCGGTCTCGTTCGACTCATACATCTCAAGGGACAGCTTAGCATTTTCGGAGGGCGTGTTCTATCAGACGTCGCGGACGCGGGCCGCCCACCTGCGCAGCGACTTGCCCATTGTCTGTGTGCCTCCGCCTTCGCACACCACGGTTACGGCCCTCTCCGCGTCGGCGATCCCCGTGCTCCTTCCCGTCCAGGCCAGCACCTCGTCTAAGCCTTCAAGGCTCCCGGCTGGGTTTTATCACCTTGCCGGCAGCCTCACGGTTCAACCCGTCGCGACCGCCGTGCGTTCTTCTATTACCAGGGCGAGGCGCCTTAAAGGCTCCTCTACCTCGGGCGGCACGTTCCCCACCGGGGGCCGTCTACCACGCAAGGCTTCCACCACTTCCCCCGAGAAAGGAATCTCGGCCGCCACCTCGATGCCGAGTTCTCCGCACCTTTTTCTTATGCGGTCAGCCAGCTCGGGCACGATGTCGCACTTGTTTATGCCCGCGATGGTGGGGATGCCGAAGTGCTCTGCCACCTGCAGGATCCTCTCCAGGTCGTGCAGGCCCGATAGTGATGGCTCGGTGATGATAAGGGTCAGGTCGGCGCCGCTCAGGGAGGCGATCACGGGGCATCCCGTGCCGGGCGAACCGTCCACGATGACCAGTGGGAGCCCCGCTTCGTGGGCGGTCAACTGGGCTTCCATCCTCACCCTGGTAACCACCTTCCCCGAGGCTTCCTCTCCCACCGCGAGTTCGGCTCCCACCATGGGACCATAAGGGGTCATGCCCCTGTAAACCTGCGCCCCGTCCGTTTCGAAGAAGTCGACGGCTTCCTCCGGGCATACAAAACCGCATACCCCGCAGCCCTCACAGCGAAAGGCATCAACCCGGTAGGGGTCACCGGTCGTAATGGCGCCGAATCGGCAGCTCTCGGCGCAAGCCCCGCAGGCGGTGCACAGATCGGGGTCTATCCGTGCTTTGCGGGATACCTTGAGCGGGAAAGAGTCATCCGTTTGTGGTGATAGCAGGAGGTGGAGGTTGGGCGCTTCCACGTCGCAGTCTGCCAGCACGACGGGTTTCAGCAGCTGCGCCAGGGACGCCGTGACCGTGGTCTTTCCCGTTCCCCCCTTACCGCTCAACACTACAAGCTGTTTCATCTCACACGCTCCCCCTTCCGACCATGGGTGTGATCCGCTCGTACAGGGAATAGAAGGTGCGCTGCCACTCCTCACCGGTATCCACAAGGTTGATCCCGCTCGAGGTGAGGCGTGCCGTTTCCATGGAGAAGGGTATGGAGAGGGCTATCTCCAGCCCGTGCTCCGCGCAGAACCTCTTGACCTCGGTGTCGCCCGGTATGTCCTTGTTCGCCACCACCAGCGAGGGCACGCCCAGCTCCTCCGCCATCTTCACCGCCATGAGCAGGTCATGCAGGCCGAAGGGGGTAGGCTCGGTCACCATCAGGCAGACGTCTGAACCTTGCACCGTGGTCATGGCCGCGCAGCCGGTCCCCGGCCCGCAGTCGACCACGTTCACGACCCCGGGATCGAGGCGTTCCTTCATCGCCGCGATGATCGGGCTGGCTTTGGGCTCTCCTATCTCCAGGACTCCATGCGTGAAACCCATGCCCTCGGGGGTCCGGCCCCGCTCAATAGTACCTATAACGCGTTCTTCCTCGCTGATGGCTTTGAGAGGGCATATCATCGTGCATCCCCCACACCCGTGGCACAGCTCATCGAAGAGCAGCACGCGCGCGGGCGTCGTGGCCAGCGCCCCGTACGCGCAGAAGGAAGAGCACTCGCCGCATCGGTCGCACAGTTCTTCATCGATGCGGGGGATGGAGATGGTCACGTCCTCCCGTTCCGAGATGGCGGGCTTGACGAAGAGATGGCCGTTCGGCTCCTCGACGTCGGCGTCGGTGAGCGCCGTTTCCAACCCCGCCCGGTGCAG
The DNA here is from genome assembly GCA_040757835.1 of Actinomycetota bacterium. Lineage (NCBI taxonomy): Bacteria > Bacillati > Actinomycetota > Actinomycetota bacterium. The sequence continues at coordinate 52,750 of JBFLWJ010000004.1, forward strand.
CGCAAGGGCCAGGTTCACGGCCACCAGGGTCTTGCCGGTCCCGCCCTTGCCGGCGGCCACGGCTATTACCAACGCCCTCCTCCTCTTCCGCAGCCACGTCCTCTGCCCATACCGCCCCCGCGGCCGCCGCCCATACCCATGCCTCCGCCCATACCCATGCCTCCGCCCATGCCCATCATGCCCGGGCCCTGGAAGCTGGCTGGACCGGAGAAACCGCCTGTGCCCGTAGCTCCGGAAGCGCCTGTTCCCGGGCTGCCTGCCGGGCCGCTTCCGCTGCTCATGCCGGCATAGTCCTTGACCGTGGCAGAGGTGGTGTCGGAGAGGCCGCCCGCCTTGAGCGCCTGCAGCGCTTCCTCGATGGTGCCGAAGAAGCCCGTGTACACTTTTACCTGCCCTGATAGCACCTGCATGGCGTTGGGCCCGATGTTGCCGGTGACGACCGCTTCCACCCCTCTGTCCACCACGGACTGGGCGGTGCGGATGCCGGCCCCTCCTGCTGCCTCCCGGTTGCCGTTGGGCACCGCTTCCCAATCTTCCGTATCCGTGTCGTAGAAGATAAAGAACGCGCAGCGGCCGAAGCGTGGGTCCACGCTCCCTTTCAGGTCAGGCCCCGTCGATGATATCGCAACCTTCATGTTCTATTCTCCCTCTTTCTCCAGCTTGCTGATGCGCTCGCGCAGCTGGACCAGCGTCTCCTCCATCCTCTCCGCCTGGGCCTTCAGCAGCTCGAGTTCCCCGCTTGCCGCGGGCCAGTTCTGCGGCGGCGTAAACCGGCCCGTCGCAGCCGGCCACCTGCCTGTCAGCATGTACTCCGCGCACGGTCCCAGGCCGCTGCTGCTCCGGCCCGCCCAGCCCGGGCTGTAACCCAGCCTCATCCAACCCGGCTGCCCGGTGAGGTTATACATGTTCCTGTGTCCGTATCCCATGGTCTTCTCTCCTTTCTGTTCGCTCGGTGCGCCTCACGGCACATTCCATCAACCGCAATTCGCCCCCACCATGCGGGTACCGCACTTGGGGCAGCTCTTGGTAAAACAGGGGATGCCGCGCGTATGCGGTTCGCTGTGCCCGCACTTCGGACAGCTGCATACCGTGCTTCCGGCGGTGCCGCGCCCTCCTACGGGCCTGCCGCCTCTCCGTCCTCTCCCGAATCCTGCCATCAGGCTCACCTCCTGGTTTTATGATGCGGCCTGCATGCCGTTTCTATAACTAGGCATATGCCCATAAATATAATAAAATAATATTTAGCATATGTAAAGTAATGTCTTGGAGGCATTTTAAAAGAAGCTTGGAAACGATGTTTTAGTTACTAGACATATGCCATAAATAGGTTATAATCAGCTTTGTGATAGTCTATCCGGCTGGGTTGAAGAATGGAGGCCGAAGGATGCATATGCCGAGAAGGAAGACCCTGAGAAAAATGCACATATACTCGGGCCTTTTATCGGGCGCCATCGGGATCTATCTGTGGCTGGAACCGAAATGGCGCAAATGGAGGAGAGGGGTCGTGGATAGAGCATGACATCTCCCAAGGAGAACAAGGTAGCGGTGGCTTCTTTACAGCAGGAGCATAAGGTAGCGGTGGCGACGATCGACGGCAAGATCCTGGCATCGCATTTCGGTTCGGCGCCGTTGTTCGTGGTATTTACGGTCAAGAAAGGCAAGATCCTGGAGGAGGAGTTACGCGTAAACCGCGGGGACTGTACCAGGAACGCGGACGAGACCCAGGCGGGGGCCTGGCCGAGCGCGGCTACAAGGTCGGGGTCATGGACGTGGATTTCCACGGACCCAGCATCCCGGTGATTTTCGGCCTGGTGGACGAAAGGGTGACCGGCGACGAGAAAGGCATCTTCCCCATAACCGTCGCCGGGAACCTGAAAGTCATCTCCATAGGGTTGTTCACGGACGAAAACGACAGCGCTGTCATCTGGAGAGGGCCTCTGAAGATGACCGCCATCAGGCAGTTCATGGAGGACATCTACTGGGGGGACCTGGATTACCTGGTGATAGACTCTCCTCCGGGTACGGGCGACGAGCCCTTAAGCGTCGCGCAGCTGATACCGGACGCCTGGGGGCTGATCGTGGCCACCCCGCAGGAACTGGCCATGGCGGACGTGCGCAAGTCCATCGTTTTCTGCCGCCGTATCGGCATGCGCATTCTGGGGGTAGTGGAGAACATGAGCGGCCTGGTCTGCCCTCACTGCGGAGAGAGCATCGATATCTTCGGCAAGGGTGGAGCTCGCTCCATGACCGAGAAGATGCAGGTGGAACTCCTGGCCTCCCTATCCCTGGACGGAGAATTCGCGTCGTGGGCGGACCGCGGCGGGGCAAAAAAAGGCCACTACCAGGATGTGCCGGGTGTTGCGGGGATCCTTGACGGTATGGTGGATAGGGTCGTGACCGTGACCTCTTCCGTGGACACGCGGGCGGGTTCCGGGGGGAAGGCCGCTGGCGCACGGGAAGCTGACGGGGTACCCGGTGAAGCAGGAAGAAAGAAGGAGGAAGGAATGGAGGTCTATGCTGTTCCCACGCAGGACGGCGTTCTCTGCGCCCACTTCGGCCGCTGTGAGAAATTCACGCTGGTGGAAGCGGGAGACGGGGGAGACCCGGCCGTGAAGGAAGTCTGCGAAGCCCCGCCCCATGAGCCCGGTCTGCTGCCGCGCTGGCTGGCGGACAAGGGCGTAAAGACGGTGATCGCCGGAGGAATGGGCGCCAGGGCCCAGGAGATATTCGCCGAGAGCGGCGTTAAGGTGGTCTGCGGCGCGCCTCCCCTGGGCCCGCTGCTGGTCGTGAAGCAATACGTGGACGGGACCCTCGAAGTAGGGGAGAACGCCTGCGACCACTGACACGATGACCGGGCTGGAGGTGTGACCTAGATGTATGCAGTCGACGAGGACTTGTGCACCGGTTGTGGTCTTTGCGTGGAGGAATGCCCGAGCGGCGCCATCAAGGCGCTGGGGCGGGCGGTGGAGATCTCTGAAGGTCTATGCACGGCCTGCGGCTCTTGCGCCGAGGTCTGCCCGCAAGACGCCATATACGAATACGAGGAGTTGCCCGTGCTGCAGGGGCAGAAACGTGAGGCCGTACGCGCCGGCGCCCCGCACTCGCCGCTGACCGCCGCGGAGAGGAGTGCGCCCCTGGCAAGACAACAGAAGATAGCCGCTGCGGCTGTCCTGCTACCAGTGCTGTCGAAGCTCCTCTTCAGGCTGGCGGGGCGCGTCTCGCTGCGCGGCGGCAACCGTTCCGCGAAGTTGCGGCAGCCTTCCTGCAGTGACGCCCGCGGCGGACACCGCTGGCACGGTGGGCGCTGACCGGCCGCGGCTTGAAAACCGTTTCGAGATCAAGCGGGGACGTCACTGGAGGCGCCCTGCTTATTGCTCCCCCTCAACAACCGCGGCGCCGTCTTGCTGCCTTGGATAGGCGGCTTCCTCCGCCAGGACGGGTGCGCTCGCCAGCACGCACAGGGCGACCTCCCCGCTGCCGCCCACGAGATCGCTGACCGGCAGAGACAGATGTCCTTGCGCGGGAACGGCCACGGGCAACCGCTGAGATCGGGCCCCGCCGGTCATGACGCAGACCGTGCAGCCGGCGTCGGCGGTCCCCGGGTTGCAGAGGTACAGGCGTGTATCGAGCACCTGGCCGTTGACGCCACTGGAAAAGAACCATTCCGCGGCGGGCTGGTTCAGCCCCGCCGTGGTGCCCACCAGCGTCCAGCCCCGCCGGCCGTCTTGATACGTGGCCCTCTCGTACAGGAGAGGTCCGCTCGACAGCACCGACAAGGCCAGGTCCTGGCCAGCGCCGAACAGCTGGTTTAACCGCAGCGACACGGTGCTTCCCGGCGGGACGTTCACCACCCTCTCCGTGGAGGCCGCCTGGCCCGCCAGGTTTCTGACGGTTGCAGCCGCCTCACCCGTCCCCCCGTTGGTCATACAGAGCCATGTCTCGAGACCCTCCGCCGTGTTCGCATGCGCGAAGTACCACTGTGTCGCGGGCTGATAGACGCGGGTGGCGCTGGCCCCTCCCCCGTAGTGCCTGCGGTAGATGTCCTCGTAGACCAGGCGCGAAGCCTCCCGGTGCACGCTGTCCGAGCCGCCCTTCGAGAGCACGCAGAGCACGTAGGTGAGGTCGTCCAGGAAAACGATGGCGGCGTCGTTCAAGGTGCCCTGGTAGTCGCCGGTCTTGTTGCCCACCTCCACTCCCGCGGGTAGCCCGGCCGGTATGCGGCCCTTCGTGGTGCTCTCCTTGAGGAAGGCTACTACCTCCTGTCCCAGGGGGTCGGTCGCGGCGAATTGCAGCACGCGCATGAGCAGGATGCCCATCTCGCGGGCGGTGGTGGAGTTGATATTATAGGTCCCGGCCACGGGGCAGCCGATAGAGGCGGCGTAGTCGCGGAAGGTGCGGTATCCGTAGGTGCGCTTCAGCATCCTCGCAGCCACGTTGTCGCTGTTGACGATGGCGTACCTGCAGAGGTCGCGCGTGGTGAAGGCGGTGCCCACGGGCGCGCTCTGGATCACCCCCTCCTCTCCCTCCAGGTCGCCGCCCTGCATGGCGATGGTGCGGCTCAGGTCCACCTCGCCCCGGGCGGCCTGCTCGTAGATGAACATGACCAGGAAGAGCTTGTAGCAACTGGCCGCGTAGAAGGTCTCGTTCTCCGCGTAGCCCGCCTGTTCCCCCGTCTCCAGCACGTTGAGGTAGATGCCGCAGCTGCCGTAGTTGTCCTCCGCCAGCTGCTGTAACTGCACCGCGATGGGAGGCGGGGCAGCCTCGCCGCCCGCCTGCGAATAGACTCCGAGGGTCCGGCTTCCAGGTTCGGCTACAGCGGCGGCAGGAAGGGCGGAGACAAGGAGATGAGCAACCGGAAGCAGTAGGGAAAGAAACGTGAGTAGAAAAAGCCTGCGTCTAGACGTCACCATCATGCCCCTTATCAGATCCGGTGTCCGCGATCATGGAAGAAAAACTCAGAGAACGTATTCCCATCGGACCTCCCGATGCGCGAGATCGTTACGTGGACTTCGTGTATCCCTGATCTAGCTTACCACCTTGCGCACTCGGGAAAGAGGATGGCTTGTTGACAATGGCGATGGTACGAGTTTAAATATAAACCGACGGTCGGTTTATTAATAGGAAGGATAGCCGGCCTGAGAAACAATGCACGGTAACGGGAGGTCGTCACATGGCGAGACCCAGGAAGGTGGAGGCCAGAGAGGATACCAGGGGAGAACTGGTGGATGCAGCCTGGCGTCTCTTTTCCACGGCGGGATACGATGCCACGCCTGTAGAAGCCATCCTGGACGCCGTAGGCCTTTCCAAGGGGGCTTTCTATTACTATTTCAGCGGCAAGGAAGATATCCTGGATGAGGTGGTAGGCCGCATGGTCGACGAGATGGCTTTAAAGATCGAGGGCATACCGCGCACGAAAGATATCTCCCCCCTTGAGAAGATGAACCGCTTCATGGAGGCGATCAGCGGATGGAAGCTGGCACACATGGATATCCTCAGCGAGGCGGTGAAGGTCATCTACCGCGACGAGAACGCCATTATCCGCCAAAAGATGAACAGGAAAGCGGTGCAGGGATTCACGCCTGCACTGGCGGAGATAATCTCACAGGGCATGGAGGAAGGCGCCTTCGACGTGGAGCGCCCGGAGGATACCGCCGAGATGATCCTGCTCCTCTCCAATGCCATGGCCGAGCGGCAGGCCGCCGATATCGCCAGGCTGGAAGACGAACCCGAGAGCATGCAAAGCATCCTGCACAGGGCCCGGCTATACCTGGGGACCGTAGAGAAGATCCTGGGGTCGCCCCGGGGCACGATATATCCCCTTGACGACAAGAGGGTCGAAGAAGTGAAACGGGCCTTGAAGAAAGGAAGGGTGAATGAGAATGGCGCCTGAGACGACACTCGCAGCCGAGAACATAGCATACGCCTACGGTGATATAACGGCGGTCGACCACATCTCCTTTCAAATAGACCGGGGAGAAGTATTGGGATTCCTCGGCCCCAACGGTGCCGGCAAGACCACTACCTTGAAGATGCTCATCGGGCTGCTGTCGCCTCAGGAAGGGAGCATCACCATCCTCGGCGAGGACATGGTGAGAAACAGGGAGAAGATCCAGGCGCAGATCGGCGTATGCTTCGAGGAAAAAAGCCTTTACGAGGATATGTCGGCGGCTTCCAACCTCAAGTTCTTTGCCTCGCTCTTCGGGATAAAAGACCTCGATACGGCAGGATTGCTGGAAAGGGTGGGACTGCCGGAGGACCGTAAAGACAGAGTGTCAAATTATTCCAAAGGGATGAAGCAGAGGCTCATGGTCGCGAGGGCCCTGGTCAACCGGCCGCAGGTACTCTTCCTGGACGAGCCGACCGACGGTCTCGACCCGGTTTCGTCCGAGGCTATCCGCACGGTGGTCATGGAGGAGAAGGCCAGAGGGGTCACGGTATTCCTCACCACCCACGACATGATGGAGGCGGACAAGCTCTCCGACCACGTCGCCTTTATCAATGAAGGAGAGATCGCCGCTCTCGATACTCCAGAGAACCTCAAACACGAGTACGGAAAGAGGGTCCTGAAGATACGCTATCACCTGGAGGGAGAGCTCCGCGAGGAAGAACTACCCCTCGAAGAGGAGGAAACGGGCCGGCGCACCCAGGAGATACTGGGAAGCTTCGATGTCCTGGACATGCATACCGAGGAAGCCACCCTGGAGGACATCTTCATCCAGCTGACGGGAAAGAAGCTGAAGTGAACCGCGTCTTTGCCATCGTCAGGAAAGACCTGGCGCAGATCCTGCGCAACCGCTTCGTCATGGTCATCTCGGTACTGTTCATCGTCATCTACGCATTGATGTATTATCTCCTGCCCTCGCAAGTGGACGAGGTGTTCAAGATGGGTTTCTGCCTCGAGATCAGCGAGGAAGCCGCCGCGGAGTTCGGCCTGGAAGGGGGAACGGAAGAGATCGCGGCAAGGCTGAGCGAGGCGGGGAAGCAGGAGGCGGAGGGAGGGCTGGAGCTGGTCTGGGCGGACTCGCCGGAGGACCTCCAGAGGATGGTGGAGGAGGAGGAAGTCAGCGCCGGCCTGTCGCTGGTCGTTTCGGGGCGGGAACCCGAGCTGGTCCTCTACGTCTCGTCCGAGACCCCGGAGGAGGTCACCCAGGCGGGTGAAGCCATCGGAGCGGAGATAGGCTACGCCCTTATCGGGTACCGACTTCCGGCCGAGTTCGAAGCGACGGTGATAGGCCCGGACATGGCGGGCCGGCAGATCCCGATGAAAGACAGGTTGCGGGTCATCCTGCTCACCTTCGTGTTTCTCCTCGAGTTGTTCAGCCTGGGAAACCTGCTCATGGAGGAGGTCCAGAGAAAAACGGCCGTGGCCCTTCTGGTCACTCCCGTGACCCTGCGGGATTTCGTGTCGGCAAAGGCGATCACGGGCATCTTGAATACCTTCTTCCTGGGGTTCCTGATGGCATTGCTCCTGGGGGCGATCTCGGTGGATACCTGGCTGGCTATCATCGTCCTCCTGTTTCTCGGTGCCGCCATGATGGTAGGCATAGCATTTATCGTTGGCTCATTGAGCAGGGACTTCATCTCCATGACCATGATATCCCTGATCCCCTTCGTGGTATTGATAATACCGGGCTTCCTGGTGATATTCCCCGGCTTCTATTCGCCCATCATGAAAGCGATACCCACCTACTGGTTGATCGAGCCGCTAGACGGTATCCTGAATTATGGGATGAGATTGTCCGACTACACCACGTCCCTCATCTACCTCGTCCTCTTCACCGCAGGTTTCTTCATGCTGGGGTTCGTCATCCTGAGGAGGAGGCTGGCATGAGCATAAACAGGATCCTCGCCATCATAAGAAAGAGCTTGAACCCGAGAAACCCCTATATCTTCTTCGCGATACTTGGCCCGCTGCTCTTCGCGGCCGTATTCCAGCTCATCTTCGGCATCTGGCAGACCAGGCCGAAGATAGCCATCTACGAAGAGGGCGATCAGGCGATCGCCATTGAGCTCGAGGGCTCGGAGGCAGTCGACCTGCTGTTGGCGGGTTCAGCGGATGAGGTCATCGCATTGGTGCGAGACCAGAAGGCCGACGTGGGGGCTGTCTTCACCGAGGACGTGAAGGAAAGACTGGAGGCGGGGGAGAAAGCGCTGGTTGACCTGTATATAGGGGGGGAGAGCCTGGCCAAGAGCAGGGCGATAGCCCTGGCCGAGATAACCGGCGCGGTCAGGTCGCTGTCTCCCGAGGTCCCGCAGATCTTTTTCGAACAGGTCAAGCTGGGGGAGGAGAAAGCGCTCTCACTGATGGACATGTTCCTGCCCTTCATGGTCATCTACATCATCCTTCTCGGCGGCTTGATGCTGACGGCGTCTTTCATAGTGAACGAGAAGGAAAAGAGGACCTTCGCCGCGCTGCTGGTCACCCCGGTCACTCTGCCCGAGATACTCATCGCTTTCGGTTCGGTCGGGACCATCGTCTCGCTGGTCATGGGTATCATCCTGGTGCTGCTTACAGTCGGGTTCGCTCAACCGCTGCTCATGTTCGCGATATTCGTATTGGGGTCGATCCTGGGAGTGGAATGGGGACTCCTCTTCGGCCTGCTGTCCAAAGACCAGACCATACTGGTGGCCTACATCAAAGCGTTCGGGATCTTCCTCATCGCCCCGGCGCTTTTCATCATCTTCCCCAGCTGGCCGCAATGGATAGCCAGGATCTTCCCCACTTACTATATCGGCAACCCCATTTTCCGCATCGCCATCTATGGAGAAGGCTGGAGCGAACTGGGCTGGCAGGTGCTCGTCCTGGCCTGCTTCGTCGCCCTTTTCGCCGTTCCCATTCTGGTGTTTGCCTTGAGGTGGGGCAGATCGTCCAGAACGTGGCTGCTCACCATTTCCAGCTGACCAATGCGGTTTTCCGTATGAAAGGAGGCAGGCCGGGATGAGCATCAGGGTTGATGAATCGATGGTCCACGGGTCGGTGGCGCCGGGCTTCGAGAAGGTCAGGGAGGAATTCGCAAAGAACTTCACCCAGCGCCGGGAGCTCGGGGCGGCATGCGCCGCCTACCTGCGGGGCGAGAAGGTGGTCGACCTCTGGGGCGGATACCGCAACGGGAAGACAATGGAGCCATGGCTGGAGGACACCCTGGTGCTGGTCTTTTCCACCACCAAGGGGATCTCCGGGATGGCCTGCGCCCTGGCCCACAGCCGCGGCTACTTCGACTACGACGAGAAGGTCTCCACATACTGGCCGGAGTTCGCCATGGGAGGCAAGGAGGACATCACCGTGAGGCAGCTCCTCTCCCACCAGGCCGGCCTGTGCGCCATCGACGAGCCCATGGACCTGGAGACCCTGGCGGACCCCGACAGGGTGGCCGCCGCCATCGCGAAGCAGAAGCCCGCGTGGGAGCCGTGCAGCAAGCACGGCTACCACGCCCTGACCCTGGGGTGGTACGAGAGCGAGCTGGTGAGGAGGACGGACCCGCAGCACCGCACCATAGGCAGGTTCTTCCAGGAAGAGATCGCGGCGCCCCTGGGGCTTGAGATCTATATCGGCCTGCCGGGCGAGGTGCCGGACTCCCGCATAGCAGATATCTACGCTCCTGCCTACAAGTTCAGGATGGTCTTCAACATAGGCAAACTCCCCAGGGACTTCGTCAAGGCTTTCCTCAAGAAGGGGACCATCACCAACCGCTCGTTCACCAACCCCAAGGTCCTGGGCTCACCTGTCAACTACAACCGCCGGGACATGCGCTCCATCGAGCTGCCGGCCGCCAACGGCATCGTGCAGGTGAGGGACGTGGCCCGGCTGTACGGCATCTTCGCTGTCGGGGGAGAGGAACTGGGGATCAAGCCGGAGACCCTGGAGGCCATCATGCGGCCGGCGCAGGACCCGGCCGGGGGCCGCTACGACCAGGTCCTGCACATGCAGAGCCGCTTCTCGCTGGGGTTTCTCAAGCCCTTCGACGAGTTGCGCTTCGGCACCAGCGACAGGGCTTTCGGAACCCCCGGCGCCGGCGGCTCCTTCGCCTTCGCCGACCCGGACACCGGCGCGGGTTTCGCCTACGCTATGAACAGGTCCGGCTTCTACGTCTTCGGCGACCCCCGCGAGACCGCCCTCTCCGACGCCTTCTTCTCATGCGTCTGAGGGGTCAGGTCTTGGATCTTGGATACCCCGGTATGTGAGCTCTCTTAAGGCCATTTATCCCGTCGTGTGCGGCAACTTCGCAGCAGCTGTCAGAAAATTACATCCAAAAACCAAGACCTGACACCACGGCACTGCCTGGTTTGTCCGCCCGTGAAAAAGGGTATGCTTCAAGATGGAAAACAGCGGGCTAAGCTGATAACGTACGGCTTTCGCACCACGGAAGACCCAGGGGTTGGACAATCGCAAGTAGATGAGAAAGGCGTAAAGAGCTCGCTTTGCCATGCTCGCTCGCCGGGGGTTGTAAGGAAGGGGCTGATCCGGATGATGGGAGGAAACTGGGGCAAGGTCCTGGAGGTCGACCTCACCGCTGGGACCACGCGAGAACTGGAACTGGACGAGAGGCTCTACCGGGACTACTTGGGGGGCAGCGGCCTGGCCGCTAAACTATTCTTTGACCGCCGCCTGTGGGAGGTGGAGCCTCTCTCCCCCGACAACCAGCTCATGATCATGCTCGGGCCTGTCTCGGGAACCAACCTGCCCGGGGTGTCCCGGCTGGAGATCTGCGCGCGCTCCCCTCTCACGGGCATCTGGGGGGAGTCCTGCATGGGTGGCCATTTCGCCCCCCAACTCAAGAAGACCGGTTATGACGGTGTCATCGTGAAAGGTGCCTCCGGCAAACCGGTCTATCTATACGTCAGCGACGTGAAGGTGGAGATCAGGGACGCCTCCCACCTGTGGGGAGTGGACACCTACGAGACGGAGGAAAAGCTCAAGGAGGAGGTTGGCGACAGGCGGGCCCAGGTGATGTGCATCGGCCTCGCCGGGGAGAACATGGTGAAGTACGCCAACGTCATGAACGACCGCGGCTCCACCGCCGGACGCTGCGGCATGGGGGCGGTGATGGGTTCCAAGAAGCTCAAGGCGGTGGTAGCCCGGGGCAGCAAGAAGATCCCCATCGCCGACGAGGCGGGATATAAGGCCGCCCGCGACCACCTCAACGAGGTCCTGAAGTTCAGCATGATCGGCGAGTCCTTCGCCACCTACGGCACCAACGTGGGCATGGACTTCGGCATGGCCATGGGCGACGCTCCCACCAAGAACTGGCGCGAGGCCTACTGGGAGGCCGGGCCGGAGAAACTCGGCGGCACGGCGGTGGCCGAGACCATCCTCACAAAGACCCACTCCTGCTACGGCTGCCCCATAGCATGCAAGCGGATCGTCGAGGTCGACTCCGGCCCCTATGCCATGGAGGAAGGCCCCGGCTCTGAGTACGAGGCCGCCGCCGCCCTGGGTACCCTGCAACGCATGGACAGCGTCGAGGCCAACAACAAGGCCAACGAGATGTGCAACCGCTACGGCATGGACTGCATCTCGGCCGGGGGGACCATCGCCTATGCCGTAGAGGCCTTCGAGGCGGGGCTCATCGTGGAGGGGGACACCGGCGGCATCAGGCTGGGGTGGAACCAGCCCGACACCCTGCTCCTGCTCATCGACAAGATCGCCCAGCGCGAGGGCTTCGGCGACGAGCTGGCCGAGGGGGTGCGCGCCATGTCGGAGAAGTACGGGGGGGAGGAGTTCGCCCTCCACGTCAAGGGCCTGGAGTGCCCCATGCATGACCCCCGTGCCCTGTGGGCCATGGCCCTCACCTACGCCACATCGGTGCGGGGGGCCTGCCACGTCACGGACGCCAACCTCTTCGCCGATTACGGGATGACCAGCCACAGCGATTTCGGTGCGAAGAGGACATGGCCTTACAGGGCCAAGGGTAAGGCGGCCCAGACGGTCGCGGCGCAGAAGAAGGGCTCGATAGGGAACTCGGCGGTCATGTGCCATATCGCCTGGGCCTCGGAGGGCGGGGGGGTCAAGGAGATGGCGGAGATGATCAACCCCGTCACCGGCTTCGCCTACGATATGGACGAGCTGGCCCGGGTAGGGGACCGCATCTGGCTGATCAAGCGTGCAATCGACAATCTATGCGGCGTCACCCGTGAGGACGACCGCCTTCCCAAACGCTTGACGGAGCCCCACCCCGAGGGCACCACCTCGTACCTGACCATGGCGGCCTTTCCCACCATGATGACCATGAAGCCCATGGGCAAGTTGAGGGCGGAGAAGGTCAAGGACGCCCTGGCCGGCTTTCAGATGAAATACCTGGTGCCGAATATCGACAAGGTGCTCAGGCTCCAGGCCAACCTGCCCGGCTTGCGAGGCCACAAGAAGAGGCTGGAGGCGGGGGAAACAGAGGAGATAAAGAGGAGGACCGTGCCCATCGAGAATATGCTCGAGGAGTTCTACCGCCTGCGCGACATCGACGCCCAGGGGCGCCCCAGCCGCCGGGTCCTGGAGGAGCTGGGCATGCACGAAGTCGCCTCCGCCCTGCATGGATAGGGGTCAAGCCCCTACACGGCCGACCTGCGAAGGATTGTTTACATGCGCCGAGGAGTACAAATAATATGAAAAAGTAGCCACTCGGCTTGGAGAGTTAGCTGGAGGTGTTGGGTTTGGCGTTCATAGCCGCTTTCGTAGCCCATGCGCCGGATGCGGATCCCGAGAAGCACAGGTGCGTGGTGGAGACCCCCAAGTACAAGCTGTTCGTCAACGTGGTACAGGGGCAGGAGCAGGCGAAGGAGGTGTGCAGAGAGCTGGTCGAGGAGGAGGGCGTCACCTCCATCATCCTCTGCCCCGGTTTCACCAACCGCGATATAGCCGAGATCTCCGAGGTCGTCGGTCAAGGATGCGGCGTCAACGTGGCCAGGGGTGACGGCCCCAGCACCCGCATCGCCGTGGAGACCATCGCCAGGGAATGGGCCTGACCGGGCAGAACCCGGAGGTGGCGTGAAGATCATCGCCTGTTCATCGAAGACGAAGAAAAGGCCCTGCGAAAATGGTCTGACGCTGGTTAGGGCCGGCTCACCCCAGTGACTCCTCCAGGAAGCTCAGGACCCTTGCCCAGGATTCCGCGCTGGCGCGCGCGTTCACCCCAGGATCGCCCCCGAACTCCAGGGCCATGCCGCGTCGTACGTCTTCTCCCGTTTTGTCGTCACGAAACCCCCTTTTATAGACTTTCTTCCCACGGGATGAACCGTGCGCGACCCACCCCCCCGCTAACTTACAGGGTATTGTCTATACTGGATGGTAGGATGATAGACGCGGCTTTCGCGGGCCGTTGAGCAAAGGCGGCACCGACAGAGGGAGGGGTCATGGGCAAGTCGTTCCTGATGGCGCTGGATCTCGGCGGCGGTTCCGGCCGCTGCCTCCTGGTAGATACGGACTCGGGGGCCACCCGTTTCACCCGGCGGAACTGGTCGCATCCCGTGGCGCCCGACACCGCGGGCCTGGGCTTCGACCTGGACCTTTCCGGTATGTGGGAAAAACTGGGCGAGGCGTCCCGCCAGGCCATGCGTGAGGAGGGCGCGGCGCCGGGCGACGTCAAGGCCATCGCCGCCTGCAGCATGCGCAACACCACCGTGCTCCTGGACGCGGAGGAAAGGCCGCTCTTCGCCGTCCCCAACCAGGACGCGCGCGCTCTGGGCAACGCGCTCATGCTCGCGGGCGAGCGCGGCATGGAGGTCTACGAGATCGGGGGCCACTGGCCCAGCCCCCTTTTCACCGGCACGAGGCTGCTGTGGATGCAGGCCAACGCCCCGCAGCTGCTGGAGCGGGCGGCGAGGGTGGCCAGCCTCTCGGACTGGATGGGGCTGCGTCTAAGCGGCGCCCTCTACGCCGAGAGGTCGCAGGCGGGCGAGACACTCCTCTTCGACCAGCGCCGCCGCGACTGGGCATCGGGACTCATTGCGTCCCTGGGCATAGATGCCGGCCTCTTCCCCGCGACGGTCGACGCGGGGACGCGCATCGGCGACCTCACCCCGACGGCGGCCGCGCACCTGGGCCTGGCGCCGGGGACCCCGGTGGTGGCAGGCGGCGCCGATACCCAGTGCGGCATGCTGGGTATGGGTTGCGCGGGCGCGTCCCAGGCGGGTATCAGCGCCGGGACCAGCATACCGGTGCAGCAGGTCACCGGAGAGTACATGCTGGACGGCGAGGGGAGGCTATGGAGCGGCCAGCACGTGGTGCCCGGCCTCTACGTGGTGGAGAGCAACGGCATGATATCCGGCACCGTGCTGGAGTGGTTCTCGCGTATACTCCACCCGGACACAGCCGACCCCCTTGCAGCCCTCTTCGCAGACGCCGCCACCTCGGAGCCGGGTGCGTCCGGGGTCTATTCCACCCTGGGCGCGCGCCTCTTCGACGCGCGCACCACAAGCATCCTCCTGGGGAACCTCACCATGTCCCACATGGTCACCCCCGACACCTCCACCTTCCGCGCTCACCTCTCCCGAGCCCTGCTCGAGGGCATCGCCTACTCGGCGCGGGCCAACCTGGAGCAGGTGCTGGCGGTGACCGGCCTGGATCCCGCGATGGTAGCCGTTGGCGGGGGCATGGCCAGGAGCGCCCTGTGGACGGGCATGGTCTCGGACGTCCTGGGCAGGAAGGTGGAGGTGCCGTCCGACCCGGAGGTCTCGGCACTGGGCGCGGCCATCTGCGCCGGTGTGGGGGCCGGGCTCTTCGGCGACGTGGTCGAGGGCGCGCGCGCCCTCGCGCGCCCGGGCAGGGCCCACGAGCCGGGTGCCGACTCCGGGAAGTACCAGGGGCTCTACGCGGGATGGAGGGAAGCCATGGACCTGCGGGCTGAATGCGACGGACACATGGCCAACCTCCTGGCCATGGCCATGCTCGGCCGCGCTCCCGCCGCCGCCGAGGCGCCCGCGGCCTTCCGGCCGCGCATTGTAGTGACCGCATCCATGGACGAGGCGGCCCTGGACGAACTGCGCGAGATGGGAGAGGTCGACTACCGCCCCTGGCGGGAGAACCGCATGGTCTACGACGGCGGCGATGCCCTGGTGGAAGCCCTGCGGGAATGCGACGTCTTCATCACCGAGATGGACATCGTGGACTTCGCGGCCTTGCGAGGGCTGCCTGACCTGAAGATGATCATCTGCTGCCGCGTCAACGCGGTCAACGTCGACCTGGAAGCGGCCACCGCCTTCGGTATCCCCGTGGCTAACACGCCGGGCAGGAACGCGGACGCGGTGGCGGACCTGGTGGTGGCCTACATGGTCATGCTGGCGCGCAAGCTGCCCCAGGCCGCCGCCTTCCTCAAGGCGACCGAAATCGAGGAGGGGGACATGGCGAAGATGGGCGAGGCCTACCTCGCCTTCCAGGGAAAAGAGTTGTGGCGCAAGACCGTGGGCCTGGTGGGGCTGGGCAGCGTGGGAGCCAGGGTGGCCGCTAGGCTCAGGCCCTTCGGGGCGCGGGTCCTCTTCAGCGACCCCGCCGTTGGAGCCGGCGAGGGGGCACTTGCGGGAGCGGAGAAGGTCTCTTTCGGGGAACTGCTGGAGCGCAGCGACTTCGTGAGCATGCACGCCCCGGCCGTGGAGGCCACGGAGAAGATGATGGACCGCGCCGCCTTCGCGCGTATGAAGGAAGGGGCGTTCTTCATCAACACCGCGCGTGCCTCCCTCGTCGATGACGATGCGCTGGCCGAGGCGCTGGAGTCCGGCCGTCTTGCCGGGGCGGCCCTGGACGTCTTCACGGTGGAGCCGCCGGGATCGGACGACCGCCTGGCTGGGAGGGAAGACGTCATCGCTACCCTCCACATCGGCGGAAACACCGCTGAGATAGGCGCTCACCAGGGGGAGATCGCCGCGCGGCAGTTGCGCGAGATGCTCAAAGGCAAGGCGCCCGGGCATATACTCAACCCGGAGGCGCTGGAGGGTTTCAGCTGGATAGGGCCGCGCCGCGAGCCGTCCCCACAAGAGATGGAGCGCCTTGCCGCCAACCCGAAGCCGTCCATGACCTCTTGAGCGGCAAGGTTGACCGGGAGCCATGGGGCGAGAAAATAGCGGTAGGGACGGGCGTCATGTCTGGCCTGGACCCGCCGCAGTTCGGGTTGTAACCGTTTTCAGCCGGCCCGCTTTCTCAACTTGGCCAGTTTGGGGGATATGACCGCCCGGCAGTAGGGTTCGCTCGGGTTCTTGTCGAAATAGCGCTGGTGGCATTCCTCGGCGGGGTAGAACTTCTCCAGTTCCTTCACCTCGGTGACGATGGGCTTGTCGTAGCGGTGTGCTATTCCCGCGATGAAGTCCTCCACCTTCAGTTTCTGTGCGAAGGAATCGTAGAGGATAATGGACCGGTACTGGGTGCCGACGTCACCGCCCTGGCGGTTGAGGGAGGTGGGGTCGTGGATCTCGAAGAACACGCCCAGCAGCTCCTCCAGGGACAGCACCTCGGGATCGAACTCGACCTGGACCACCTCGGCATGGCCGGTGTCCTCGTAGCAGACCTGGCGGTAGGTGGGGTCCGGGGTCGCGCCTCCGGCGTAGCCCGGTGTCGCCCGAAGCACTCCCACCACGGTAGAGAGGAGCGCTTCGGTGCACCAGAAACATCCCCCTCCGAGGACGATTGTTTCGTGGCTACTCTGCAATATCATACGGGATGAACCTCATGGATATGGAGTTGACACAATGGCGGGTGTTCTTTGGGGTCAGCCCCTCGCCCTCGAAGACGTGCCCCAGGTGGCCGCCGCAGGCGGCGCAGACGATCTCGGTCCTGCGGCCGTCGACGTCAGGCTGCCGCCGGACCGCCCCCGGGACCTCGTCGTCGAAGCTGGGCCAGCCGCACCCTGAATGGAACTTGTCCTCGGAACGGTAGAGCACGGCACCGCACCTCTTGCATACGTATGTCCCCGGCTCGAAGAGGTCGGTATATTCGCCGGTGAAGGGCATCTCGGTTCCCTTGTGGACGATGACCCTCTCCTCCTCGACGGTAAGCTTCTTCTCTTCCATGTATATAATATATATCTCCCCGGGGACAAAACACATGACGGCGGTCACGCCCCCTCCGCGACCCCAAAAGAGGACGCGTTGCTTCTCTCATTCCGCGGACATTGCTGTAGAATGGGCTTGATGGTGTTTTTAGTCCCGTCCGGCAGCCTGCACCGTGACAGCGGCGCCCGGAGGACGGCGCGGCGGTGTCCGGTGCCTGGCCGGTTCCGGGAGGCCAGGCCTTGCACCTGTCCAGAATTTTTTCGCGGCGGTGTCCAGCGCCTGGACAACACCGTGATTGTGGAGTAATCGATAGAGCTGCCGGGCAGTCTTGTCCGCGCCTGGCACGTAAACGTCCGCAAGAGAGCGAAGACCTGGAAGAGGTGCGGAATACGTGAACGCCGTAAAGCTGCCTTCCCGCGCCGGACTGGTGGTGGTCGGGGGCGGGGTCATCGGGTGCTCCATCGCCAGGGAGGCTTCCCGCTACACCCCCGATATCGTCGTCCTGGAGAAGGAGAGCGACGTCTCCTGCGGCACCAGCAAGGCCAACAACGCCGAGGTGCATTCGGGTATCGGCGAGGACGCCGGCACCCTCAAGCAGAAGCTCAACGTGCGTGGCAACCAGCTCTACGACGGGTTCGTGCAGGGGCTGGGGGTGGAGCTGAAGCGCCAGGGCCTGCTCATCGTCGTCACCCAGCGCACCGTGCCGGCGGGCGGCACCAGCGGCCTGGGCGAGGACGAACGCATGGATATCCTCACCCGCAAGATACCCGAGGGCATCATCGCCTATGGCGAGAACGCGGGCATCAAGGGGTTGCGCGCCCTCACCCGCGAAGAGGTCTTCAGAACCGAGCCCAACGTCACCCGCGAGGCGGTGGCCGGGGTCTTCGACCCCACCTATGGGCTGATCAGCCCCTACAAGCTGACCATCGCCCTGGCCGAGCACGCCGTCATCAACGGGGCCAGGGTCTTCACGGACACCGAGGTCACCGGCTTCAGGGTGGAGGACGGAGAGGTCAAGGCGGTGATCACCGGCCGCGGCGAGATCGCGACCTCCCTGGTGGTCAACGCGGCGGGCGTCTTCGCCGACGACGTCGCGGACATGGCCGGGGCGGGGGGCTTCGTCATCCACCCCCGCAAGGGGGCCAGCCTGCTCTTCGACCGCCAGGTTACCGCCGAATACGTCCATTCCAGCGTGGCCGAGTTCCGTATGCCTGGCACCAGGACCACCCAGAGCAAGGGCGGCGGCGCCATGCCCACCGCCGAGGGCAACCTGCAGCTGGGTCCCACCGCCATCGAGACCGGTGACAAGTACGACACCTCCATCTCCGCCGAGGAGATAGAGGAGATCTTCGAGAGGTTCCACTACCTGCTCCCCGATTTTCCCCGCGACGCCCTCATCTCCGCCTTCAGCGGCGTACGCGCCCCCACTGAGGAAGAGGACTTCGTCATCGGAGCCAGCGAAGCTGTGCGCGGATTCGTCAACGTGGCCGGCATCCAGTCTCCCGGGCTGGCCTCCGCCCCCGCCATCGCCGAGATGGTCCTGGGCATCCTGCAGGACCTGGGGCTGCCCCGGGACGCGCGAGGGGATTTCAACCCCGTGCGGCCGGCGCCGCCCAAGTTCAGCGAGCTCTCCCACGCCGAGCGCAACCGCCTCATCCGCGAGGACCCGCGCTGGGGGCACGTCATCTGCCGCTGCGAGACGGTGACCGAGAAGGAGGTGGTCAACGCCATCCACGGCATCGTCCCCGCCACCAATATGGACGCGGTGAAGCGGCGTACCCGCACCGGCATGGGACGCTGCCAGGGCGGGTTCTGCCACGACCGCGTGGCCGCCATCCTTGCGCGCGAGCTGGGCATACCCATCACCGCGGTGACCAAGGACGGGGAAGGTTCCCCCATCTTCCTGGGCTTTGCCAAGGACTTCCTCGGGGGTGAGGCGGTGTGAGCGGGGCGAGGAAGCCGCAGTGCGTGGTGGTGGGCGCCGGCCCGGCGGGGCTGGGGGCGGCGCTGGCCGCGCGCGAGGCTGGCCTGCGCGACGTCATGCTCGTGGAAAGGGACTTCGAGCTGGGCGGCATCCTGCCCCAGTGCATCCACGACGGCTTCGGCTCCATGGTCTTCGGCCAGGTGCTCACCGGCCCCCAGTACGCCCAGCGCTACATCGACCGCGTGGAGAAGGCGGGCGTCGAGGTCAAGCTGAACACCATGGTGTTGGAGATGGCGCCCGACCGCCGCATGACCCTGGTCAACTCCCGCGAGGGCATCTACGATATCGAGCCCGCGTCCATCGTCCTGGCCATGGGCTGCCGCGAGCGCACCCGCCATCAGGTGATGATCCCCGGCTACCGGCCGGCGGGGGTCATCTGCGCCGGCGCCGCCCAGAGGGACATCAACATCGACGGGTTGATGCCGGGCAGGCGGGTGGTCATCCTCGGCTCGGGGGACATTGGCCTGATCATGGCCCGCCGCTTCACCCTGGAGGGCGCGGAGGTGGAGGGGGTCTACGAACTCATGGACCACCCCGGTGGGCTAACCCGCAACGTGGTGCAGTGCCTGCACGACTACGATATCCCCCTGCACCTCTCCCATACCGTGGCCTTCATCCACGGCCGCAAGCGGGTGGAGGCGGTGACGGTCGCCGCCGTGGACGGAAACCTCAAGCCGATTAAGGAGAGCGAGCGCCTGGTGCCCTGCGACGCGCTGGTGCTCTCCGTGGGGCTCATCCCAGAGAACGAGCTCTCCAAGCAGGCGGGGGTGGAGCTGGACCCGGTGACCAGCGGCCCCGTGGTGGACGAGCGCATGGAGACCTCGGTGGAGGGCATCTTCGCCTGCGGCAACGTGGTCAGTGTCTTCGACCTGGTGGACTGGGTCACCCGCACCGCCGAGACGGCGGGGAGGGCGGCGGCGGAGTACGTGCTGGAGGGGCGCAAACGCGGGGCGGTCGTCCGCGTCAACCCAGGCAGGAACGTGAAGTTCGTGGTGCCGCAAGTGGTGGGCAGCCTGGACCGCGGAGCGGACTTCTATTTCCGGGTGGAGCACCCGGAGCGGGCGGTGAGGGCAATGGTCCTTGCCGGGGGTGGCGAGGTCTATTCCCGCAAGGCGAAGATGGTGCGGCCCCCCGAGATGGTGCACGCGGGCATCGACGCGGTGGCGGGGAGCGGGAAGGTCCTCGACGTGACCGTCGAGGTGGTCGAGGAAGAGGGCGGCGCGAGTAAAAAGAAGAAGCGCGGGCGGAGATGAAGAACAAGCACGAACTCGTATGCATAAACTGCCCCTTGAGCTGCGGCATCGAACTCACCGAGGAGGACGGCGAGATCCTGGAGATCAGCGGCGCCGACTGCAAGGTGGGCCTGAAATACGCCGAGGAGGAGTTCAGGGACCCCCGGCGCACGGTCAGCACCACGGTGAAGGTGGAGGGCGGAGTGCTGCCGCTGCTCCCGGTTGTGAGCGCCTCCCCCATCCCCAAGTCCCTGGTCACCGAAGCGGTCAGGGTGCTGGCCAAGGTGGCGCTGAAGGCCCCGGTCGCGGACGGGCAGGTGGTCTACCGGGACATCCTGGGCACCGGGGTGGACATCGTCTCCTCACGCCGCCTGGAAGCGGAAACCACCGCCGGATAATCGGCTCACCTGAGAGCATGCACTTTCATGTTCCCGCATCGTATTGCGCGACGAGGGGTCTGCTTTAGATCTACTGCCGTTTCCCTACTCAGCAGACGTATATACCAGTGTGGCATTCCCCGGTGGCATTCCCCGGTTGGAAAGCTCGGCTGTGGCAATAATATCAGTGCGCGACTGTAGACCGTTTTGTAAACATCGCCGGAAGCGTCGCCAGGAGACTTTTCTACATTGGTCGGGATGTGCCGAATGGAAAACGACCTTGATGCGTTCTGGAGCCGCCCCGCGGAGCGTATGCTCGAAGTCCTGCGTGCGAGCAAATCCGGCCTTTCCGCGGCGGAGGTGGAGGCGAGGAAGAAAACGTACGGCCTGAATACGCTGAAGACCAAGAAAAATACCAGTGCGTTGGGGCTCTTGCTCGGACAGTTCAAGAGCCCCATCGTGATCATCCTCATCTTCGCCGCCATCCTCTCGGCTTTCCTGGGCGATCTTACCGATGCCATCATCATCCTGACCATCATCGTCTTCAGTGCGCTGCTCGGGTTCTGGCAGGAAAGGGGAGCGGTGGGGGCGGTTGAAAAACTGCTCGCCATGGTCAGGACCGCCGTGATGGTGAGACGCGGGGGCGAAGAGATAGAGGTAGACCTGGAGGACGTAGTCCCGGGAGATATCCTGATATTGAACGCTGGAGACATCATCCCCGCCGACTGCCTGATCCTGAGTTCCGATTATCTCTACGTCGATGAATCGGAGTTGACCGGCGAGAGCTTCCCGGTGGAGAAGAAGGTGGGGGTGCTGGCGGCGGACGCGGCGCTTGGTGAGCGCACCAATGCTCTTTTCATGGGGACCCATGTGGTCAGCGGGGAGGCCGAGGCGCTGGTCGTGTACACGGGCAGAGACACGGAATTCGGTAAGATATCCAAACGCCTCGAGACCAGGGCTGAGGAGACGGAGTTCGAGCGAGGCGTGAGGCGATTCGGTTATCTGCTCATCGAGGTGACCCTGAGCCTTGTCGTCGCCATCTTCGTTATCAACGTCGTCCTGCACCGGCCAGTCCTGGACTCGCTGCTCTTCTCTCTGGCCCTGGCAGTGGGCCTCACACCCCAGCTTTTGCCCGCTATAATAAGCGTCAACCTCTCCAAGGGATCCCGCAGCATGGCCGCCAAGAAGGTCATCGTGAAGAAACTGAACTCCATCGAGAACTTCGGCAGCATGAACATCCTCTGCTCCGACAAGACAGGCACCCTGACCGCGGGCCGGACCGAGCTGTATTCAGCCACGGGTATCGAGGGCAATGCCAGTGAAAAGACCATGCGCTACGCTTACCTCAACGCTTCCTTCGAGGGCGGATTCACCAACCCCCTGGACGATGTTATCCGTGCTCGGGGCGGCCTTGACATCTCCGGATACTCGAAAGCGGGAGAGGTGCCCTATGACTTCATCCGCAAGCGCCTCAGTGTGGCCGTCACCGTCGAAGACGAGAGCATGATAATAACCAAGGGCGCCCTGGAAAAGGTGCTGGACGTATGTTCGCAGGCGGAACTGACAGAGGGGGAGAGTGTGCCCATTTCCGAAGTCCGCGAACGCATCGAGGAGGATTTCGTTGCCCTGAGCAAGGAAGGCTTGCGTGTCCTGGGGGTATCTTACCGCGTGCTGGAAGGCGTGACGGGGATCGGCAAGGACGACGAGAGAGAGATGACCTTTTTGGGCTTTCTGTCCTTCCTCGACCCGCCGAAGCCCGACATCGCTGGGGCGATCGCACGCCTGGAAAGGCTCGGCGTATCCCTGAAGCTCATCACCGGGGACAATGCGCTGGTAGCGGCCAGTGTGGCCAGGCAAGTGGGGTTTCAAGACCCACGCATGATCATGGGGTCAGACCTCCGCGACATGAGCGATGAGGCCCTGCAGGCGCGGGCACCCGGCACGGACGTTTTCGCCGAGGTTGAACCCAACCAGAAGGAGAGGGTCATCCTGGCGCTCAAAAAGTCCGGCAATGTGGTGGGCTACATGGGCGACGGCATCAACGATGCGCCGGCACTGCACGCTTCGGATGTGGGTATATCGGTGGACAGTGCCGTGGACGTGGCCAAGGAAGCGGCGGATATCGTGCTGCTGGAGAAGGACCTGGGGGTGCTGGCGGACGGGGTGCAGGAGGGCAGGACCACTTTCGCCAACACCTTGAAATACGTCTTCATGGCCACCAGCGCCAACTTTGGGAACATGTTCAGCATGGCAGGTGCGTCCCTCTTCCTGTCTTACCTTCCGCTGCTCCCCGGGCAGGTACTTCTGACCAACCTGATGACCGATTTCCCGGAGATGAATATCGCCACGGACCGTGTCGATAGCGAGCTGGTTGAAAGACCGCGCCGCTGGGACATACGTTTTATCCGCAGGTTCATGCTGGTCTTCGGAGGGCTCAGCTCGGTCTTCGACTATCTGACCTTCGGGGCGCTGCTACTCATCCTGCACGCCTCCACCAACCAGTTCCGCACCGGCTGGTTCGTGGAGTCGGTGGTCTCTGCGTCCATCATCGTCCTGGTGGTCAGGACCAGGAGGCCGTTCTACCGCAGCATGCCGGGGAAGGCGCTTCTCGTTGCGACCATCATGGTGGTACTAGCCACCATGGCATTGCCCTTCACCCCCCTGGCCGGGGTGCTCGGCTTTGAGAAGCTGCCGTTGTATTTCTACCTTTATATCGTCGGGATCGTGCTGCTCTACGTCATCTCCGCCGAGGTGATGAAGAAAGCGTTCTACGGCTGGATAGATCGCTCGGGATGAGTGGGGGGAACCATTAAGTGACCGCACTCATCAACTGAGGTCGGAACCACTACACGGCAATGCCTTGTTTGGACCACACGCGATTCATGCTTTCGACCCTACACCTGATCGCCTGCATGCGATAAGGTCGGCGTTAGAGATGGTCGGCCGCGAGGAGGGGTGTTTGCGATGAAGACTTTTATAGACTGCGACTACTGCGGAAGCGCCGGGTCGGTGGAGTTCAACATGTGCCAGGTCTGCCTGAAGGATCATGCGGGGGCCGCAGACCGCCATGGTGGGAAGCTGCGGGTAACGGCGCTGGCGGCGGAGGTCGACAGGATCATCGCTGACAGGGCCCCGGTGAGACCGCCCGCATTCACCCGCGGCAGCCGTCCGCACTGACCCGCGGCCCCTTGTGTCCCGTATAGATCGCAGCTTATGTAAGCACGGTGCCCCGGCTCAACGCCGGCGTTTCGGCTCGGCAGGGACCTCTCTCGTGACCTCTCCGGGATCCACGTCGCCGCGCAGTCCGAGGAAACGCGGGTGGCGCAGCCTGCCGTCTGGCGTCCACTCCGCGAACCCGATTTGGGCCACGAGCGCCGGCTTCACCCAGTGCACTCCCTTCTCGTCCAGGCTGTCCCCGAAGGGAGATGTCTTGCGCTCCATCCCGGAGAGACGGCGGTGCAGGTCCGAGAGCGCGGACTCGCTGAAACCGGTGCCGACTTTCCCTGCGTAGCGCAGCTTCCCCGCCTCACGGTACCCGAGCAGCAACGCGCCGAAACCGGTCCTTCCTCCCCGGGGCTCCGTGTAGCCCCCGATGACGAACTCCTGGCCCCTGACGCACTTGAACTTGAGCCAGTCCCGCGAACGTCCCGAAACGTACAACCCGGCCGCCCTTTTGGCCATGAGCCCTTCCCTCCCCTCCCCGCAAGCATCGCGCAGGTATGCCTCGTCAACATCGGGGATGTGCGAGAGGTAGCGGACGGCGTCCGAGAAGTCCACCGCTTTTTCGAGCAGCCATTTCCTCCCCAGGAGTGGAAGCCCGGTCACGTCGTAGCCGCCGAAGTACAGTACGTCGAAAACATAGTAGTATATGTCGGCGGGTGCGCGGAGGGGGGAAGCAGCGGGGCGGGAGCGGCCCTGCAGCAGCGAAAAGCTGCTGCGGCCCCCTTCGCATGCCACCACCTCGCCGTCGAGGATAATGCCATCCGCGGGCTGTTCACGCAGCGCTTCCGCGACCCCCGGGAAGCGGGCGTTCAGGATGTTGCGGTTCCTTGAATAGAGCTCGACCTCGCCGCCCCGTTTGAAGGCGAGGCAGCGTATGCCGTCCAGCTTGGGCTCGTAGATCCAGCCGGCGTCGAAGAAATGCTCGCCCGAGAGGGTCGCGAGCATGGGCTCGATCCAGCGCGGCTGGGGTGCCCTGACCAGCCTGCCGCGCATCCCGTCCGGTATGTCCGGCAAGCGCACACGTTCTCCCATATAGAGATCCCACATCATCCGGCGGACAGCCCTGGTTTACGCCGGAGCGGCCCGCTGCTGTTCCGGCATGGCTCTCCTCATCATTCCCATCCGCCGCCCCTCCCTAACAGGTCAGCGTGGGGTCAGCCCCTGACAGGTGACATTTTCAGCAAAGAAAGACCTTGATAGATTACGCCGTTAAGAAAATGTCACATGTCAGGGGCTGGCCCCACGCTCTCTACATGTCAGGGGCTGATCCCACAAGCGTTAGGTTGCCCGGCGCGGAGGGAAGATTAAGAACAGGACGATGCGAGGAGGAGGCCATGGAGAAGCGGGACCTGGAGTCGTACCGCGAGAAGCGGGATTTCAGCAAGACCCCCGAACCGGCCGGGGAGCCGGCCGGTAAGGGAGGCGGGTCGCTCTTCGTCATCCAGAAGCACGCCGCCCGGCGTCTCCACTACGACCTGCGGCTGGAATCGGACGGGGTCCTCAAGTCGTGGGCGGTGCCCAAGGGCCCCTCCATGGACCCCAGGGACAAGCGCCTCGCCGTCCCCACGGAGGACCACCCCATATCCTATGCGGACTTCGAGGGGGTGATCCCCCAGGGGGAGTACGGCGCCGGCACGGTGGAGGTCTGGGACCGCGGCGTCTTCGTAAACCTCAAGCCCACCGGAGACAGCAACTCGATCGCCGCCAACATCGACAAAGGCCTCGTCGAGGTCTGGCTGGAGGGCGAGAAGATCAAGGGAGGTTTTGCCCTCGTGCGCACGCGCGGGGGCAAGGCCGAGAACTGGCTGCTGGTGAAGATGAAAGACGGCGAAGCCAGCCCGCACAGCAACCCCGTCACCGACCTGCCCGACTCCGCGCTGACCGGCCGCACCATGCAGGAGATAGCGTCGGGCAAGGGTTACCTCTCCGAGGATCCCCCCAACGTCAAGGTGAGCATCAACGGCAGAAGACTGGCGCTGACCAACTTGAGCAAGGTCCTCTACCCCGAGGCCGGCTTCAGCAAGGCGGACGTATTGAATTACTACCTTGGGGTCTCGCCATACATGCTGCCGCACGTCTCCAGGCGCCTGATCACCATGAAGCGCTACCCTGACGGGGTCGCGGGGGATTTCTTCTACGAGAAGAGCTGCCCCGGGTACCGGCCGGACTGGCTCTCCGTCACCGAGGCGGGCGGGACTAAAAAAGTGGCCTACTGCACCGTCGAGGACGAGGCCGGGCTGCTGTGGATCGCCAACCTGGCGGCGCTGGAGCTGCACACCACGCTCAGCAGCTCGGACGACGTGTCGCGCCCGACCATGGTCGTCTTCGACCTCGACCCCGGGGAGGGGATGGACATCCTGGACTGCGCCGAGGCTGGAGCCAGGCTGCGGGAGCTGCTGGCCGCCCTGGGCCTGCAGTGCTACGCCAAGACCTCGGGGTCGAAGGGGCTGCACGTCTACATACCCCTCAACACCCCCGCCTCCTTCCGGGAGACCAAGGACTTCGCGCACGCCGTGGCGCTGATGATGCAGGAGCGCTACCCGGACGGGATCGTCTCCAACATGCGCAAGGCGCTGCGCAAAGGTAAGGTCCTCGTCGACTGGAGCCAGAACGACGGGCACAAGACGACGGTCTGCGCATATTCCCTCCGTGCCCTTCCCAGGCCGGCGGTGTCCACGCCGGTCGCCTGGGATGAACTGGATGCGGCGGTCCGCGGCAGGGACGCGGCCATGCTGTACTTCGAGGCCGGGGACGTCCTGCGGCGCGTGCGCGAGGGAGGGGACATCTTCCGGCCGGTCGTGGAAACGGAACAGGAGCTGCCCGCGGTGGCACGCATGCAGAACTAGCGGGAGCATGGAGATGAAAGGGCGGATGAAAGATGCCTAGAGCCTTATGGAACGGATACGTCAGCTTCGGCCTGGTCAACATACCGGTCTCCCTGGTGACGGCGGTGCGTGACCAGGACATCCACTTCCACCTGCTGCACGAGGCGGACGGGGCCAGGCTCCACCAGAAGCTGGTCTGCCCGTTCGACGCGCAGGAGGTCAGCCGCAAGCAGGCCGCCAGGGGCTACGAGGTCGCGGACGGCGAATACGTCATCGTCGCGGACGAGGAGCTGCAGGCCCTCGAGCCCAGGAAGACCAGGATGATAGAGATGACGGACTTCGTCGACCTGGATCAGATCGACCCCATCTACTACGAGAGGCCGTACTACGTGGTGCCGCGGGAGGGAGGGGGCAAGGCCTACGCGCTGCTGCTGCGGGCCATGGTGGAGAAGAACCGCATCGGCGTCGGCAAGTTCGTCTTCCACGAGCGCGAGCAGCTGGTGGCGCTGCGCCCCCTTGGCGGCCTGCTGTGCATGGAGATCATGCGTTTCGCGGACGAGATCGTGGACCGCAAGGAACTCGAGGAGACGGTGGCGGAGGAGGGCGCAGCAGACGCCAGGCAACTGGCGCTGGCCGCGGAGCTGATCGACGCCCTGGAGGGCGATTTCGAGCCGCAGAAGTACAAGGACGAGTTCAGGGAAGCCGTACGTGAACTCATCACCCGGAAAGCCGCGGGCGAGAAAGTCGTGGCGCCGCCCTCCGAATTCGAGGAAGGCAAGGTAGTCGATCTCATGGCCGCCCTGGAGCGCAGCCTCAAGCAGGTGAGGGGAAAGGGCGAAAAAGGGAAGGCCCCGGCGAAGAAGCAAGCCCGCAAGGCCAAGCCCAAGGCAGCCGGCTAGCCCCGTTTATTTCGAGAGCATCATGGCCAGCCGCCACAGGGACATGTTCAGCTCCTTTCGCCTGGAGGTGACCTCCTGCAGCGGCACGTAGTCTACGTCGGAGTTCTTCCACCCCACCAGCACCCCCTGCTTCCCCTCCACCAGGGCCCGGACGGCCGCCGACCCCAGGCGCGTGGCCAGGTAGCGGTCGAAGACGGTGGGGGAACCACCCCGCTGCACGTGGCCGAGGATGGTCACCCTGAGCTCGAAGTCGAACTCGTCCAGGTGCTCCTCGATGTAGGCGGCGATCTTCTCCACGCCGTTCTTCGCGCCGTCGGTGACCACCGCCATGGCGAACCTCTTGCCCTGCTCGTGGGCCAGGCTCAGCTCCCGGGCCACTTCCGCGGGCTCCAGCTCGAACTCCGGCGTGACGATGACCTCGGCTCCGCTGGCGATGCCCGACATCAGGGCCAGGTACCCGTACTGCCTGCCCATGACCTCGACCAGAAAAGCGCGGTGGTGGGAATCGGCGGTGGTGCTGATGCGGTCGAGGGAATCGACGATGGTGTTGAGGGCGGTATCGACGCCGATGCATATGTCCGAGCCGTAGAGGTCGTTGTCCACGGTGGAGGCCACGCCCACCACCGGGAACCCGTGCCCGTGGATGGCCAGGGAACCCCGCTGGGAGCCGTTGCCGCCGATGACGATGAGCCCCTCCACCTCCCCCTCGACGAGGTTGTGGACAGCCCGGCGCTGTACCCCCTCGTCCAGGAAGGCCTCGAACCGAGAAGTCCCCAGGATTGTCCCCCCGCGGTTCATGTTCTCCCTCAACTCGTGGGGGTCGAGGCCCGTGAGATCGCCGCCCGCCAGCCCCTCGTATCCCCCGCGCACCCCGACTATCTCCACCCTCATGTCCCTGCCCATCTGGTAGATGGCGTTGAGCGCGGTGTTCATGCCGGGCGCGTCGCCCCCGCTGGTCACCACGGCTATGCGTCTCATGCGCGCCCCCCGTTTCAGGCCACGGTTATCTCCTGGCACAGGTAGACGTCCTGGATGGCGCGGAAGATCTCGATACCCTCGGCCATGGGCCGCTGGAAGGTCTTTCTGCCGCTGATCAGGCCCATGCCCCCGGCCCGCTTGTTGATCACCGCCGTGCGCACCGCTTCCCGCAGGTCGTCCCCGCCCGAGCCTCCGCCGGAGTTGATGAGGCCCACCCTGCCCATGTAATTGTTGACCACCTGGTAGCGGGCGAGGTCGATGGGGTGGTCGGAGCAGAGCTCGCCGTACATCCTCTCGTCGTATTTTCCGTAGGAGGTGCCGGACTCGTTCAGCACCGCGTAACCCCCGTTCTTGTCCGGGAGCTTCTGTTTGATGATGTCGGCCTCTATGCTGGCGCCGATGTAGTCGGCCTGCCCGGTGAGGTCGGCTGACGTGCTGAAATCCCTGCCCGCCTTGGTAAAGGCCTCGTTGCGCAGGTAGCACCAGAGGATGGTCCCCATGCCCAGCTCGTGCGCCTGCCGGAAGGCCTCGCTCACCTCCACGATCTGTCGCCTGCTCTCCTCCGAGCCAAAGTAGACCGTCGCCCCGACGGCCACGGCGCCCAGGTCGAAGCCCTGCTTCACGCCGGCGAAGAAGACCTGGTCGTAGCGGTTTGGAAAACTTAGCAGTTCGTTGTGGTTCAGCTTGAGGATGAAGGGTATCCTGTGGGCGTAGCGGCGGGCCACGCTTCCCAGCACCCCCAGGGTGGTGGCCACCCCGTTGCACCCCGCCTCGATGGCCAGCCGCACGATGTTCTCGGGGTCGAAGTAGATGGGGTTGGGCGCGAAGGAAGCGCCCGCGGAGTGCTCGATGCCCTGGTCCACGGGGAGGATGGAGAGGTATCCCGTCCCGGCCAGCCTGCCGTGGCCGAAGAGCGCACCAAGGTTCCTCAGCACCGGGACCGGGCGGTCGGAGGGGAGGAAGATCCGCTCGATCCAGTCCGGGCCAGGAAGGTGGAGGCCGTCCTTGCTTATCCGGGGCGAATCGAAGGCGAGGAGTTGTTCCGCCTCCCCTCCCAGAATCCTCTCGATGTCCTGGAGTCCCATGGCCATGACCTCCCGTGTCCCTGGCGATACCACCTGGCCCGACAGCACTTTCATGCCCTGCCCTCAAGCATAACTAAAAGCAGGTGAGATGGCTACGTGAACGTGCGTGGCTCTGATATCAACTGGGGAACACTGTTCATGGAACTCATCGCGGGACTGGGACTGCTCATCGCGGGCATGTTCAAGTTCTGAGCGGCCTCATCAGGCAGTGGCGCCCTCCAGGGCCGCGCCCACCTCGCCCAGCATGGCGTCAAGGGCCTCCAGCACCTGGCGCGCCTGCTCCTCCTGGATGATCAGCGGCGGCAGGACCTGGCTCACCGAGGAGTCGTTGTTGGCGTAGATGGTGAGGATGCCGTGGCGGAAGCCGGCCAGGGTCATGAGGGGGCCGCAGTATTCTCCAGCCATCTTAAGCCCCATCATCAGGCCCCGCTGCCGCGCCTCGACCAGGACGGAGGGGTGTTTGCCCGCGAGTTCGCGGAAGCCCGCCGCGAACACGCCGGCCATCTCCCGCACGTGTTCCAGGAAACCCTCCTCCTCCAGGATGTCCAGCACTTCCAGGGCGGCATAGCACCCCACCTCCGAGCCTCCGAAGGTGGAGACGTGGATGAAGGGATTTTCATCGAAGAAGTCGTTGAGGCGGTCGTCGTAGATGGTGGCGGTGATGGGGTAGATGCCGCCCGAGAGCCCCTTGGCGGTGACCAGGACGTCGGGGACGACCCCGTAGGTGTCGATGCCCCACACCTCGCCGCACCTCCCCAATCCGGTCTGCACCTCGTCGATGATCATCAGCGCGCCGGTGCGGTCGCACAGTTCGCGCACCCCGGCGTAGAAGTCCTCCGGCGGCACGGCGATGCCCAGGGTGGCGGGGATCGTCTCGAAGATGACCGCAGCGGTGTCCCCGCCCACGGACTCCTCCAGGGCCTCCAGGTCGCCGAAGGGCACCTGGGAGAAACCCGGCGGCAGGGGCCCGAAGGGTGCGCTGTACTTGGGGTCTCCGGTGGCCATGGCCAGCCCGGTGTGGCCGTGATATCCCCCGATGGCGGAGATGATCCCCGGCCGCCCGCTGTGGCCGCGGGCGAGCTTGATGGCGGTGTCGATGGCCTCGCCGCCGCCCACGCCGAAGACGACGCGGTTGAGGTCCCCGGGGCAGATGGCGGCCAGACGCTCCGCCAGGCGGGCGCGGTGTTCGCTGACCAGGTGGTGGTTGCCTATGTCCAGCTCCTCCAGGGCGCGCTTGAGGGCGGCGACCACGCGTGGGTTGCGGTGCCCCAGGTTGAAGACGCCGCCGTTGCTGTGGCAGTTGATGAGGCGGGTGCCGTCCAGGTCCCACACGTACACGCCTTCCCGCCGGCCGAAGACGAAGTCGATGCCCACCTGCTCGAAGAACTTCGCCTTGCCGCTTGAGACGTGGCGGGCGAAACGCTCCACCACCTCGTCCTTGGGGTCCCGTCCGATGAGGCTCATACCATCCCCCCTCACTTCCTCTTGATCTTCCCCGGCAGGATGTAGGGGTATTCCCGCCGCAGCAGCCTGGTATGGATGAAGCGGTCCAATTTGCGCAGCGCCAGATAGAGGGCCCATATGATGCGGTCCTCGCGGTAGTAGGAATCAACGTCCTTGCGGGAGATGGGCTCTATCCCCAGTTGCGCGGCCTCTTCCGAGAAGAAGGCGTTGGCCTCGTCGATGAGGGCCGGGATGAGCTCCGCCCTCTGCTCCTTGTAGAAATTGGCGATGAGGTCGATGGTCACCAGGCGGAAGTCATAGTAACGCGTCATCACGTCCTCCAGGAAGAAGAGGCGGATGAGCCAGACCAGGAAGGAGGGGGCGCTGCGCAGGAACAGCTCCGGGTCCAGCTGCTCGCGGCCGTCCACGCGGAAGAGGGGCGTGCTGGTGTCCATGTAGAGGAAGCGGGTCTCCGGGCCGACATGGGGTGAAGCCTCGTCATAGCCGTCGATGGACCAGTTGGATATCTGGCCGTCGATGGCCACCTCCAGGCCCCCGGCCTCGCGGTTGAAGTCCCACACCTTCCTCATCTCCCGCAGAACCATGCGCACCAGCGCCGGCACCTCGAGGTCCGGAAGGCTGTGGATGGCGCGGTTGCCGATGGAGGCGGCGGGGAGCTGTTTCTGGATGATGTAGAAGACGGGGCGTCCGCCCGCGGTGACGAACTCAGCGTGGCCGTAGGTCGGCAGGTCCAGCCCTACCTCTGCGGTGAGGATGCGGTTATACTCTCGGTAGCTCTCCAGGTAAGGGGCTATCTCGCCCCTGTCCTTGAAGATGGGCAGCCGCTTGAAGGCATAGCCCTCCATGCCCTCCGCCCGTATTTCGAAGACGGTGCTTATCTCGCCGTAACCGAGCACCTTCGCGGGGGTGCGGCTGCGCTCGGGATGCCTGGGGTCCAGCCCCCGCTCGAACTCCTCGAGCAGCTCTACGTCGATTTGCAGCTCGTCCATCATCCGTCATCGCCTCCCGCTGCTTATCCGAAAACCCTCGTATTTGCGAGGCTCGCCATCGGCCTCAAGCCTTCGGGTTCGCACATGCACATATCCCACCGCCGTGAGGACCGGCCAGGGGGACTATTCCTCTCCCTCGCCGCTCTCTTCGCCGGCCTTCGCCTGCTTTCCTTTTCCCGCGACCCGGCCGGCGGTCAGGCCGGCAAGGAAGGTGAGGATGGCCAGGACCGCAAAGGGAAGAGCCTTGGCCAGGGGGCACTCCTTGCCGGCCTCCTCCTCGCCTTTTCTCTCTTCCACCACCGCGCCCTTGTCCTCTTCTTCATCCTCGTCTTCCCCGGTCTCCGCCTCTTCTTCCTCGCTCTCCTCCTCGTCTTCCTCGTAATCCGGGGACTTCCAGCTCAGCTCGATCTCCAGCTCCTGCTTGCCCTTCTTCTCCTCCAGTTCCACTTCCAGCTCGACGTCCTGCAGCGGCTTGAAGGACAGGGGTCCCTCGTCGCCGATGATGGTGAACCCGCCTTGCCTGAGCTCGTCCACCAGCTCCTGCAGGTAATCCGCCACCTTTTCCAGCGGCATGGTCTCCTCGTAGGTGACCTTTTTCTTGCCCATCTCCGCGACCTCCTCTTTCGCCTGGTTCCGGCTGTTTCCATGTTAAGGTTCCCAAGACGGGAACGCCATAAACCGCTGGCGCGGCAGGCAAGACCTGGGCGCAGGAGAGGTATCGGCGCTGCTTATGGCGTCGAGCGGGAGGTCTCCGCGGCAGGAAAAGACGGCACAGTCGATCTCCGTCCCGGTCCATAAGGCGCCGTTAGCGTGCCATGCAGTATCGCCGTTTTATTCCCGGCCTTTGGGGAGATGCCGCTACTGCTGGATGCCGAGCTCCTCCAGCAATGCCTCGAGGGACTTCTCTATCTCTGTCTGGGTATCCGCAAGGGACACCTTCCAGCCCCCGCCCTCCTTGAACAGGACCATATCGAACTCCATGGGTTTATCCAGGCCGGTAAGGGTAAACGAGGTCATCACCCTTGCCTCATCCCCGGCGACTGAAGCGTCGCCCATGGTGTAACCCTCTATGCCCTCGGAGCCGCCCTCGACCAGCTCCTCCTTGCTGATCCCCTCTTTGCTGGCCTCGGTGACGACGGCCCAGGCGGCGTCCCCGTCCTCGTCCAGCATCGCCTGCACGAACTTGTCGGCCACCTGCTCCGGGGTGTCCGCGCCCCCGCACCCCAGGCCGCCGAGGCACGAGGTCGCCAGCGCCAGGAGAAGGAACGCGATGGCTGCTCTCTTCATCATCCCACCTCTTTCCGGAGCCGTGTCGTCACCCATCTGTTCTCCGCCAGGCAGGTAAAAGCCTTCAATTGCGGAGCCCCACAGTTTGGAGGTGGAGCCCCGCTCCCCTCGCGTATTTCAGCACCGCCACCAAACTTGACGACGTTGCACGCCCTAGTTCACGGTGAAGGTGACACCCCCCGAGGTGCCTCCCGACGTGGTCACCTTGATCAGCTTGGCGCCCGCGCCGATGGATGGCACCCTGACCTTGATCTGGGTGCTTGACCAGGAGGCGTAGCTGGTCGCCTTTACGCTCCCGAACTTCACGTATGAGGTGCCCCGGGTAGCTCCGAATCCGGTACCGGTGATGGTCACTACCGTACCCACCGGTCCTGAGGTGGGGGTAATCCTGGTGATGCGCGGGACCACCTTGAAGGCGGTCCCGTTGGACTTGCCCCCGGCCGTGGTCACCGTGAGGTTGACCGCGCCTGCAGCCTCCGCGGGCACCTTGACCTTGATCTGGGTGCTTGACCAGGAGGTGTAGCTGGTCGCCTTGACGCTCCCGAAGGAGACGTACGAGGTCCCCTGCGTCGCCCCGAATCCCGTCCCGGTCACGGTCACCACCGTGCCGGATACTCCGGATGCCGGAGTCATCGCGCTTATGTAGGGCTTCACCTTGAAGGCGACCCCGTCGGATTGCCCCCCGCCCGTGGTAACCGTCAGGTTCACCGCTCCGGAGGCTCCCGCCGGCACCAGGCATTTTATCTGGTTGTCCGTCCAGGCGGTAAGATCGTGGGCTATCACGTTCCCGAATGAGACATACGAGCTTTCATTCGGTTCCCCGAAGTTGGCCCCGTCGATAGTCACCTCCGTGCCGGTCTGGCCCACAGTGGGGGAGACGGAATAGATGGCCGGCGTGGGTATGAGGGCGAAGACCACCGCGACATCGTGGCCGTATGTGACATTGGCGATCGCGTAGGGATTGGATACGGCCTGCAGGGCGCCGTTGTCCCAGATGGAGGCGATGCGGTAGCCGGGGTCGGGGTAGATGGTCACGGACGCAGCTTCGCCGTAGTAGACCTTCTGGGTAGGAGGCGCGGCCGCGCCGTGGCCGCCCAGCACCGAGGCGGTGACGGTGAAGTCCTGCGGGAGCATATAGACTTCGATGAAATGGTCTGCATCGACGCCCGCGATCACGTAGGGGCTGGCCGCGCCCATGACCACGCCGTTGTCGACTATGCTGACGATGCGGTACCCGGGCTCCGGGTTGATGCCGATGCTCGCGGTGGCCCCATAGTCCACTGTCTGGACCTCCGGGAAGACAGTGCCCACGATGGGATCGCAATCGGCGTCGATGGTGAAGGTGTCGATGGCGAAGACCACGTACACGTTATGGTCTTCCAACACCTGGTCGATGACGTAGGGGTTGGCCACGGTATGCATGGCGCCGTTGTCCCAGATGGAGGCGATATGGTAACCGGGGTCGGGGTAGATACTGATGGTGGCGCCGTTTTTGTAGACAACCGTCTGGGCCGCCGGGGCCACCGTGCCGTGCCCTCCCGGAACGGAGGCTCTCACCGTGCAGTCGTTCTTCTCGAAGGAGACCATCACGACGTGTTCTTCGCGCACGCTCTCGATGGTATAGGTGCAGCTGTGGTAGGGGTCGGCAACGGGAGGCTGGACCACGCCGTTGTCTTCTATGCGCACTATATGGTATCCGGGATCGGGGTTGATAACGATGTAGGCGGGATCCGGGCATTCCACTTCCTGGGTCGCCGGGTCGACCTCGCCGCTGCCGGAGAATACGTTGGCGTACACGTTGAAACGATCCTCGCCGAAAGTCACTTTCACTTCGTGGTCCTCGGCGATGCTCATGACCCCGTAGTTCATGAAATATTGGTTGGTTATGGCCTGTGGGACGCCGTTATCGGTTATCGCGCTTATCTTGTAGCCGGTGTCCGGCCAGATCAGGATGCTGGCGTTGTCCCCGAATTCGGCTGCCTGGACCGCCGGCAGGATGATGCCGTGACCCCACTCGATGGAGGCGGTCACGGTGTAGGTGTTGAGGGCGAAAGTCACCACTACTGTGTGATCGGCGGCGACGCCGCTGATGACATAGGGATTGGCGATGGGTGGGTAGGCGCCGTTGTCTTCTATGGAGGCGATGTGGTACCCGGGGTCGGGGGTGATGTTGATGGCGGCGTTTTCCCCGTGATTCACCTTCTGGGTGTCGGGGTTCACCGTGCCGCCCCCACCGGATACCGCGGCATCCACGGTATAGTTGTCCAGGGCGAAGACCACGTACACGTCATGGTCCTCGACGACGTTGTTGATGACGTAGGGATTGGCCACGGCCTGTGGGGCTCCGTTGTCCCAGATGGAGGCGACTTGATAATGGGGGTCGGGGTAGATATAGACGGTGGCGGTGCCGCTATATTCCGTGGATTGGCTCACCGGGACCACCGTGCCGTGTCCGCCCAGCGCAAAGGCGTTCACGGCGAGGGTGTCGAGCGCAAAAGTCACGATTACGGTGTGGTCCGAAGCGACTCCCGTGATCACATAGGGATTGGCGATGGGCGGATAGGAGCCGTTGTCTTCTATGGAGGCGATGTGATACCCGGGGTCCGGGGTGATGTCGATAAAGGCGTTTTCCCCGTGGTTCACCGTCTGGGTGGCAGGGTTCACCGCACCGCCCCCGCCGGATACCACGGCATCCACGCTATAGGTATCCGGGGCGAAGACCACCTCGACGTCATGGTCATTGAGGACGCCGGTGATGACATAGGGGTTGGCGTTGGACTGCAGGGCACCGTTATCCCAGATGGCGGCGACGTGATAGTGGGGGTCGGGGTAGATGTAGACGGAGGCGCTGCCCAGGCGGAACACGGTCTGGGTTGCGGGGGCCACGACGCCGTGACCTCCCGCCACGGACGCATTCACGTCGTAGGAGTGGGTTACAGTGAGGGCGCCCGCGCGGGTGCCGCTCTGCCCGTCGGGGTTCTGCACCTGGACGTCCCATACTCCCACGGCGGCGCCACTGAGGTCGAAGTCGCAGGTTATCTGTCCCCCGGAGACCACGACCACGTTGCCGGCGACGATGTCCGGCTGCCCGCTCTTCTGCAGGCGCACATCGGGCGCTCCCCCGACGTCGCTGAACCAGGTCCCGGAGAGGTCGTTTATGGTCACCACGCCGCCGTCGGAGCATATATTGGGGGATACGACGGTGACGGTGGGAGCGGGGTTGGATACCCTCTGGGCGTAGATGTCGTACTTGCTCCCGGAGCGTTCGTCCCGCCAGGTGACGATGGCCCCCCCGGAGCTGTCCGGAGCTACCTGGGCGTATGAGGCGTCGTTTGCCGCGGCGGTGCGCAGGCCCACCCCGTCCGCATCCCACAGCGGATTTCCCTCGTGGTCCACCCTCTGGGAGTAGATGTCGTACTTGCTGCCGGAGCGGTAGTCCTGCCAAGTGACGATGGCCCCACCGGAGCCGTCCGAGGTTATCTGGGGGGATGCGGCACCGTTTGCCGCAGCGGTGCGCAGGCCCACCCCGTCCGCGGCCCACTGTGGGGTGCCGGACGCGTCCACCCGCCGGGCGTAGATGTCCCATTTCCCGGAGCGGTAATCCTGCCAGGTGATGATAGCCCCACCGGAGCCGTCCGAGGTTATCTGGGGGTAATCAGTGCTGCCTGCTGCTGCGGTGCGCAGGCCCACCCCGTCCGCGGCCCACTGTGGGGTGCCGGACGCGTCCACCCGCCGGGCGTAGATGTCCCATTTCCCGGAGCGGTAATCCTGCCAGGTGATGATAGCCCCACCGGAGCCGTCCGAGGTTATATGGGGGGATGCGGCGTTAATTGACGAAGCGGTGCGGATGCCCACCCCGTCCGCGGTCCACTGTGGGGTGCCGGACGCGTTTACCCGCTGGGCATAGATGTCCCATTTCCCGGAGCGGTAATCCTGCCAGGTGATGATAGCCCCCCCGGAGCC